>DVED01000024.1 GCA_015295945.1 Oscillatoriales cyanobacterium M59_W2019_021 | reverse complement strand
ATTACCTAATCCTCCGGTTCGTCGAGATGTTCGGCGACTTCCCGATATAAATTGAGGATGTGACTGTCTTTTAAAGAATAAAAGACGTTGCGTCCTTGTTTGCGGTATCCGACCAACCGCAACGATCGCAAGGTTCGCAATTGGTGCGATACAGCCGATTCGCTCATCTTCACCGCTGCGGCAATATCGCACACGCACAGTTCTTGGACTGCCAACACCGAAAGAATCCGCAACCGATTGGCATCTCCCAAGCCACTAAAAAATTCGGCCATGCGCTGAGATTTTTCGAGGTTCATCACTTTGGGGTGAATTTGGCGTGCGGTGTCGAGATCGATGGGGCATCGTTCGGCGCACTGGAGGTCACCGACCTCTGAGGTGGATGTCTGGGAAATCGTCGTGAGTTTGGAGGGTGTCATCGCCAAAGTTGCTGTATTTTGTCGAGATTGGGATTGGATCGGGCAAACCGAGTAGACAAAAAGCGAAGTCTATCTGTTAAGATTCTATAAAACGTTAAGAATTGTCACAGCCCTCTCAGCCAACCCGGTCTTTCGATTGCCGATTGCGCCATTTTGTGAGAGAGGAGCGAGCGATCGAGGTCGATCTGGAGAACGGTGAGATGCAAAGGGTTGCATCTGCCGACAGCGCGATCGAGTCCGAACTTTCAGTCCCTGACGGATTCGTTTGTCCTTCGCCTGCCGGAGGAGCGCCCAGTGTTGTCCTCCTTCATTCGAGAAGCGGGAATCTATCTACTTTACATTGTAGAGAGAGACCTGTTTTTGCGAACGGGCAATCTGGCTGTTGTCCCGAACGCCGAAGCTGTGGATACCCCTCGATCGCCTTTCAAAAACCCTAATAAAAGAGAACACCATTATCTCCCATTCGGGGGATAGGAATAGAAAGAAAACCGAATGAGCTTATTAATTGTCGGTGCTACTGGCACATTAGGAAGACAAATCGCCCGCCGCGCCCTCGATGAAGGGTACGCCGTCCGCTGTCTCGTCCGCAGCTTCAAGCGAGCGGCATTTTTAAGAGAGTGGGGCGCCGAACTTGTGGGCGGTAATTTGTGCTACCCAGATACGCTCCCCCCTTGTTTGGAAGGCGTGACGGCAATTATCGATGCCTCCACCGCCAAGCTAACGGATTCGCTCAGCGTCAAACAAGTGGATTGGGAGGGGAAAGTCGCCCTGATTCAGGCGGCAAAAGCTGCGGGAATCGATCGATTCGTGTTCTTTTCCATCATCGATAACGATAAATATCCCCAAGTGCCGCTCATGGAAATCAAGCGGTGTACCGAGCTATTTTTAGCCGAATCGGGACTCAACTACACCATTTTGCGGTTGGGCGGTTTCATGCAAGGACTCATCGGTCAGTACGCCATTCCCATTTTGGACAATCAAACTGTGTGGATTACCGGGCAAACCGCACCCGTGGCGTATATGAACACCCAGGATATCGCTAAATTTGCCGTGCGAACCCTGTCGGTGGAAGCTACCGAAAACCAGATTTTTCCCGTGGTGGGATCTCGGACGTGGAGTGGCGAAGAAATCATCCAGTTGTGCGAGCGCTTGTCCGGTCGCACCGCAAAGGTGACGCGGGTTCCCTTAGAAGTATTGCGAGTGGTGCGTCAGGGCGCTCGGTTTTTCCAGTGGAGTTGGAACGTCGCCGATCGATTGGCATTTGCCGAAGTGTTGGCGGCGGGCAATCCGCTGACGGCTCCGATGGATGAAGTTTACCAGACCTTCGGACTCGATCCTCAAGAAACGACGACGTTGGAATCGTATCTGCAAGAATATTTCGATCGGATTATGAAAAAATTAAAAGAGATCGAATACGAGCAAGCCAAAGCCAAAGAACGGAAAAAGGCAAAGCAGCGATCCCCGTTTAAATCGTAGGCGCACTTAGCGTGCTACATTAACTTCACGAATTGGACTCAAGCGCGTGCCTAAAGCCGGCATTATTTACAACGATACCAAATCGGCCGCTTGTCGCGCCGCCCAGGAAGTCAGCGATAAGCTCGAGTCTCTGGGTTGGGAGGTGTGCGCGGCAACGGGGGTGGGGGGAATTCTCGGGTATTCCCAACCGGATAGTCCCGTCTGCCATACGCCGATCAATGCCCTGATCCCGCCTGGTTTCGATCGACAGATGGAGTTCGGAGTGGTGCTGGGAGGAGACGGAACCGTCTTGTCGGCTTGCCGTCAAGTCGCTCCCCTCAATTTACCCCTGTTGACAGTCAATACCGGACACATGGGTTTTTTGACCGAAACCTATCTCAATCAATTGAATCCGGCGATCGATGCGGTTTTGGCGGGGAAATACCAGGTGGAAGAGCGCAGTACCATTGCCGTGCGCGTGGTACGGAACAAAACCACGATTTGGGAAGCGCTCAGTCTCAACGAAATGGTGTTGCACCGCGAACCGATGACCAGTATGTGTCATTTCGAGGTGGCGATCGGTCGTCACGCTCCCGTGGATATCGCTGCCGATGGGGTAATTATCTCCACGCCGACGGGTTCGACGGCGTACTGCCTTTCGGCTGGAGGACCGGTGATTACCCCCGAGGTGCCGGTGTTGCAGTTGATGCCCATTTGCCCTCACTCCCTGGCGTCCCGCACCCTCGTTTTCGCGGACACCGAACCCGTCACCGTTTTTCCCGCCCATCCCAACCGGATGGTGATGGTGGTTGATGGTAATGCCGGATGTTACGTGATGCCCGACGATTGGGTGTGCATCGAGCGATCACCCTATAATGCCCGTCTCATTCGCTTGGGTTCCCCGGAGTTTTTCCAAGTTCTCCGGGAAAAGTTGGGCTGGGGATTGCCTCATATTGCCAAACCTACTTCGGTGGAACTACCTTGATATTGGTCATCGGTCATTTGTCATTAGGGGTTGGGAGTTTGGGGTTTGGGGTTTGTTGCTTCTCTCCCCCTGCCTCCCGGGCTCAAGACAGCTCAAGACTGCTTTCTTCCTCCTGAACTCCTGGAATCATCGATCGTGTCGGACTCAGAACTTATCGAGCAATTACAACGGGCAACTTCGGGTTTGCTGTGGACGAGCGAATCGGATTCTCCTTTTGTCGCGTTTGTTTGGGAAAAGCCGCCTTCGCTGCTCGGCAATTTCACGGGAAAGCGTTTCACCCCCCGAGATTTGCTCCAACACCTGGAACTGCCGCCGGATACCCCTGTGGAGACGGTGGAATTCGATCGCTTTTTCGCAACGGCAACTCGGGAGGAAGACTGGCACGACGAAGCTACTGCCGAGGAAGT
>DVED01000205.1 GCA_015295945.1 Oscillatoriales cyanobacterium M59_W2019_021 | reverse complement strand
TTGCAGCAAGGTGAGAATTTAGAACTACCCCACTCGCGACCCATGCCGAGTATTGGAGCGCATTGCCATGAGTTACGCATTCGAGATGCAGATAAAAATTGGAGAATTATCTATCGAATTGATGACGATGCCATTTTGATTTTCGAGGTGTTCGATCAGACGACGGGAACCACACCCGACCTAGTAATTAAGAACTGTAAAAAGCGGTTGAGTCAATACGATATAGATATACAGGAGTAGCTATGGATCGATCGAAAAAAGAACGCTTAGAAGCCAAAGGTTGGAAGATTGGTACGGTTGCAGAATTTCTAGAACTCACCCCCGAAGAAAATGCTCTCATTGAAATCAAACTCGCCCTCAGTCGAAGCTTGAAAGCACGACGACAACAAGTGATGACTCAAGTGGAATTAGCCCCAAAAATTCACTCAAGTCAACCGCGCGTTGCCAAAGCTGAAAATGGCGATCCTTCTGTTTCCATCGAGCTATTAATCCGGGCAATGCTGGCAACCGGAGCCACCCTTCAAGATATCGGCAAGACGATCGCCGAAGCCGATAAACTGATGATCTAAGTGAGATTCAAAAAATCTCAAGTTTCTCAATACAACCGACTCAAAACATAATCGGCGAGTTGGGTTAATGCGTCGCGGTGGGGACAGGCGGGGAGGTGGACGAGTTGCTGCACCGCCAGTTCGGTATGGTGGGCGGCTAACTCGCGCGATCGCTCGATCCCCCGACTTTCTTCAATCAGCGCCAGCGCTTTCTCAAAATCCTCGGGTTCAGTAAGTTCGCGGGAAATCAATACCTCCAGATGGGGTTTCTCTTCCAGCGCGTACAGAACCGGGGCGGTTAAATGACCCTGGCGCAAATCAGCCACGGCAGGTTTGCCCAAGGTTTCGCTGGAACTGGTGAAATCTAAGATATCGTCCACAATTTGGAACGCCAACCCCAAATGGCGACCGTAAAGGTACAATCGATCGGCGAGTTCGGCGGATACCCCGCTCAACACTCCGGCAGCTTTACTACTATTGGCTATCAACGAGGCAGTTTTGTAGTAGCTTTTTTCTAGGTAAGCTTCGATGGACAAGTCCGGATCGAATTGGCTCAGTCCTTGGCGGATTTCGCCTTCGGCTAAGTCCATAATCACCTCGGACAGCAATTTAACCACTTCTAAGCTGTCGAGGTTGGCGAGATACCAAGAAGACTGGGCGAATAGAAAGTCGCCCGCTAAGACGGCAACGCGGTTGCCAAAACTGGTGTTGACCGTGGGAATGCTCCGTCGCGTTTCCGCTTCGTCTACCACGTCGTCGTGGACTAAGCTTGCCGTGTGAATCATTTCGGTGATTTCGGCAAGGCGACGGTGGCGAGGAGTGATTTCCTGGTTGGGCATGGTTGCCCGCGAAATTAACAGGACGATTGCCGGCCTGAGTCGCTTACCACCTGCCTCGAACAGATGCTCGGCCGCAGCAAAGAGAATCGGATGCCGAGCACCCACAAGCTGCTTCAGGTTATCGGTCAAGACCCGAAGGTCTTCTTCTACCGGAGAAAATAGGGTTGTCACTGAGGTCATGGATCGGCCGACTCAGGCGTAAAGTTACGAAAATTTACATATATTGTATTTATTCTAAGCTAAGCCTTCCGAGTAGGGAAGTTTTCTCGATCGCCGCTAGGGTGTAAAATCCCCCATCTCTCCCAATTCACGCGGAAAATTAGTTTTTCGATCGATCCGCACAAATTGGCAGCGGTGCGATCGTCTCGACTTTAGGGAGATGCAGCTTTAACCGACAACTACGGGAGCTAGAAATCTACCCCTACAAGGGTTCGGGGTTCTTCCCCCATCCCCCATGACATCAATTGCGATGGTTGTTGGCGTAGTGGATGCGTGCCCCCGCCCACAGGAGTTTTTCCCGCAGTGTTTGGTAATAGGAATAGTTTTCCCGCAAAATGATGAACTGCGCCTGACAGTCGGCAACCCGTACATCGACTCGCTGTCCGGGCCAAATGGTGGTTGCCAGGACGCCATCCATCCACAGCTTGGTGTGCAAGTCGGGGTCGGCGAGGGGCCAAATACTGACGATCGATCGCGGCGGGACGATCAGGGGACGGCTGGACAAACTCAGGGGACAAATGGGGGTAATGGCGATTGCTTCTAACCCCATGTGCATAATCGGACCGCCTGCCGATGCGGTGTAACAGGTCGAACCCGTAGGCGTCGAAACCAGCAACCCGTCGCCTTGATATTGATCGACCAATTCCCCGTCTACTTCTACTTCGAGATGGGAGGTGATGGTGCGATCGATCGCGGCGGGTTTGACGCACATTTCGTTGAGGGCTAAGTAGCGATCGCTCGCAGGGGGCAAATCGCGGCGATTGCTCTCAAATAAGGACGCTTGCAACATCATCCGCCGCAACACGGCAAAGCGATCGCTCTCCAGTCGTTCCCAAACCCGTTCGCTCTCCTCAAAGACCTCGAACGGTTCCGTTAAAAATCCCAAATGTCCGCCGACGTTGACCGCTAAAATGGGGATATTCGCTTCGGCAAGATTCCGCGCGGCTGCCAGTGCCGTCCCATCTCCTCCCAACACGACAGCTAGATCGATCGGTGCAGTCGCCGATGCCAGAAAGACCGGATAGGGATTATCCTTGGGACCGCTCGGTCCGACGAGAATCTGACACTGGCGACTTTCTAATTGCTGGGCGCACTTTTGCGCCCAACGCTTACTAAGGGAATCTCCGGCTTTATAGGCGATAATAACCTGTTTGAGTTGCACGTCTTTGCTTGGCGGGGTAGCACTTTCTCCTCATATGTTGCCTTATTTTGCAGGGATTTATTGAAGTTGGGAGTTGGGAGTTTGTTATTGGTCATTGGTCATTTGGGGTTTGGGGTTGGTATGGGTAACTGGTCACTGGTCACTGCGCCCCCTGCCTCCCCTGCCCTCTGCCTTTCCCATCTCCTTACATCTTCTCTTCAAAATTTTCTGACAAACCGGCTACCAATTTATACTGACTCGCACGAGTTCGAGGGGTGGGAAATTGGGACAGGGAGCGACACGATCGCGAATCTTAAAGAAATGTAAAGCGACACCCCCCAAACCCTCGAAAACTCAGGAATCTTGTGCTACACTAGGTTCTAAGGATTGCAATAATTCCATACATTTGACGCGATTCACGGTGAGAGGAGCCATCCAAGCTTTATTGTTATCGCTTGGCGTGCTTGAATCTTGTGCTAAAGGACAGCTTGAGAAGAGCTGTACGTAGGATAAAGCCGAGCGCCGTTGGTTGCCTGACTGGGTAGCTTGTGGTTTTTCCCAACTGGGTTGATCGCTCGAGCTTACGAATTTAGTCATTCAAGGTTTCATAACTCTACCCGATCGCGGATCGAATCAGGGCTAGCGCTTTTTTTGAGCTAGATCTATCGTTTTAAGTATTCGGCTCTCTATTCGTACACAAGTGCTGAGATTTGCTTGCGTCCCTCATCCTACCCGCTACTCTACTTCACTTTGGCCGTCCTATGAACTTCCATGATATGCCTTTACTGATTCCCCTCTTCGCGGCGGGCTACTTGCTCGCTATTTATCTGTTGTTGATGTTGGTGCAACGCAATGCCAAAGCTTCGAGATCTTAATGATCGACGGCTGACTTGTTGGCGTTCTCCAAATTTCGGGTTGAGAAGAATAATAATACCCCAAAACGTTGTTCGAGGGGTCTGATCGGTTCCCAGGCTTAAGGCTTGGGAACCTTTTTTTAGGAGGCGTGCCATCGTTCGTTAGGGCGAAAGGGGTGGGGGGAAGACGATATCTCGTGCCGATTCGATGTCTTCGCTATCAGGATGATAATCCCCTTAGAAGTAGGGTGGGCAGACTCAAAATGAGTTGAATTGCCAAATCCCCTCGCGATTGCGCTAAATCCGTTCGGGTCGGGAGCGTTAAGATAAAAATAGCCGATCGAAAAGAGAATCAATATGATTAACAACTTCGTCATTGACGAAACTTTAATTCAAGAAGCCCTGGCGCTAGAGGATCATCCTAGCATTGAGGCAATGTTAGAAAAGGCACTGCGCGAATATATTCAACGTCGCAAATGTCTGAAAATTCTGGAACTGTTTGGTACTGTGGATTACGATGAAATTTACGATTACAAGGCTCAGCGCAATGTTCTATAGCGCACCTAAACGAATTATGAGTTTATTCCACCCTGGCTGCTGGGGAAACTGTGTAAAATAATGCTATCTGCAAACGGAGACCGATCGTGACTCAAGCTCAGTCTCAGAAACTCACATTTGAGGAATACCTCAACTATCGAGACGATACCGATAACCGTTACGAATTAATCGATGGAGCGTTAGTACCCTTGCCGCCAGAATCGGGATTCAACGATTTTATTGCCCGCTACTTGTTCGCCCTCTTTTTCGTTCGGGGAATTGTCCCGCTTCAACTTATGAGTTTGGGCAAATGCGAACTGCAAGTCCCCGTTTTGCGATCGAACGATGCCCAAAACCGCTACCCCGATTTCGTCGTTCTACGCGAGGAACATTGGCAGCTAACTCAAACTCGATTGACCATTACGATCGATATGCCACCCCCTCGATTCGTCGTCGAAATTGTCAGTCCCGGCAAAGAAAATGAAGAACGGGATTACATCAGCAAACGCGCCCAATATGCAGCCCGAGGTATTCCCGAATATTGGATTGTCAACCCCGCGCGATCAAACGTGATGGTATTGCAATTAGACGGAAAAGAATACCGCGAAGTGGGTACATTTTCCGGAACCGAACAGATTATATCGCCCACGTTTCCCAATTTAGAATTGCGGGCAGAACAAGTGTTCGCTGGGAATTTATAGCCATCACTCGCCACTCGGGCAAGTTAAATGATTCGAGTTACGCCTTAAACACCATCGCCGGATCGATGCGGGTGACTTTCTGAATTGCGAAAAATGCCGACCCCACGCACATCACCACCGTAATCCCAAACACCCCCGCCGCCGACAGGGGCGAAATCAAGATGATAATTCCCTTGGTTGCCGCCCAAGCACTAACCCCCCAACACAGCAACATTCCCGGAATGTAACCCAACACCGCCATCCACAGGGATTGCTCGACGATGATGCCGTACAGCACCCAATCCGACGCGCCCATAGCTTTGAGAGTCCCAAATTCGCGTAAGTGGTCGGAAACTGATGAATACAAGATTTGGGCAACCACGATCGCCCCGACAACTACCCCCACAGCCGCACCCAACCCCAGCACGAATCCCAACCCCGTCCGCTTCTCCCAATAATCTTGGGTCATTTGGGACATCTGAGCCGTGGTTTTCGCCACCGTTCCCGGTAAAGCTTTTTCGATCTGTCGCTGTACTTCGGCGAGATCTTCTCCCGACCGGACGCTAACGAGGATGTAGGTAATCGGGTCGTTGCCGACAGGGGGACGGGTTTGCGGGACGATGCTGGGGTCGGGGGGTTCGTCTAATTTTTCGTAAATATTGGTGCATTGCGTTTCCCCGCCCGGTCGGATTTGGCATTTAATGCGGGAGGTAAACCCGGCGTTGGCGTAAGCGTTGGCAGTATCGAGGGAAGAGTAGAGAAAGGTACTGGCGGCGATCGACTGGCTGCCTTCAGTTAACGCTACGATCTCGGCAGGTAAATCCCCCACTCGCGCCCGATCGCCCACACCCGAAGATTCTAGCGAACCGAGTCGGCTTTGGTCTACCATCACCGTATAGGGCTGTTTCAGTGCCTCAATATTACCTTGAGTGAGAGTTCCCGGATTGAAGAGGACGCCCGACGGATCGAATCCTACCAATTTTAGCGGACTGGTTTCTCCTTTTTGCGGTTTCCACCGTCCCGAACCCAAAAATAACGCTTCGGCACGCTCCACTCCTTCCACTTCTTGCACGCGATTGACTTGCTCGTACAGCAGCGGCTCGGTAATTTCAAATTGCACCATTTTATCGGAAGCAACCCAAATATCGGCATCGGAACCTTCGATTAACAAAACAGTCGATCGAGTAAAGCCATTGAGAATTCCCGTTTGAATGGTAACTAAGCTGACGGCAAACATAATTCCCGCTTGGGCGACAATAAAGCGAGGAATATCTTCGAGTAGGTTTTTGCGAGCGATCGAGGTCATTTAATATTTTTGGGGTTTGGGGTTTGGGGTTTGAGATTTGAAGTAATAAGTAATAAGTAATAAGTTTTGGGTCGGTGGAGACGAGAATTCGGATTATCGTCCAACCCTCCTTTTCTAAAGCCGAACGAACGAGCGAGTGAAAGACATCTCGTGCGGACATCACTGTTAATTACGATCGATGCTTTCTAGTGTACACAACTGACAATCTCGGTTGAGGGGGGCAACGATGCGGATCGCTCATGGGTTGGGGTTGGGGGCATCGGGTGGGCACTCGGCAACCGTGGCGAATGTTACAAAAGTATAAAGTTAGCTCCCAACGAGCGAGATAGACTGGAATATGGGAATAAATTCTCATTTCCAATTTCAGCGTTAACCTTAGATCCCTAGGAGCTGATAATGGGTATAGCTACAATTAACCCGGCAACCGGGGAAACCCTTCAGACTTTCGAGCCTTTAACCGATGCCCAAATTGAGGAAAAACTCGATCGCGCCGTTCGCGCTTTTAATGCTTATCGCCGCACCCCTTTTGCCCGTCGCGCCGACGGATTGCGATCGGCTGCTGACATTTTAGAACGCGATGCCGAAAAATTGGGCAAAATCATGACCTTAGAGATGGGAAAACCCATCAAATCGGCGATCGCCGAAGTCAATAAATGCGCCTTAGTTTGTCGTTACTATGCCGACAACGGGGCGGAATTTCTCGCCGACGAACCGATTAGCACCGATGCCCGTTTCAGCTACGTCAGCTATCAACCTCTCGGCGCGGTTTTAGCGGTCATGCCGTGGAATTTCCCGCTGTGGCAGGTGTTCCGCTTTGCTGCTCCCGCGTTAATGGCGGGGAATGTGGGCTTACTCAAACACGCTTCTAACGTACCGCAGTGTGCCTTGACGATCGAAGAGATTTTCACCGAAGCGGGATTTCCTCACGGCGTGTTTCAAACTTTACTCATCGGTTCGGATAAAGTTGCCGATATCATTGCCGACGATCGCGTCAAAGCCGCCACCCTCACCGGAAGCGAAGCCGCCGGGATGAGTTTGGCATCGGCTGCCGGGAAAAACATCAAAAAAACCGTTCTAGAATTGGGCGGTAGCGATCCGTTTGTAGTGATGCCCAGTGCCAATTTAGATGCAGCAGTAGAGACAGCAGTTACAGCACGGATGCTCAACAACGGTCAGTCTTGTATTGCGGCAAAACGGTTTATTTTAGTGGGGGCAATTGCCGACGAATTTCAAACTCGTTTAGTAGAAAAATTCCAGCAATTAAAAGTGGGCGATCCGATACAAGAAGACACCGATGTCGGACCGCTGGCAACGCCGGGAATTTTGGAAAATTTAGACCAACAAGTGCGTGCTTGTATCGAAAAAGGGGCAACGGTTTTGTGCGGCGGCAAACCGTTGGACGATCGCCCCGGAAACTTCTACCCTCCCACCATTTTGACCGATTTATCCCCCGGATCTCCGGCGTACCAAGAAGAATTTTTCGGTCCGGTTGCCTTGTTATTCCGCGTTCCGGACATCGAAGCGGCGATCGAACTTGCCAACAGTACCTCCTTCGGTTTGGGTGCGAGTGCTTGGACGACAGTTGAGGAAGAACAAGAAAAATTTGTCGCGGAATTAGAAGCGGGTGCAGTCTTTATCAACGGCATGGTCAAATCCGATCCCCGTCTCCCCTTCGGTGGCATCAAACGATCGGGCTACGGACGCGAATTAGGACGTCATGGAATTCACGAATTCGTCAACGCCAAAACCGTTTGGATTGGTTAGTTGTTAGTTGTTAGTAGGTAGGGTGTGTTGAGGAACAGAACGCACCACTGATATCCATTACCCATTACCCATTACCCTTCCATAATGAACACCGCAGAATTATTAGTCAAATGCCTCGAAAACGAGGGCGTCAAATATGTTTTCGGATTGCCTGGAGAAGAAAACCTTCACGTCCTCGAAGCCTTACGCGACTCTCCCATTCAATTTATTACTACCCGCCACGAACAAGGGGCTGCCTTTATGGCAGACGTATACGGTCGCTTGACGGGGAAAGCGGGGGTTTGCCTGTCTACCCTCGGTCCTGGGGCAACCAATTTAATGACTGGGGTTGCCGATGCCAACCTCGACGGGGCACCGTTGGTAGCGATTACCGGACAGGTGGGTACCGATCGCATGCACATCGAATCCCATCAATATCTCGATTTGGTGGCGATGTTTTCCCCAGTTACTAAATGGAACGCCCAAATCGTTCGTCCCAGCAATACTCCGGAAATCGTGCGCAAAGCCTTTAAGCGATCGCAACAAGAAAAACCCGGTGCGGTTCATATCGACTTACCGGAAAATATCGCAGCTATGCCCGTTGAAGGACAGCCCTTGAGAAAAGATCTGCAAGATAAAGTCTATGCGTCCTACAAAAGTTTAAACGATGCCGCCGCGTTAATTTCTCGGGCGAACGATCCGATTATCTTAGTGGGAAATGGGACTATTCGCGATCGCGCTAGCGATGCTCTCACGGAATTTGCTACCCGCTTGAATATTCCCGTTGCCAATACCTTTATGGGTAAAGGCGTGATTCCTTACACCCATCCCCTAGCGTTGTGGACGGTGGGATTGCAACAGCGCGACTACATTAGTTGCGGTTTCGATAACACCGATTTAGTCATTGCCATTGGCTACGATTTAATCGAATATTCTCCCAAAAAATGGAATCCTGAAGGGCGCATTCCCATCGTGCATATCGATACCAATCCCGCCGAAATCGATAGCAGTTACATTCCCGAAGTGGAAGTGGTCGGGAATATTTCCGATTCTTTGTTAGAAATTCTCCGCCGCGCCGATCGGGAAAACAAGCCCGATCCCCACGCGATCGCCCTGCGATCGGACATTCGCGCCGATTACGAACAATACGCCAACGACGAAGAATTTCCCATCAAACCCCAAAAAATCATCTACGATTTGCGCCAGGTGATGGGTCCGGAAGATATCGTCATTTCCGATGTGGGAGCGCACAAAATGTGGATCGCCCGCCACTATCACTGCGATCGCCCCAATACCTGTATTATTTCTAATGGATTTGCGGCAATGGGAATTGCCATTCCGGGGGCTCTGGCGGCAAAATTGGTCTATCCCGATCGCAAAGTGGTTGCCGCCACCGGAGACGGTGGTTTCATGATGAACTGCCAGGAATTAGAAACTGCCTTGCGGGTAAAAACGGCATTCGTCACCATTATTTTCAACGATGGCGGTTACGGTTTGATCGAATGGAAACAAGAAGCCCATTACGGTCATTCTTCCTTCATCCAATTTGGCAATCCCGATTTCGTCAAATTTGCCGAAAGTATGGGACTCAAAGGCTATCGCGTCCAATCCACCGTCGATTTAATTCCCATTCTCAAAGAAGCCTTGGCACAAGACGTTCCCGCCGTCATCGACTGCCCCGTCGATTACCGGGAAAATGTGCGTTTTTCTAACAAATCGGGAGGCTTGAGTTGCCCGATGTGACAATTAGGTAATGGGTAATGGGTAATAGACATTTGGAGGAAACCCATGAAGACCCCTCTCCAAACCTCTCCAACAAAAAACCTCTTCCGCTGGTTCCCCCCTCCTCGCAAGCCGGAGGGGGCTAGCGACCCAACACAGACTTGCGGCTGTTGGGTTTTGTGCTTCAACCCGAGCCCAAATCCAAACCCACCTGGAACTCCCCAGGAAAAAATACGCTAATTTTGTTTTAAACAAGCGGGCAGCGGGAATCGAACCCGCATCAACAGCTTGGAAGGCTGTGGTTTTACCACTAAACTATGCCCGCGATTCAAGCTTTCTTATCATAGCATATTTTTCGCCCAGTTCAACCCCTATTTTGGGGTTGCCCAGTGGGGCGGGAATTGCCCACCCCTGGAGACTTACAGCACTTTATGGGTGTATTCGTGCTGCTTGACGTTATCTTCGGTGGAGACGATATTTTGGCTATTGAGAACCCGCTTGCGATCAAGGGAGAACTTAAACCCATCGTACTTCGTGCCGGGAGGAATGTGGGACGCAGCAGCAGGACGGTTGTTGTAGGTGCGAGTGGTGGCAATGGCACGGAAGGCAAATTCATCGCAAAATTGCGCCTCAGCGGGAAATTCGGGCAATTTCACCGGAGTTTCCCCGTCCAAAATCGCGCCGAGAGTAGTAGCATAGGCGAATTGGTACGACGTTGGCGTTCCCTTTAGCAACGCTTCTAAGGCAGCGGAGGGAATGGGTTCGATAATTTGTACTTGTTTGACTTCGCCCTCGTCGCGGATAAAGCAAGTTGCCAATCCGACAACGACGTAATTTTCAGTAGCGACATCGGGAGCGTTGGGATAGGACATGATGGGTGATGGGTAATGGGTGATGGGCGATTAAGCAACGGGAAGTCGCTTTCTCAGAGATTCCGATCGCTTTTTGGCGATGGCATTGTTGGGGTCTAACTCCAGCACTTTCTCGTAGGCTTCGAGAGCTTGAGCGTCTAACGTTTTGCGCTCGTAGGCAAATGCCAAGTTATTCCAAGCTGTCACGTAATTCGGCTGCAACTTCAGCGCTTCTTTGTACTGACGCATGGCTAAGTCGTACTGTTCTTGGGCAGCATAGGCGAAACCGAGAGCATTGTACACGAGAGCGGTATTTTCTTCTCCTTCTAAATCTTTCGCTTTCAGGGATTTTTGCAGGTTGGAGATCGACTGGGTATACAATTTTTTATCTAAAAAAATACTCCCGAGTTCGTAATAGTCTTTTGCCGTCGCTTCGCCTTTGGTGACTTTTTTTTGAATCTTCGCGAGTCGGGTTTCGATCCGACGAGTTTTTAAAGCTTGTCGCAGAACGGCAACTGCCGCTCCTGTCAGTAACACAATTAAAACTGAAAAGTATACAATTGCTAGACTATTATCCATCGCAATTCACAACTATTGTGATTTTGGGTTGGTTATGGGTTATTCGTTTGAGGATCGCCGATCGTCAGGAACGGGTAATCCCCAATAGAGGGCTTGGTCTAAGAGCCAACCCTCAGCCATCCAGCGATCGATCGCCTCCCGGACGCGCCGCCGTAACTCATCATACTGTAACCCCTTGGGCATCGCGACACAAAGCGGTTCCACGGACAGTTGAAAAGGCAACAAGCGGTATTGCGGAAACTCTTGCACCCAACCTGCCAATACGCTGGAATCTCCGGCAAACGCATTGGCTTCTCCCGCCTCTAACTGCGCTTTGCCCTCAGTGTATGAGGCAACGCCGACTAACTGCGCTGTGGGGAGGAAATAGCGCAAGGCTGCCAGGGTGCTGGAACCGTCGAGGAGGGCAAGGGTGCTACTTTCTAAATCTTTTAAATTTTGTAACTCGGTTTCTAAGGTAACGAAGGTGACGCCATCTAAATAATAAGGCGAGCTAAAACTGACCACGCGGGTGCGGGACTCTGTTGCCGTGATGCCCGCAATTGCCAGATCCACTTCGCCATCCGCCACCACCCGCAGGCGATCGAGATTCGATACAGGTTGAAAGGTGACGGCTTCCGGATTGCCCAACAATTCTTCCGCCAACCGTCGGGCTAAACTGATTTCCAGTCCGCGCAGTTGTCCGTTTTGAGTCCGAAAACCCAAGGGACGCCAATTCTCTTTCACCGCCACAATTAACTGACCCCGCGCTTCGATATCCGCTAGGGAAGCCGCCCACACCGGAAGACCGAAAAGCTGCGCCCCTGCCAAGATCGACACGACGGTCAACCCGAGACAGAGGCGTTGGCAAAATCTGGGGATGGAAAAGCGGGGGGAGAGCATTGAGAATAAACCCATTTTAGAACTCACCGCGCGATCGACCCGATTTCAGGTGCGATGCGTCTTGCCGACTAGGCGTTCTTGGCAACTTCCACCACTTTGGTAAACGTATCCGGATCGAGAACCGCAAGCTGTGCCAGCATCTTGCGGTTGAGTTGGATGTTTGCCGCTTTCAGTTGACCCGCCAGTTTCGAGTAGTTCATTCCATTTTGACGGGCGGCAGCATTGATGCGGGTAATCCACAGGCGGCGGAAATCCCGTTTGCGTTTGCGGCGATCGCGATACGCATTGCACAGCGCTTTCATCACTGCCTGATTGGCTGGGCGGAATTTCTTCGAGAGACATCCTCGAAATCCCTTGGCAAGTTTGAGAATTTTTTTACGGCGCTGGCGGGCGACGTTCCCGCGTTTGACTCTCGTCATTTTTAAAAGTCTCCTAAGTTAGAAAATCGTTAGTCATCGGTCATTTGTTCTTTGTCATCGGTCATAACGACCCGCGATCGCCGGAATGACAGGAATTCGGTATGGGCAAGGGTCGAGAAAAACAAACTCCAAACCCCAAACCCCCAACTCCAAATGACCTAGAGATATGGCATCATCAGTTCCACTCTTTCTTGGTCGGTCTCGCTGATAACAGCTTTGTGAGACAGATCGCGCTTCCGCTTGGTCGATTTGTGTTCGAGCAAGTGGTTTTTGAAGGCTTTGCGACGCACGATTTTACCGCTACCCGTCTTCTTGAATCGCTTAGCGGCGGATTTCCGGGTTTTCAGTTTGGGCATGAGCGCTCATTAATTCAACACGATCTTTAATGATACGCCCACCCCAACAAAAGAGGCAAGCCCTTTCAGGAGTTCAGGAGGTAGCAGGGGAGGCAGGGGGAAGGGAGACACGGAGATAGTAAACGCGAAAGCGCGAAAGCGCGACTAGCAAATGACAAATGACAAATGACCAGTGACAAACCCCAAACCCCTAACATCATACGTCACCAATTCCTGAGAAATGCCCCTTCCCTATTCTCATAAAACTTGATAATATTTAATATAACGCAACTAAAGCACACAGAACTTCAAGTAAAATGGCTCGATTTTTAGGATTGTTCGGCTCCAACAACAGTCAGAGTGGGTCTGAGGAAGAATATTACCTCGACCCCGACCAGGCGAAAACCCTCGGTGACATCGACTATATGCGGACTTCGCGCCAAATCAAGCGTACCTACGCCAAGTATAAAAATGGCGCTCAAGGTGGGATGAAAGTCATCAAGCAAGTTTCGGCAACCTCGGATTTCTTAGCCGATGACCTCAAAACCGCAACGTCTCAGTCCAGCTTTACGCCGTCGGAAACCTCGTCTAGCAATGGAAAGGCTGCCAGCAATGGCTCCAGCAGCCGCGTAGACAGCAGCATGGATTTGTTCCGCAAGATGGCAAAGGAAGTTAAGAAACCCAGATAGATGCACTGAGTCTATCTTTCTTATGTTAATTGTATTATGGCAAGGGGTGTCGATTTCGATCGATGCCCCTTATGCTATTGTCAGGTATTCCTAATTTTCTCCACAAAAGAGACATTCTGGAAAAGAGTTTCATCTCTGTTTGTGCGGATTTTTTTTGCGATATGAACGTGATTTTAAAATTCTTTCGATCGCCCAACTCTCGATTTTCTAAATTTCAAATCGGACTTTTAGGTATTTGGATTCTCGCTTTAGGCTTGCGTTTTTGGGGATTGAGTCGATTTAATACGCTGGTTTTCGATGAGGTTTACTATGCCAAATATGCCGTTCATTATTTAGACGGAACGGATTTTTTCGACGCTCACCCTCCTCTCGGAAAATATTGTATTGCGTTGGGAATTTGGTTATCCCAGTTGTTTCCCTTGGATGCGAGTGCGACCACGGACGTTGCGGGTCGAGCTTTATATCCTTTCAGTTACCGATGGTTCGATGCGTTTATCGGCTCGTTCGTGCCTCTCCTCATTGCCGGAATTGCGGAGCGACTGAGTCGGCGGCGACGTTATGCTTTAATTGCGGGTTTTCTAGCTACATTGGAAGGACTTTGGTTAGTGGAATCTCGCTATGCTTTGATTAATATTTATATGGTCTTTTTTGGGTTGCTGGGTCAGTGGTTGTTTTTAGTAGCCTTGGATCGATCTAAACTGCGGAAAGAGGTTTGTTTGGCATTGGCGGGGATTAGTTTGGGAGGATCGATCGCCGTTAAATGGAATGGTTTGGGATTTTTAGGGGGGATTTATATTTTATGGGGTTTGGCATGGATTTGTCGGTGGATAGTGCCTAAGTTTCGAGAGTTAGCTCGATGGGAAGGAACTATCAATTTTTTGCCATTTATCAAGTTGACAAAAATTTCGGCGCTGAAATTCTCGATCTATTTTGCAATAGTACCGACGCTGATTTACAGTTTACTCTGGATTCCGCATTTACACGCAAATTCAAATTCTACATTTTGGGGAGTTCACCAACAAATTTTATCTTATCATCAAGGTTTGGGAACTGGAAAAGACGTTCATCCTTACTGCTCTCCTTGGTACAGTTGGCCCCTGCTACTGCGACCGATCGGCTATTTTTACGAGAAAAGTGGGGGTGAAAAGGCAGCCATCTTACCGATAAATTCCAATCCAGAACAGTCGATTGTTTACGACGTTCATCTTCTAGGAAATCCAATTTTATTTTGGTTGAGTTCGGCGGCGATCGTTCTAGCTGTACTGCTAATATTAGAATGGATATTTCGAGGTATTGTATTAACGAATGAACGATCAAAATCTATCTCCAAGTGTCGCCAATTTTTACGCCAATCATCAGAAATTTGGATTTTGCTCTATCTCGTTGTTAATTATGCAGTAAATTGGCTACCGTGGGCAAAAGTTGGTCGTTGTACGTTTTTGTATTTGTATATGGGAGCGATGGTGTTTGCCGTATTGGCGATCGCTTGGTTTGTCGATCGGTGGCTGCAAAGTTCTCGATATCTTTACCGGACGATCGGGGGTTTAACTCTAGCAGCGATCGCGATTTCTTTCTGGTTTTGGCTGCCGATTTACTTGGGATTACCGCTATCTCCAGATAATTTTCAACTGCGAATGTGGTTTAAATCTTGGATTTAAAACTCTCCAAAAAACCAGAAAGAAAATTATTTAGGTCAAAATTAAGGAAATGAATAAAAGAAAATCCTCAAAAATATACCGAAATAACATTAACTTAGATGCGACGATCTCAGACTTAATGCAGTTTGCTAAAACTGATCAAAGTTTGCATCAGTTTCAAACGCAAATTAGCGCCCACCAGTATCGAAAAATTTATCACCTGTTTCTCCAGTATCTTAACCCCAACATGAAAGTCCTAGATTGGGGTACAGGCAACGGACACTTTTCGTATTTCCTGGTTAAAGCTGGATGCCAAACTAGCGGGTATGGTTTTGAAGATTTACCGCCAATCTGTCAGTCATTATCACCCGATCAATACACCTACTATCAAGGAAATTGGAGCGATCCAACAAAGCTTCCTTTTACCGACGAATTTTTCGATGCCGTCTCCTCAATTGGAGTTCTCGAACACGTTCGGGAAACAGGAGGAACTGAAGTGGATAGCTTGAATGAAATTCGGAGAATTTTAAAACCCAATGGCTTGTTTCTCTGCGTCCATTTTCCCAATCGTTATAGTTGGATCGAATACGCAGCGAGAAAAATGAAGAAATGGAGTCATGAGTATTGCTATACCGAACGAGAAATTTACGAGCTGGCACGACTAACCCATTTTCAAGTTTTGAATTTACAACGCTATGCTTTCTTACCAAGAAATATCTGGAGAAAATTACCTCGAAAGCTGGTAAATTCGGGAATTTTTACTAATTTGTACGATAGCGTCGATCTCTTTTTATCAATTGCCTTTTCACACTGGTGTCAAAACTATTTATTTATCGCGCAAAAGTCTGTTTTGTAAGGGGGATCAATTCCAGCTCGAAAGATTTTTCTAAAAAAATCCTTTTTGTTAAATTTAGTTAATTTTTAAAAGACATTCGATAAAATCGTTCAGA
>DVED01000112.1 GCA_015295945.1 Oscillatoriales cyanobacterium M59_W2019_021 | reverse complement strand
CTTTTTATTACAAAAAAATTGGCGATCGTCATCATTTTATCAGATAACGATCGCCATTTCTTTGGGCAATTGACCTTGAAAATGAAACAGCCCTGCCCTGCTCCCCCAGCCTCCCCAGTTCCCCCTGCTCCCCCCGCTCGGGATTTGTGGTAGGAAATGGTGCGTTTGTTCCGGTGGCACTCCCGACCCAACTGAACGCTGAAAACTGGTCGTTGTCTCCTGAACTCCTGAAATCCTTTGAATCCCACGACCCATTCTTCATGACCGAATTGCGAACGATTTTATTTTATAAACCTTATGACGTATTGTGTCAGTTTACCGACAACGAGGGCGATCGCGTAGCGACTCCAAAGGAGTCTCGCCGGACGTTGAAAGATTACATTTCCCTTCCGGATGTCTATCCCATCGGGCGGTTAGATCGCGATAGCGAAGGCTTGTTGCTTTTAAGCAATGACGGGCAACTGCAACACCGATTGCTCGATCCCAAATTTGGCAAAGAGCGGACGTATTGGGTGCAAGTCGAACGCATTCCCGACGAGGCGGCGTTGGCGTGTCTGCGGCAGGGGGTCGAGATTCAGAATTACCGCACTCGACCCGCACGGGTGGAGTTACTGCTAGCAGAACCGCACCTGCCCCCTCGCGATCCGCCGATCCGATTTCGGAAAAACGTGCCGACGGCGTGGTTGGAGATGACGCTGAGGGAGGGGCGCAATCGTCAAGTGCGGCGGATGACGGCGGCAGTGGGATTTCCCACCTTGCGGTTGGTACGATCGCAAGCTGCCAATTTAACGTTAAAAGGGTTGCAACCGGGACAGTGGCGAGATTTAACCGCGATCGAGTTAGCAGATCTCTATCGCATCTGTCGTTTAAATTGGAAATATCACCCTTAGAAAAGATGGCGCGTGGATGTCTTCGGACTCCCATTTGAGAGAACATTAAATTTATTAAAGCTGTGATTGTCGAACTGCGAATGCTGAGTTGCCCCGAATGTGGGTCTAAAAATCCCGATACCCACAAGTTTTGTCGGCAATGTGGGGTTGCCCTCACCCATAAAGTCTGTGGAGAATGCGGTGCAGAAGTGGTATTCGATCGACCGGAGTGCGATCGATGCGGTGCCGATGTTAGAACCCTGTTGCGGGCGATCGTGTACCCTAAAGCAGAGGCAATCGCGAAATGGCAACAGGGAACGCCGCTGGCACTCGACGATCTTCGGGCAAAGTCGCTCCCCGAACGACAGCGCTATCGCGTGGTGTCCCCCCTGCGTGCCGATTTGACCGAAGACTGCCCCGAAATCGAACTGAAGGTTTGGGATGCCCAACCGTTTGACATTCCCGAAGCGAGAACCGACGTTCCTCCTCTGGCGCAGTCTTATGTTACCCTGCAATCGAATTGGACGTCCAACGCCCCGCCCTTGCACGATTGCTGGCAAACGGACGACGAAACGGTGATTCTCCTCAAAGATCGATCGACGTTGCCGTTATTGGTCGATCGATGGGGCGATAACTCGGTGTCTTGGTTGCAGAAGTTAGCGTGGTTGGAAGATATGCTGGATCTGTGGCTGGCATTAGCAGAGTTGGACTGCCGCGCCAGTTTGCTCGACTTATCCAACCTCCGCATCGACGATAAAGGGAAAATGCTGTGCTTGCAACGGCTGTATCGCGATCCCGATACCGACCCGGCGACGCTGCGAGATTTGGGACGGGTGTGGGAACTGTTCTATCAAGAGTCGGGGCAAACGCTGATCGGGTCGATGATCGCCTTGTTGAAGAATTTGGCATCGGGACAAATCGAGACGATCGATCGGGCGCGGTTGGCATTGCAGCGCATCGCCGCCGAAGAGGAAGAGGAAATTACCGAATGGTCGAGTTCCACCCCCGAAGACGATCCCACGGTAATATTTTCCCAATTGCTGGCGCTGGAGGTTGCCGGTCAAACCGATATCGGTCAACAGCGCAGCCACAATGAAGATACGTTTTCGACGCGAACGCAGATCGAGACGATGGAGACGCCGAGTGATCGCGCGTTGTCGGCAAAAGGGATCTACATCCTCTGCGATGGCATGGGGGGACACGACGGCGGCGAAATTGCTAGCAGCCTTGCCGTGAAGACGATCGAAGATTATTTTAAAACCCACGGGTTGGACGAACTGCCCGGTGCGACGAGTATTCGGGAAGCCTTGCAACGGGCGAACGATGCCATCTACGAGTTGAACCAACAGGAAAACCGCAAAGGCAGCCGTCGCATGGGAACGACGCTGGTGATGGTGTTGGTGTGCGATACCCAAGTGGCGATCGCTCATGTCGGCGACAGTCGCTGCTACAGTTTCAGTGCCAAGAAGGGGCTGCAACAACTCACCACCGACCATGCCGTTGCCACTCGGGCGATTTTACAGGGCGTCGATCCGGCGATCGCCTATAGTTGGATCAATGCGTACCAACTCACCCAAGCCCTCGGACCGCGGGAAAGCGAAGCCTTGGAAGCCGACGTGCAATTTCTGGAACTGGAGGAGGATACGCTATTTGTCCTGGGTTCTGACGGGTTAACCGACGACGATCTCTTAGAAATGCACTGTATCGAGTACTTACAACCGCTTCTCGATCGCGACAGCGATCTCAAGCTGGGCGCCCGACGGCTGATCGATCTCGCCAACCGGGAGAACGGTCACGATAATATTACAACGATTTTGGTGCGGGCGATCGTCCAGGATAAGTAATAAGTAATAAGTTTGAGGTTGGGGGTTTGGAGTTTGGGGTTGGTAAGATTGGTAGGGTGCGTTGAGGAACGAAACGCACCATTACCAATGACCAATGACCTATCTTTAGACCAAAGCCACCGCTTTCAGGGCAAAAATCTTTTCGATCGTCTCTTCGACCGATCGATCGGGGGTGGAAGCACCGGAGGTAACGCCGATGGTAATTTCACCATCGGGAAGCCAATTTTCCGCAACTTCTAAATCCTTCAATAAGGGTTTGTGTTCGATGCGATTGCCCGGTCCAATGCGATCGGCGCTGTCGATATGATAGGAGGGAATGTTACGCTCGATGGCGATTTCTTGTAAGTGGGTGGTATTAGAAGAGTTAAACCCGCCGATGACGACGATCGCGTCGAGCTTTTCCTCCACTAAATTTAACATGGCATCTTGCCGTTCTTGAGTGGCATCGCAGATGGTATTAAAAGCCAGAAAATGCTGGTTCAGTTCCAAGGGTCCGTACTTTTGCAACATCGTCCGCTCGAACAATTTACCAATTTGCTCGGTTTCGCTTTTCAGCATCGTCGTTTGGTTGGCAATTCCCAATTTTTCCAAATCGCGATCGGGATCGAAGCCAGCAGAATGCGCATTTTTAAACTTCGCCATAAACTCGGCTTTGTCGCCACCCTTGAGGATATAATCGGCAACGTATTGCGCTTGATCTAAGTTGAGAACCACCAAATATTTTCCGGCAAAAGAACTAGTAGCTTGGGTTTCTTCATGATTGTATTTACCGTGAATAATTGACGTATATTCGCCTTTTTTATGCTTCTCAACGCTATTCCAAACTTTAGAAACCCAGGGACAAGTCGTATCGACGATCGTACATCCCCGATCGTTAAGAAACTGCATTTCTTGGACGGTTGCCCCAAATGCCGGGAGAATGACCACATCCCCAGCTTTCACCCCTGAAAAATCTTTTTCACCGTCTTTCACCTCGATGAAATGCACGTTCATTTCTTTCAAGCGCTGGTTCACACCGGGATTGTGGATGATTTCATTGGTAATCCAAATCCGTTCTGTGGGGAAGTGCTGGCGGGTTTCGTAGGCGATCGCCACTGCCCGTTCTACCCCCCAACAAAAGCCAAAGGATTCGGCTAAGACGATCGTCACGTTTCCTCGTTTTAATCGATTATGATTCGCGCGAATTTCGCCGATTAAATTGCTTTGATATTCCGATTTTAAAGTTTGGGAAACCTCCGCCTCGTGTCCGAACCCGCGACGGTGATAGTTTTCCGATTGTTGGAGAGTGCGTTTAAAAGCTTTGGTATCCATTTGATAACTGTTATGAGTTAGTAGGTAGGATGTGTTGAGGAACGAAACACACCATTGGGGTTAGGGGCAAAGTGAGAGTCTTAAATGTTTAATTTTTAATTTTCTTCTCCCGAACTCCTTGGATTACAATTCCAAGCGATCGTACACTTGCAGCGCCGATCTCCAGACCCAATATCCCCGCTCGTTTAAGTGTAAGCCATCGGTGGTCAGTTCGGGATGAAGCTTGCCATTTTCATCGGCAAATAGCGAGAATAAATCCAAGTATTTCGCGCCCTCGGCATCTGCCAAACTTTTTAATTCGCGATTGAGATCTTGAATGCGATCGTTGGGAATTTCCAACAGACGATCGCGCCCTTCCCAAGTCGCCTCTTCCCCACCATGAGGTAAAATCGACTGTATGACCACTTTTGCCTCGGGATGGTGTTCTCGGATATCGCGAACGATCCGCCAGTAATTATCTAAAATCGTGCCATCGTCCGTACCGCGCAGCAAATCGTTAATCCCGATCATCACGAACACGGCATCCGGATCGAGATCGTCCCACAACTTCAATCGTCGGTACAACCCATCCGACACTTCCCCGGAAATCCCCTGGTTCAGCCAAGTCGTCCCCGGCGGCAGCAACTCCGGTGGAAACCACAGGGAAATCGAATCTCCCGCCAAAATCGTCAAGCGTTCGGGGTCGGTTTCCGCCATGGCTTGGGCTTCTTGTCCGAGAACCTCAACCCATTCTTCGTAACTGAGTTTTTGCCGCTCTCCCACTGCCTTGACGGGGGATACCGACAAGTCAGAGGTGGCGGCGGCTTCAGCTTCCATCGCCCCCTGCCAGTCGTAGTTCCGGAACAGGAGCAAACTGACCGTCACACTGAGAATCGCGTTTGTGGCAAGGGAAAGAGCAGCCCAGACCGGTAAGGTCATCGAGCGCCGAGACACCGATCGATTAGACACTGGCTTCGCGCATAACAGGGTTCGATCCAGATTTTAGTAGGGATTGACCCGATCGAGAACCCCATCCCCGCAACGCGGCATCAAAAATTAACTTAATTAATGGGGTAATGGGTGATGGGTAATGGCATCCGTTCTCAATTTTTTAACGATCGCCCCTCCCGAGAAAGTTCCCAACCCAAAGGATAATAAACTGGTTAGTGGTTAGTGGTTAGTGGTTAGTTGTACACACCTAAACTTTCTGCCTTCTGCCTTCTGCCTTTCTTCCTGAACTCCTTCAAAAAAAATGTCACGAGTATTTTTATCCGCCGCTCATGGTGGCTTTGAAAACGGCAGACGAGATCCGGGTAGCATTGTTGGGGGAACCACAGAAGCCCAGGAAATGATTTTGTTGCGGGATTTGGTTGCCAGCGAATTGCGCGCCCGTCAAATCGAAGTGCTCGCCGTGCCGGATGATTTGAGCGAACGGCAGAGTATCGATTGGATCAACGCCCGCACTCGCTTCGGAGACGTTGCCCTAGAACTTCACGCCGACGCCGCCAGCAGCCCCACCGCCCGAGGGGCAAGCGCTTATTACATCGCCAATAACCTCGAACGCAAAGCCAATGCCGAACAAGTGCTAACCGCACTCTTGCGTCGCGTTCCCCAACTGCCGAGTCGCGGTGTCAAGCCGGATACCGAAACCGTGACGGGTAGCTTGCTATTCTGTCGGGGGACGATTCCGGCATCCGTGTGGTTGGAAGTAGGCTTTCTCACCAATCCGGACGATCGCCATCTCCTGCAAAATCGCCGTCAGGATATGGCATTGGGCATTGCCGACGGTTTGATGGCATGGGTGCGGGGACAACCGCTACCGGAACCGAGTCCCACCCCGATTCCCTCGCCAACCCCCACTCCCACCTACACCCAAATCGGCATTAATATTAACGGTCAAATTTACCCGGAAGCGGGGCTGTTGGTGAACGGAAATGCCTATATTCCCGTGGATCTCGCCGATAACCTCGGAATCGATTTATCCGGGCAGAACATTCTCCGCCTGCGCTACAACAACGTGGTGTACGTCAAAGCCGTGGATTTGCGAGAGTTTAACGTTTCCGTGGGGTGGGACAATCCCAATCGCCGGGTGGTAATTCGATCGATCCTACCCATTTGCGTCGGGCAACTCGACAAAATTATGGGTCATGGCAACACCACGGAAATGCAACTGATGGCGTTCCTGAAAGCTAATTACGATGCGGCAGCCAACCAATTTCCCGATATCGGCAAACTCTATCGCGAAGAAGCCAGCATCGAGGGGGTGAATTACGATATCGCCTTCGCGCAAATGTGCTTGGAAACCAATTTTCTCCGCTTTGGGGGCAACACCACCGCCAGCCAGAATAACTTCGGGGGTTTGGGGTCGGCGACGGGAACCGCGCCTGCCTCGTTTAGTACGGCTCGGTTGGGGGTTCGCGCTCACGTCCAGCATTTAAAAGCTTATGCCAGTACGGAACCCATCGTCCAGGAAATTATCGATCCTCGTTTCCGGTTTCTCACGCGGGGGGTTGCCCCGTTGGTGGGTCAACTTAACGGTCGCTGGTCGGCTGCCCCCAACTACGGCGAGCAAATTATGGCGTTGGTGCGGCGACTGTACGAGTCGGCCCGATTGCTGTAGGCTCAGCCTTCACCCATCTGCGTGCGGAATCTATCTTCCCGGCTTTTCCTGTCGGGCGATCGCCTCACGTAAGTATATACGTAATATTACGAAAAGCCAAGAAATTCGCACTCTGTCTGTTTGATCCAAGTTTTGAAAGTTTCTATAATCAGATAGATTGCATATTTTTTTTGAAGCTAAAAGCATTTAGCCGAAGACTTGCCACTTCCAAAAAAGCATTGCTATAGAAGAATATCTCGCTGGGGAACCCACCCAAGAAGGACGCCACGAATATTGGGATGGCGAAGTTGTCGCGATGAGTAGCGCAACCCGAAACCACCATCGAATTTCCGGAAACGGTTTCAGACAGTTAGACCAGACTTGACTCGATCGCCCTGGCGAGGTTTATAGTGTATCGATCGACTAAGCCGAAGCGCAACCCTTGAGAACCTCATTGCTGGTGGGACGCTTGCCGAAGATCGATCGCCGCAGTGGGGTGGTTTTGCGGGGCTGGGGACGCGGTTGGAGACGCGGCTGTACTTTGGCTGGATCGATGGAGTAGGCGGCATCTTCGAGGGGACGAACTCGTACCTCATCCGTCCAAACGTTGGCTTGATACACCAACGGGTTATCGAGATCGACACCCGTCAGCCAACCGCTACGAACGGAGTACACCCCGGTATCGATGCCCAACCAACCCGGACCGCGAGCCAGTTGTCCGGGTTGCACGTCGGGTAACGTAAAGGTGATCGTGTGTCCGGTAACGATCGTCTTGTTGGCAAAGTAGGGTTGGGGATGGCGGTGAAACTCATCCCGAATCCAACAGGTATCTTGGGGGGTTTGCTGTTCGGGACGCACGTGGGGATTGACCCCGGCGTGAACCAACCAGAAGTCGCCCAAATCGATGGATGCGGGGAGGGTTTTCAACCACTCGATATGCTGTCGTGGAATTCCTCCGTTGGCATAGCTGGCGAGGGTTGCCCGCCCGCCACTTTGCAGCCAAGCGTCCAAACAGGGTTGGTAAATCCGTCCGTTGGGAAACGAACCCAGCAGCATTTGTTCGTGGTTGCCTAACAAACAGCGGTAGGGACTCTGACGAACGAAGTCGATAACTTGGCAACTATTGGGACCGCGATCGATCAAATCTCCGAGGAAATAAACGGCATCGTCGGTTGCCGGAGCAATTTCTTCGAGCAACTGCATTAATGCACTGTAGTGACCGTGGACGTCGCCAATGACAATTCGCCGTTGAGCCATTGCTGTTTACCCTTATTGAA
The DNA here is from genome assembly GCA_015295945.1 of Oscillatoriales cyanobacterium M59_W2019_021. Classification (GTDB taxonomy): domain Bacteria; phylum Cyanobacteriota; class Cyanobacteriia; order Cyanobacteriales; family Geitlerinemataceae; genus DVED01. The sequence goes on along the minus strand of DVED01000112.1, from coordinate 4,382 downwards.
ACGTTATATCCAGTCGTCCGCGGATCGCGGCTCTATTGATTTAATGCATTCAGAAAACGCTGAATTTCGGTTAAGAAGCCCGCTTTTTTTGGCGGTTTCGGTCGATCGTCACCCGAGTCGGAGGTGGCATCCGCATCCGCTTCTCCGGAGAGAATGCGCTCTAGCTCGTCGCCCACGGGCTTTGTCGGGGTTTCCCAAATCATTTCTTGGGTTCCCTCTTCGGTCTCTCGCCACACTTGCCATGGGGAAGGATAGCACCGAAACAGGGTGGCTCCGTCCAAAGGTTGGATGTAGTAGCAACTTTCGATGCGATTGAGGAAGCGTTCCCGCAGTTGGCGGGCGGCATAACCGATGCCGATGGTGGTAATATCCTCGAGACGGGGCAACAGCAGCACGACGGGACGATCTCCGGCGAAGTTGGATAATTGTTCGATTTGCGCCACTTCTACCGCAGAGGGTTCGATCGCCACAAACCAGGGATCGTCGGGCGAGAGTCGGGTTTTGATCGAGCGGCTGCGAGTGCCGATATCGGAGATGGCGAAGGGCACGTCGCCCCAATCGCGTCGGGCGAGAGCGGCTGCTCCCGCGTCGGGAAACAGGACTTTGGGTGGAGATCCGATGGCTTCCCAAACGGACAGGAATTGCTCGGCAATGGGCTGGGCTTTCAGTTCGGGAAAGACCAGTTCGACTTGCAACAAGCAATATCCGTCTGCGATCGCCGCGATGGTTGCCGTGCGGGCTTGGGCGATCGCTCCGTCGAGATCCTGGGGAAGTTCAACCATAGTTCGAGTGTTTTCGCTCTAATTTTCATCATATGAGTTTCCCACAGGCTCCGCCCAAAAACTTGCACTGCCCTCACAAACATGAAGGTTTTATAAAATGAGGGCAGATATCACAGCGTGGATTATGTACTTGACGTATCTAGATAGCAACTCGTGGTTGTGGGAAATGGGCGAGAAACGGATTTTGGTCGATCCGTGGCTGGTGGGCCCGTTGGTGTTTGGCAATCTTCCCTGGCTGTTTAAGGGAGAACGACGCACGCCCCGATCGATCCCGGAGAATGTCGATTTGATTCTGCTCTCCCAAGGGTTGCCGGATCACGCCCATCCTCCCACTTTAGAACAACTCGATCGCGCCATTCCCGTTGTCGGCTCCGAAGGGGCGGCGAAAGTGGTACGAGAGTTGGGTTATACCCAGGTAACGGCATTGGCACACGGGGAAACGTTCGTGCTGAGGGATGCGGTGGAAATTACCGCCGTACCGGGTTCGCCCATCGGTCTGACGACGGTAGAAAATGGTTATGTTCTCCGGGATTTGCGGCACAATCGGACGCTGTACTACGAACCCCACGGCTATCATTCCCCGACGTTGAAGGAAATGACACCGATCGACGTTGCGGTAACGCCGATTATCGATTTAACGATTCCCCTGTTGGGATCGGTCATTAAGGGTCAGGAAACTGCCTTAGAACTGGCGAAGTGGGTGCGACCCCAGGTGATGATTCCCACGGCTGCTGGAGGAGATGTGGCGTTTGAAGGTTTGCTGATTAAGGTGTTACAAGCTAAAGGGAGTGCGGCACAATTGCAAGCCAAGTTGGCAGCGAACGATTTGGCGACGCAAGTCGTCGAACCGCCACCGGGAGAGCGGTTTGAGTTGCAACTGAACGCACCGACGATCGCTTAAGCGAAATGTAGGCTACCAACGGTTGCAATTTGGGAAATTGGTAGTAAAATCGAGTATCAATTGATCGCCCCCGCACCTTTTTGAGGTTGAGGGGGCGGTCGATTATTAGATACCGCCGGATCGCTCTTGAAATCCTCGCAAAGCTAAACGCTAAAGGCTAAACTTGATTGGCTTCCCTAACACTTCAACTCCATTCAAAATCGCTAAATATCGCAACGTGTGACGCGCAAATTTAAACGGAAAGACTTTAACTAACCCCACGCTCCGATCGCCAACTTCGACCACTGGATCGCCCGTTTTTGGATCGTCTCCAGTGCCGATAGCTCCGCTAGCGGTGATTTCTTCCCTTTCTGTTTGAAATCGAGTTTGCATGGATACTCAAATTGTTTTAACGCTTGGCGTTTTAGTCGTCGCTCTCATTGCGTTTGTGGCGGAATGGTTGCCCGTAGATATTACGGCAATTATCGTGGCGATCGTATTGATGTTACTGGGTTTAGTGTCGCCCGATGAAGGAATTGCCGGATTTGGCAATTCAGCCACAATTACCGTAATGGCGATGTTTATCCTGAGTGCGGGAATTACGCGCACCGGAGCCATTCGAGTTGCCCGAGATTTGCTCGTAAAGTGGGGTGGCAAGAACCCATCTCAACAAATTTTCGTCATGGGGGCGATCGTCGGACCGATCACGGCGTTTATTAACAATACCGCAGTGGTTGCGATTTTTCTTCCCATCATTGAAGATTGGTGTAAAAAACAAAAAGTTTCGGTTTCTAAACTGTTAATTCCCTTATCCTACGCAACCGTTTTAGGAGGGATGATTACCCTCATTGGGACTTCGACTAATATTTTAGCTAGTGGAGTTTCCAAGAAACTGGGATACGGAGAATTTAGTTTATTTCAGTTTACAACTTTAGGGATTGTGACCTTTATTATCGGTTTGCTGTATTTGACGTTTGTCGCGCCTAAACTGCTGCCCGATCGCAAACCCGTTGCTAATAGTTCTCTAAGTGAAGAATACGGATTAAAAGATTATGTCAGTGAAGTTGTCATCTCGCCGCGATCGAGCTTAATCGGACAGACCTTAAACGAAAGCGAAATCCAACGCAAATTCGATATCGACGTTCTTGAAATCATTCACAACGAAAACCATTTTCCCCAACCCTTGGGCGACAAAGAATTGTCGGCTGGCGATATTTTGTTAGTTCGAGGAACTCGAGAAGATTTGCTCAAAATTCGCGACGAACGCGGCATCGAAATTTTAGCGGACGTTCAGTTCAGCCAAAAACTAGGAGGAGAAGATTCGATCGAATCAGAAATGATATCCGGAGAGGAAAACATCGCCGAAATCTTAATCCTCTCCAACTCTCGATTAATCGGTTCGACGCTCAAAGATTTGCGATTTCGGCAGCGGTATAACGCGACGGTAATTGCCATTCGTCGCGGCGAAGAATTAGTTCGCGAGCGATTGGGTAAAGTCCCGCTGCGATTTGGCGACTTGCTGCTGGTTCAAGGTCCCAAACAGAGTATTTTAGGGTTGCAAACCACGCGAGAGCTTTTGGTTCTCGAACAACAAGATGTTGATAGCGTTCAGCAGAATAAAGCTGGGATTGCCGTGGCGATCGTTCTGGGCGTTATCATCGTTGCCGCTCTCGATTTATTTCCTATTTTAGTTACGGCATTAGTCGGCGTTGTGTTGATGATTATCACCGGATGCCTCAAGCCAGGAGAAATTTACGGTGCGGTTCGCTGGGATATTATCTTTCTCTTAGCCGGACTGATTCCCCTGGGAACGGCAATGGAAAACTCGGGAACGAACGAATGGCTGGCGAATAATTTAGTGAGCTTGGGCGGTCAGTTTTCCGGATACTGGATCTTAACGTTTTTCTATCTGATTACGTCTTTCCTGACGGAAATTCTCTCGAATAACGCAGCCGTAGTGTTGATGATTCCCATTGCCGTTCAAGTTGCCAAAACCTTAAGTTTAAACCCATACGCGCTGATGTTTGCCGTGACGTTTGCCGCCTCGAATAGCTATCTCACTCCCATCGGCTATCAAACCAACACGATGGTATACGGACCGGGGGGCTACAAGTTTCTCGATTTTACCCGAGTCGGTTTGCCGTTGAATCTCATCTTAACCATCGTGACGCCTTTACTGATTGTTTGGCTCTACGGTTTGAAACCCATTAGCCCCTAATCTCGTCTTGATTTTAAAACGATCTAAACCCTTGATCGCCTCGAGATTTGTTCGAGGATAAATTGTCATTTTCGGAAGAATTGCGCTAGAGTGCGATCGAGTGCCAAGCAACTCTATGAGGAAGATCGCCAAATCACCCCCTCAGGAGTACCGAACGGGAGAATGAAACATGAAAAACAGATGGTTTGCCAGCGCTTTAACCGGGGTTCTCGTTCTGGGTGGTCTTTCCCCTGCCACAATGCCAACCCAAGCTGAAACGGCAAATAAAGGCAGATCTGCACCGAATCTCGTCTCGGAGGCGACAATTGGCTCCCAACAAACCTTCTCGCTGCTCGATACGGGAGCCGAACCCCGGCAAGCTTTACGCTTTACCCCCCAAGCCAACGAGACGCAAACCACCACCATGACCGAAAATAAAGGATTTCAAGCCCCGTCCTTTAGCGCAGCGGAGGACGGCTTTTTATTCTCAGATTCTATCAGATCGTCTATCAGTTGCCTAAGT
>DVED01000085.1 GCA_015295945.1 Oscillatoriales cyanobacterium M59_W2019_021 | reverse complement strand
CCATAACACAATACCCAGAAGCTAAACTAAAACTGAGCGATAACAGCAAATCGGCGATCGAACTCTTAAGCGATCGCAAATTCTGTAATTTCTCGCCGTTCGGGTCGATAAAATCCCAGAACGATATCTTCTTTAGGAATGCCAAGTCCTACTAATTCTAAGGCGATCCCTTCTTCGCTTCCATCCCACTCAATCCAAATTTTTTCATTCCGAATTCGCAAGTGAAATGAGATAGAATGAACTCTGCCTGAAGGATTCCAGCCGATCGCCATTAATAGATAGTTATCGCCCTCTGTATCGCAAATTGGGACAGTTTCGATGGGATTGTTTGCCGTTTGCAATTCGGAATGACGATGAATAACAGTTTTAATGGCATCTCGATAGTTGGTTAGTTTATCCATTGCACGATTTCCTCGCTTTTAGGGTTGAAGATGAGTAGTGAAACTTGTTGTTCAGTGACAAACTCTCGAATGGGCGATCTCTGAAAAAAATATTGATAAATGTCGTTAGGAATAGCAAGATAGAGTAATCGTTGAGGTTGAATTCGGGTGAGCAGGAATTGATAGAGTGCATACTGTCCAACCGCTTTCTCTAGCTCTGAAATCGGAGAAGGACTACCAAAAACTTTAATTTCTACAGCAATCTGTTGAGTCTGACGTTCGGCAAAAATTGGTTTTTCTACACCTAGATCGGCATAAAGATTGAAACCTTCCTACTGAAGTTGTAGTGGGTCGTCGGTAATTTTCCAGCCATCTTTAACGAGTGCTACTTTGACAACATTGTGGTAGAGATCCAGACGAGGCATACTTCTATTTTACCTAATTTTCTGAAGTTCTTCTAACGTTAGAACTCTTTCCCATGCTACATCCAGCCGCGCATTTGTTCTTCATAGCTAATAATTGTAACGGCAACTTCATTCGCTTGAAGATTGGAAAGCTTGGCTAACAAAAGTTGAGCAGATTCTCCGCCATATTCGAGAAGACTTAAGGAATCAGTATCGAGTATGTACATCGCTAGCCTTGAAATTTTGGAGCGATCGACGATATTGACGACCCAATTTCATCGCTTCATCATAGATGGGATCTCGATCGAAAGTTCCGGATATTTTTTCCCACCACGGTGTGGCGATTCGGGCTGGATGTTCTATCTGCTGCCTGAGCTTTACAATTTCGGCTTCTAACGCAGCCACTCGTTCTTCAATTGACAAAACTGACATAACGAATTTAGGTAAATTTTAAGATATTCTTCAGTTTATCATTATTCTGCGATATAGGTTTATTATTTAACCTATTTTGTCTAAAATTTCAAAGATAGACCCCTGACGTACTTTCCCTTTCCATTACCGACTTGGGTTCGACTTCTGCCAAATGTTAAAAATTGCGGCATCGTCTTAAGCTAATATTTTCTTCACGCTTTCTCTAAATAAACGGACAGCGGCTCTTTGTCCGATTGTTTTGCTTTGCTCGATAAAACTCGGAATTTCGGCGATCGACAAAAAAGGAAAAGCCAAACTATTTTCTCGCAGTTCGTAATTTCCTTCCACAAGTTGATACACTTCAAGATGGCGATCGCGATATCTCCAGATTTCTGGAACACCCAGAGACGCATAGATAGCAAATTTATTTATCGAAGAACTCGTATAGTCAGATTCTACTACTAAATCTGGTGGCGGATCGGCAGGCAATTGGATACTTTTCCCCCTAACAGCGGATTCATTTTGGATGTAGAAACAGGTATCGGGTTCGATGGCACGGGTCAAATCTTCTCGTTCGAGAGTTAATGCACCTAGCTGTCTCATCTCAATTGCGAGTTCATCAACAATAACACCGACAAAGTGTTCTATCATTCCGATGGGTTCTTCATGTTCTGTTAGCGGCATTCTAATTTCTAAACATCCTCGATCGTACGCCATTCTCCAGGCTCGATCGTCCCCGACATCGGACAGGATCGATTTAAAGGTTTGCCATTGAATTCCAGGCAAAGTAATGACTTTTTCTTCACTCCTATTTTGAGGAGTAATTGATGGCGTTGTTACCATAGAAAGTTACATTCGCTAAGCTTTTATCAAGTTTAACATAATCGAATCAGAGGAAAGCGATCGTCTACGCCACTCCAAAAATGGAATTTCGATAATGTTTGAGTACACTGGCAGAGAACGACAAGACCCATACAGAATACGATCTATTCCAAGGCTAACGCTTTCATCGCCGCTTTGATGAGATAGTAGAATCGCGGTTCGGAGACGTTGACCTGGCGGGAGTTCTCTCGAGACGTTCCCAACAGACCGATTTTTTGCCCTTTTTCGATCGCCAAAACCTGACCGCGATCGTTGCGAATTCTCAGTTCTAAGTTGGTTTCACGAGGAAATAACCCGCAGGAATAGTAACGGCGATCGTATTCAAATGAAGCGGTTTTCTTTGGGGACAGTTTTGGAGCAACCTTTTCTAGAGATTTTGCTTCAGAAGAAATCGGTTGGGAAGGGGTTGGGAATTCCGAGCGATCGGAAACGGTTTCTTCAGAAACGATCGGGTGGGGAGTCTCATCTTCTAGGGAAACGGGCGCGGTCATATTTGAAGGCAAAGAGTCATCTTCGATCGCCAAATTGTCCTCATTCTCCAGTTCGTTCGACAAACGCACCCCCACCAATTCCAATTCGATATCCGTATTACCATTAAAGCGATTTTCCCGAATTTTGTAGGCGATATCCACACGAGACGGTAGCGGGCAGTATTCGCCCCAACGCCACGCGATCGCCGATCGTTCTTTCCCCGTTTCCCCGGCAAAAATCGCCTTGAGATGTTGTCCTTTCACCGTACCTTGTTCGAGAACCCGCACGTTCGCCGTCCAGAAAATCGGTTCGGGATTGCCAATTCCCCACGGGTGCAGGCGATCGATCTGCTGGTACAAGTCGAAATCGATCTCTTCTAACTGCACCTGCGCGTCAACGGTGACTAAGGGTTTCAAATGTTGGGGTTCGAGGCTTTGGCAGGCAAAGGTTCGCAAGCGCTCGCGCACTGCCTCCAAATTCTCTGCCGGAAACGAAAAGCCCCCCGCCGCTTTGTGTCCGCCGTATTTCCCCAGCAAATCATCGCAGGTTTGCAGGGCTTCAAATACGTGAAACTCGGGAATTCCCCGCGCCGACCCCCGAATAACGCCCTCTGCCTCATCCTCGTAAGTGCCGATAAACACCGGAACCCCGTAGCGTTCCACCAAGCGCGACGCCACGATGCCGATGACGCCGTGATGCCAGTTGGGTCGCACCAACAGCAGCACCCGATCGCCCTGCCAGTCGAGGGTTCCGCCTTCTACTACAGCGATCGCCTCTGCCTCGATCTGGGCACACATTTCCTGACGCTGGCGGTTAATCGCCTCGCACTGCATCGCCCGTTCCAGCGCCACCCCTTCATCGTCCGTCGTCAGTAATTCGATAACGATTTGCGGGTCGCCGATGCGCCCCACGGCATTGATCCGCGGTCCCAAGCGAAACCCGATATCGTCTGGCTTCATGCTGTTGCCGTCTCCCGCACCGGAAATCTGAATCAGGGCTTGAATTCCGGCAATTTGGGAGTGGGGTAACAACTTTAACCCCTGCTGCACCCAACGGCGGTTGATTCCCGTTAGCGGCGCTAGATCGGCGATCGTTCCCAAAGTCATCAATTCTTGTAAGGGGGCGATCGCTTCGTCCTCTTTCCCCATCCCCTGAGCCAGGGAAAGGGCGAGCAAATAAGCAACGCCCACCCCCGCCATCCCCCGATAGGGAGACTCCAGCGAGAGCATTTTCGGGTTGAGAATGGCGTTGGCTTCCGGCAGTTGGGGCGGCAAATCGTGATGGTCGGTGATGATGACATCCATCTCCAACTCCCGCGCCAACTCGATCGCCCCGTGGGCGGAAATGCCGTTATCTACGGTTAAAATCAGGCGGACGCCCGCTGCGGCGAATTCCCGGACGATGCGATCGTTAATGCCGTAACCGTCACTCATGCGGCTGGGAATGGCGTAGTCGGCATTGCCTCCCAACAGCGAAAACGCCCGTAATAACAGGGCGGTGCTGGTCATGCCGTCGGCGTCATAGTCCCCGCAAATCGCGATCGGGTATTGTTCGTCAATGGCTTCGCGCAACAAGTCTAAAGCGATCGCCAAATCGGGAAATTCGTCGGAAGGGGCGGGTAGGGGATCGGACTCGGGATCGAGAAAGCGATCGACCCAATCAGGAGTTTCTAAGGCCCGATTGAGCAAGATTTGCGCCACCAGGGGCGAAATATCCGCCCCGCGAGCCAATTCCATCGCCCGTTCCGGTTGGGGCGGGAAAACGTGCCATCGTTGGTTCGGCAAGCGAACGGGACGGGGTAATGTAGGAACAGAGCGATCGGAAACCATCCAGGGCATTTAAGGCAACATCAGCTTTGCCCAGTATCCGTACCAACCTCACCCCCCGTCAAGCCGATCGGACGAAGTTGCCGGACTCGTCGCCAATTCTCAACCCGTCGCCAAAGCGATCGCCCCTTGCAACCGCGCCTTATCCCAACCGCGCTGGTGTAAAATCAGCCAAGATTGAATCAAATCGGGACCTTTGAGCGAACCCATCAAACCCGCTCTCAGGGATTTCATCACCATCCCTTTTTTCACGCCCTTTTCCTTCGTTACCGCACCGACAATTTCTTTTGCTGCTGCTTCGTCGAGGGTCTCGTCAATCTTGTCCGCCACAGCTTGCAACAAATCGGCAACTCCGTCTTGCTGTACCTGCTTGGCTGCATCGTCGGTAAACTCCACCGACTCCACCATCAAAGCGCGAACCATCTCCACCGCCTCCGGCAACACCGCCAAACTCGGACCGATAGTTGCCGTCAATTGTAGCAACCACGGGCGATCGATTTCGGGGTCGAATTCGTATCCCGCGTTTTGCCAGTAGGGAATTAACTTTTCGAGTAACGCTTCCGGGGACATTTCGTGCAGGAGTTGACCGTTGAGCCAATTGAGCTTATCCCAGTCGAATTTAGCTCCGGCTTTGTTGACGCGATCGAAACTAAACTGTTGCTTTGCCGCTTCCAGGGTAAACCGTTCCTGTCCGTCCGGCGGCGACCATCCCAGCAGTGCCATATAGTTCGCCATCGCCTCCGGCAAGTATCCCATTTTCTCAAACTCGGATACAGAGGTTGCCCCGTCGCGTTTCGAGAGTTTCTGCCCCCTCTGATTCAAAATCAACGGCGTGTGGGCGAATTGGGGAACGTCTGCCCCTAACGCTTCGTACAGTAAAATCTGTTTTGCCGTATTGGCGATGTGATCTTCCCCCCGGATGACGTGGGTAATCTGCATATCGATGTCGTCTACCACCACGGCGAGGTTGTAGAGGGGTTGTCCCACTTCTCCCGGTGCGGCGGCACGAGCGACAACCATATCGCCCCCTAAGTCGCTACCTTTCCAAGATAGTTCCCCCCGGACCAAATCGTTCCAGGTAATGGCGCGATCGTCGTCAATTTTAAACCGAATTACCGCCGTGCGCCCTTCCGCCTCGTATGCCGCCCGTTGTTCGGGGGTTAAGTTGCGGTGGCGGTTGTCGTAGCGGGGGGCTTGCTTTGCCGCTTTTTGGGCTTCCCGCATGGCTGCCAGTTCTTCGGGGGTTTCGTAGCTGCGATACGCCAATCCCTTATCCAGTAAGGTTTGTACGGCGTTGCGGTACAAATCGAAGCGATCGGTCTGGAAAATCGGACCTTCGTCCCAATCCAATCCCAACCACGTCAAACCCTCGAGAATATTTTGAGTGAATTCCGGGCGCGATCGTTCCTTGTCGGTATCTTCCACCCGCAGGATAAACGTCCCCCCTTGATTGCGGGCGAACAGCCAGTTGAAAACGGCGGTTCTGGCGGTACCGATGTGCAGGTTTCCGGTGGGACTAGGGGCGATACGAACTCTGACGGTCATGGATGTGGAACGAGTGGGTTGGGTCGTAGATTTCAGATTGTACCTTATTTAAGGCAGAAGGCAGAAGGAAGAAGAAAGCTGTCTTGAGCAGTCTTGAGCAGGGGAAGCGGGGGGAGAAAATTTTTGCCAATAACCAATGACAAACCCCGTTACAATAAGTAACAAAGAGATCGACTAATGTTGTAATGAATTTCAATAGCGAAAACCTGGCAAAATATATAGAAGCCACCGATGGCATTTCCAAACCCTGGCTGTTGCTTCAGCTTCGCCTGAAAAAACTGCAAGAGCGCCGATCGGAACTGTCTTCGCAAGAGTACCGCGAACAGATTGCCGAGCTTCACGAGGACTTGATGAAATTGGGCGAGTGGTGGGTCGGCAGGGAAGACGAAGCGTTCGGCAAACTGGAATAGGAGCTAGTGGCTAGTGGCTAGTTGACGGCTAACTCTCGATCCATTACCCATGTCCCAATCCCATGCCTAGAACGAAAAAGTCAGCGTCGGAGTCTCCAGCGCCAGAATCGACTAAACTCGAAAAATCTGGGGCGAACTGGCGCGATCCGAAGTATTTTTTCAACCGGGAGTTAAGCTGGTTGGAGTTTAACGATCGTGTTCTCCACGAAGCCCTCGATCCCCGAACTCCCCTGTTAGAGCGGTTGAAGTTCCTCGGGATTTTCAGTTCCAATCTCGACGAGTTTTTTATGGTGCGGGTGGCGGGACTGCAACAGCAAGTCGAAGCCGGAGTTCTGAAGTTGACTCCTGACGGTCGCACGCCCCAACAGCAACTCGAAGCTATTCGCGATCGCCTGTATCCCATGGTGGTCCGGCAACACCAACACTTCCATACCGAACTGCGTCCCTTGTTGATACAGCACGGGATCGTTCTGCTGGACTACATCGATCTCGATCCCGAACAGCGTACCTACCTGCAAAACTACTTCGAGGAACGCATTTTTCCCGTTCTCACGCCCCTAGCCGTCGATCCCAGCCACCCTTTCCCCCACATCTCCAATCTCAGCCTCAACTTGGCAGTGGTGGTGCAAAATCCCGACACTGAAAAGGAACTGTTCGCCCGGATTAAAGTCCCGAAAGTTTTACCGCGTTTTATTCCCCTGCCGAAATCCCTGTGCGTATCTCCGGATGGCAAACCCGCCGTCTGGATGGGAGTCACTCTAGAACAGACGATCGCCCACAATCTCGAGGGACTGTTTCCCGGCATGAAGATTTTAGAATATCACCCCTTCCGCGTCACCCGCCATGCCGATATCGCCGTGGAAGAAGACGAGGCGGACGATTTGCTATTGGCGATCGAACAAGAGTTGCGCAAGCGTCGTTCCGGGGGGTCGGTGGTTCGCTTGGAAGTCCAGACAACCATGCCATCCGATATCCGCGAAACGTTGATGCGGGAGATGGAGTTAGAAGAAGATGACGTTTACGATGTCGAGGGGATGCTGGGGTTGGGCGATGTCATGTCTCTGATGGGACTGCCGCTACCGGAACTCAAAGATCCGCCTTGGAAATGGACGATTCCCCCTCGGTTGCGCAATTTACCCGAACTGGAAATCGGGTCGGAGGTCGATCTCGAAGGGGATTTGTTCCGGGAAATTCGGGAACGAGGCGATATTCTTCTCCACCATCCCTACCACTCGTTTACGGCAACCGTCCAGCATTTCATCACCCAAGCCGCGATCGATCCCCAGGTTTTAGCTATCAAGATGACCCTCTACCGCACTTCCGGGGATTCTCCTGTCATCGAGGCGTTGGTGAAGGCGGCGGAAAATGGCAAGCAGGTTGCCGTGTTGGTGGAACTAAAAGCTCGCTTTGACGAAGAGAATAACATCCTTTGGGCGCGGAAATTGGAGCGATCGGGCGTTCACGTTGTCTACGGTTTGGTGGGACTGAAAACCCACACCAAAATCGCTCTGGTGGTGCGTCAGGAAGAAGATCGCATCCATCGCTACGTCCATATCGGTACGGGAAATTACAATCCGAAAACCGCGAAGTTATATACAGATTTGGGGTTGCTCAGTTGCCGGGAAGAGTTGGGGGCGGATCTGACGGATTTGTTTAACTATTTAACGGGATACTCGCGTCAGCAATCTTATCGCAAATTATTAGTGGCTCCCGTGAGTCTTCGCGATCGGATGTTAGCTTGCATCCGCCGGGAAATCGACCTTGCCAAGGAGGGAAAAGAGGGGCGGATCGTCGCCAAAATGAACGCCCTGGTCGATCCGCAAATTATCGCTACCCTCTACGAAGCCTCTCAAGTGGGCGTGCGCATCGATTTGATCGTGCGGGGGATTTGCTGCTTGCGTCCGGGAGTTCCTGAAGTCAGCGAGAATATCCGCGTGATCAGTATTGTCGGTCGCTTTCTGGAACATTCCCGCATTTTCTACTTTCAAAATGGAGGAGACGAACGGGTGTTTATCGGCAGTGCGGACTGGATGCCGCGCAACCTCGATCGCCGGGTGGAAGCGATTACCCCCGTCGAAGATCCGAAGTTAGCCAAAGACTTGCAAGAAATTCTCGGCATCATGCTTTCGGATAATCGCCAAGCCTGGGAGTTGCAGCCAGACGGTAGCTACATCCAGCGTCGTCCCCCAGAAGAGGGTTCCGAACAGTCCGCCCAACAGATTTTGATGGATATGGCGAGGCAGGAGTAAGTAATAAGTAATAAGTAATAAGTAATAAGTGGGTAGGGTGTGTTGAGGCACGAAACGCACCAGAATTTTTAATTTTGCGGAAAGTTGAGCCAGTCCGGTCTTGGGGTTTCCCCAAGTGGAGGAACTGGCGTAGCGGTGTCGGTTTCCGTCGGGATCAACTTTCCCAGACTAATTTTTAATTCTCTCCCCCTGCTCCCGCCGAAAACAGACCGATCCCATACTGACGCTAAAATAGGGATCTTATTGAAGCAGCTACCAAGAGAAGCTCGATCGGATTGAGGAGACAGTATGAGATCGCGAATGCTCAGAGAAGGCTCTTTAGGGCTGTTTATTTTGCTGGGACTGGGTTTGGTCGGGGGTTTGGTTCTGTGGTTGAAGGGGGTCAAACTCGGGGGACGCAGCTATCAATTTATCGCTCGTTTTCCGGAAGTGATTGGCATTCAAGTGGGGTCTTCGGTGCGGTATCGAGGCGTAACGGTTGGTAAAATTGCCGCGATCGATCCGGGAGTTAATGGGGTAGATGTCACGTTGGAAATTAACTCGTCCGAGATGCTGATTCCCCGCCATGCCAGAATTGAAGCCAATCAGGGAGGTTTTATCGGCGAAACGGCGATCGATATCGTTCCTCCAGCCACCACAGCGCCCCTCGACAGTGCCAGTTTGCCCAGTCCCCTCTCCCCAGAGTGTAACGATCGGGGGATTATCTGCGATGGCGATCGACTCGCCGGAGATATGGGAGTCAGCTTTGCCGCACTGATGCGCGCTTCGACCCAGTTTACCGAAACCTTCGGCGATCCGAAATTCTTTACCCAAATTACCGCGCTGACGGAAAATTCCACCAATGCGGTCGAAGGCATTGCCACCCTGGCAAACGACCTTTCCGAGTTAAGTCAATCCCTCAAATCCGAACTGAACGTCCTCTCGGATTCGGCGCTATCCGCTACCGATACCGTCGGTCAAGCAGCCGATCGACTGAGCCTAACGGCGGGGGAAATTGCCAGCTTAGCCACCACGGTCAACGGTTTAGTGGAAAACAATCAATCCAGTTTGGTAGCGACCCTGGATAATGTCAACCTCACCGCTAGCGAAATGGCACGGTTGGCAACCACGGTTAACACCCTCGTCGATAGCAATCGATCGAGTTTAGCCGTTACCTTAGAAAACGTCAGCCAACTAAGTACCGAGTTGCGCGCGGCAGCTAACAATCTCGCCCCCTTACTCGAAACTGCCGATCGCACCTTCGCTCAGGTCGAACGCAGTGTGGGTTCGCTCGATCGGGGTCTCACCACTCTGGAGCGATCAAACTTACTGACCAATTTGGAAGAAATTTCCATCCATGCCGTCACCCTCTCTGCCAACGCCGCCGAAGCCTCGGAAAATTTACGCCAAGTCACGGCAACGGCAAGCGATCCCACCAACCGCATCCTGCTTCAAGAAACCCTGGACTCCGCTCGATCGACTTTTCAAAACGTCCAAAAAATTACCTCAGATCTGGACGATTTAACCGGAGATCCCGAATTCCGTGAAAATATCCGCCGCCTGGTAAACGGCTTGAGCGGGTTGGTATCTTCGACCGAACAACTTCAGAATCAGATCCAAACCGCGCAAACCCTCGAACCGTTAGCCGAGTCGATCTCCAGTCTCGAAGAAAAAGCTCCGGTTTCCGAACCCAGGATTTCAGAAGAGAACTCAATAGGAAGACTAGAGAAAAATGGGACAGAAAATGCAAAATCAAAAATTAAAAATTAAAAATGCAAGATTCCCCACTCTCATAGAGCTACTAACGACTAACTACTCACAAACTCCAAAATCAGGACTCCGATTCGTCGTCGTTGCCAACTTTGGGAATGATGCTGGGACGTTCGGTTCCTTCCCAACCGGGGGGTCGTTTTGAGTTATACCAGGCAATCGAACCGCCGATAACCGCTGCGATAAATCCCACAACATAAAGTAAAGTAAACGCCCAAGGAAACGGAAATCCTTGCTTGACGGCAACATCCATCAATATATTCATCAGTAGACTTTCCTTCTTTTAAATCAGTTTGTAGGCGGGTCGGAAGTTGGCAAAAGGCGATCGAAGATCGATCCAGAATACCGTCATTTTGTATAGACCCAAATCGTAAGATAAAAAATTCAACCCGGCGATCGATCTGACGAACCTTCTTCAATTCTGTTCTTCCCCGGTTATGATGGTACTTCAAATTTGTACCCAACCCCACGAACGGTTTGAATTTGCGACGGCTCTTTGCTAAATGCTTCGATTTTACGCCGAATTTGACCGATGTGAACGTCCACCACGCGGGGTTCGCCGACATAATCGTAGTCCCAAACTTCCTGAAGAAGTTCCGATCGCCGCCAAACTCGGTTGGGATGGCTGGCGAGAAAATGCAGTAAGTCAAATTCTAGCGCGGTTAGGGCGATCGGTTGGTCGTTAAAACTGACTTCGCGACTGCCGGGATCGATACTCAAAGAACCGATGGTAATACATTTAGCAGTGGCTGGAGTAACAATGCGCTGGCGTTTGAGTACGGCAGCCACCCGCGCTCCTAACTCGACTAAGCTAAATGGCTTGGTGAGATAGTCATCAGCACCTCTCTGAAATCCTTGAACGATATCTTCTTCATCGCTTCTATTCGTCAGCATCATCACGAACACGCCCGTGCGATCTTGCATTTCTTGGCAGAGACTGTAACCCGTCGTGTCCGGCAGGTTAACATCCAAGATGACTAAATCGGGGTTGAGCTGATCGAATAAAGTCAGCGCATTTTTACCGTCTTCAGCAGATTCGACCGTGTACTCCTGCTTGCTTAAAAAACGATGAATGAGGTTCCGGACTGCGGGATCGTCGTCAACGACTAGAATTTTGGCGGTGGACATGATCGGGAGTTTGCTCTGAAAACTGGGTTAACAAGGATTACATCAACAAAATACAGCGCCAGATCCCTCGGATCGGCACAAACATCAGATTTGCCGAGCCGTATGGTCTGTCAGAGAGAGATGGCGAACGTTGATGACTTGATCGATAACACGATAGCAAGATCTAAGAGTAGCGTGACTGGATCGTGGGAACATGATAGAGCAGGATATTACAATCGGTTGATTATGTCGGTTTCTCAACTCAAGCTTAACTTGGTTGAAGGCTCAATGGCTTTTCGATTTAGCGCCGAAGCCGCACGAGAACTCAAGGTGGCACTCGCCGAGTTGATGGATCGCTTGAAAGCGTCCACAGCCAAAGCGGCAGCGGGCAGTGCGGGGAAAGGTACTCCTCAAAAGCCTATGGAATATCAGTATACAGGGGATGTTTTTCTAGAAATTTTCTGCAATCCCAATATTTGGCCGAGTCCCTTTGCGGCTAAGGTTTTGGTGACGCTGCGCGACGATCGCATTCGGGTGACGACGGAAGCCGAACTCACCCGATTGTTCGAGGATGTGAATTTATTTCTGGAAGAGGTTGCCTGAACTCGATCGCCAAACTCGCTTCTTCGTCATGATTCCCATTCGAGACGATTCTGCTCGCCGTCGTTTGTCTGTTGTGTCGCTATTGCTGATGGCGATTTCGATGGCGGTGTTCGCCATGGAACTGAAGGGATCGGCAAGCGGTCAACTGGGGGGCGTTTGGCAAACTTGGGGTCTGGTAGGCGATCGCTTTTGGGGTTCGCTGGCAGCCGCTATCCGCGAAGGAAATCCGGCGGCGGCGGTGGCGTGGCTGTTTTTCTCCCTACCGTCGCTGTGGACGAGTTTGTTTCTCCACGCTAGCTTTAGCCAAATTTTGGGAAATTTGCTGTTTTTGTGGGCGTTTGCGCCTCGCTTGGAAGCGCTGTGGGGACGGGGGCGGTTTTTGGCGTTTTATTTGGGTTGTGGGGGACTGACGAGCGGGATACAGGCGATCTCCGATCCCTCCCTGGCAACGCCCCTCATTGGCGCAAATGGCGCGATTGCCGCGATTTTGGGCGCGTATCTGGTGCGCTTTCCCACCGCCAAAATCGACAGTCTCTGTCCTTGGGGATTGGGGTTAGTCGCCACTCCCCTCCCAGCTTGGGTTTACGGCATTTGGTGGTTCGCGCAACAGGCGTTCTACGGCATCGGTCGGTTGAGTGCGGACGTGGCAGTCAATGCTTGGGGAATCGGCTATTGGGCGCACGGATTCGGTCTGCTCCTCGGTGCTGGGATCGCGCTGTGGGGAAAATACCGACGATCGATCGCCTCTTCTGAAAATCAAGGTCTTGGTTAAGCTCGATCGCCCCCCAGTCAGCCTAAAATAGGGTGGCAGATGGCGTTTCGATCGAAATTTAAGTTTCCAAGTTCGGTCTTATCTCAAAATCGTTATGAGTATGATATAATGATTACAGATTGTAAACAGCAATGAGCGTCGGATAACTCTCGAAACGGGAAGTTATTGGGAAAACCCCCGACCGCATCAATTCGTATTCAGTCCTCGGTAAACTTGCCAATGACGAACGACGAATGACAGATAACGAATGACAAATTTTTAAAGGAGAGTCAAAAACCATGACAACAGAAGGATGCCTGCGCGTCGGACAACAAGCCCCCGACTTTGCCGCTACGGCTGTAGTGGATCAAGAATTCAAAACCATTAAGCTGTCTGACTACAAAGGCAAGTACGTAGTTTTATTCTTCTATCCCCTGGATTTTACGTTTGTTTGCCCGACGGAAATCACGGCATTTAGCGATCGTTACGAAGAATTCAAGAAACTGAATGCGGAAGTCCTCGGCGTTTCCGTAGACAGCGAATTTTCTCACCTGGCGTGGATTCAAACCGATCGCAAATCCGGCGGTTTGGGAGATTTGAACTATCCCCTGGTTTCCGACATCAAGAAAGAAATCAGCACGGCTTATAACGTCCTCGATCCTGATGCCGGAATCGCCCTGCGCGGTCTATTTTTGATCGACAAAGATGGGGTCATCCAACACGCCACCATCAACAACTTAGCATTTGGTCGCAACGTAGACGAAACCCTGCGCACCCTGCAAGCCATTCAATACGTTCAAGAACATCCCGATGAAGTTTGCCCCGCAGGCTGGCAACCCGGAGAGAAAACCATGAAGCCCGATCCTGTCGGTTCTAAAGAATACTTTGCTGCCCTGTAGAAGCAAAGTCGGTAAAGCCATTGGCGATTGACAAAGTTCGATCGCCAATTTTTTTGATTTTTAGTTGTTAGTGGTTCGCGACCCATTACCCATTAACCATTACCCAATTATGCTAACATCCACAGATTTTCGAGGATTATTTAACGAACGGTTTTTCAAAAACTTCTTACCGATTCCAGCAACGAACAAACTGTACCGGGAAGTGATGCCGCCGGATTTCGAGTTGAGCGATTTGACAAATGCTCGCCAAGTTCGGCTCTCGACTTATCGAGGACAAAAATCCGTTGTTATCGCCTTCACCCGTATTTTTACTGAAAAGCAATACTGTCCCTTGTGCTTTCCCCACATCAAAGCATTGAACGAGAATTACGATCGCTTTCTCGAAGCGGGAGCCGAAGTCTTGATGATAACCAGTACCGATCCCCGCCAAAGCCAAATCGTCGTCCGGGATTTGGGTTTAAAATTCCCCTTACTCAGCGATCCCAGTTGTCGGGTGTTCAAAGCCTATCAAGTCGGTCAAGCTTTGGGAGCGCCCTTACCCGCTCAATTCGTCCTTGATCGGTCTGGAAAACTGATCTACAAGCATTTATTTTCTTTCCTAGAACCCAATGCGTCGGTAGAAACGTTGTTGAAATGGGTAATAGGTAACGGGTAATTGGAATTCACCAACAACCAATAACCAATAACCAACCTCAAACTTATTACTTATTACTTAAAATGGGTTGGCAAGGTAAACTTGATTTAACGTATGATCGCCGGGAAGAGAAAACCACGCTCGCCGAAAGTCGAGTACAAGCACCGTTGAAGGTACAGCGATCGTTCTATCCGGAGGGGGAGTCAGTTTGTCATACCGTAGTGTTGCATACGGCGGGGGGGATTGTTGGGGGCGATCGATTAGTGCAGAATATCCGTCTCCAACCCCACGCGCAAGTTCTTGCCACCACTGCCGCCGCCAGTAAAATTTATCGCAGCAATGGTTTACAGGCACGGCAAACCGTCCGGATCGATATCGAGGAAGGTGCGGTTTTAGAATGGTTGCCGCAAGAGACGATCGTTTTTAACGAAGCAATCTATCGGCAAGATTTACAGATTGAATTAGCACCGAAGGCGAGTTGGATGGGATGGGAAATCGTCCGATTCGGTCGAACGGCAAGGGGAGAACGATTTGTCAGTGGAGAATGGCGATCGAACTTAGAAGTGTGGCGCGATGGCGTACCGTTATGGATCGATCGCCAATACTTTCCCGCCAGCGAAACCCGATTTGAGAGTCCTCACGGATTGGGGGGAAATCCCGTCGTCGGCACGCTGGCGTGGGTTGGAGAACCCGTTTCGGCAGAAAGAGTGGAGAAAGCGCGATCGTGGTGGCAAGGTTCTGGGGCAATGGGAGTAACGCGACTGCAAGAGGGATTACTATGTCGGTATCGCGGACGATCGACCCAGGACGTGCGAAACTGGTTTACAACTGTCTGGCACGATGTTCGATCGTCCGTTTGGGGTCGGGAAGCGTGCGTTCCTCGCGTTTGGCGTCTTTAGAAACCCTCATGCAACTTTCACCGCAAGAAAAAGACAAACTTCTAATTTTTACAGCGGCGTTGTTAGCCGAACGCCGCAAAGCCAAAGGTCTCAAACTCAATTATCCCGAAGCGGTTGCCTACATTACCGCTGAAATATTGGAAGGGGCGAGAGAAGGGCGAACCGTTGCCGATTTGATGGCATACGGCACGACCTTACTCACCCGCGATGACGTGATGGAAGGTGTGCCAGAAATGATTCCGGACGTACAAGTCGAAGCCACGTTTCCCGATGGTACTAAACTAGTAACCGTTCACCATCCCATCAATTCGTAATTTGGAGTTTGGGGTTGGGGGTTTGGGGTGGGTAGGGGCGAAGCATTCGGATCGAGATCTTTGGGTTAAACCAATAACATATCGCCCGAATGCTTCGCCCGTACTAGTAATCAGTAATAAGTGGTTTCTTCTCAATTACCCATGACCCACCACCCATTTCAATATGACTGCCAGCGTATTGGAAATTGTAAAGATCGTGATTCCCATCGCCCTCGTGGCGTTGGGATTTGTGGGGGGGTATGTTTTCGAGCATCGCGTTCTCAAGCGGTTGAAATCGATCGCCGATCGTACGGGATGGCAAGGGTATAACATCATTCTCTCATCCCTGCGCGGCATGACCCTATTGTGGTTTGCGATCGCCGGAATTTTTGCCGCTACACTTTCGATTTCCTTAGAACCTTGGCTGGATATTCTCCTCCAAAAGATATTACTAGCACTCTTGCTGGGTTCGGCGACGATCGTCATTGCTCGGTTAGCGGTTGGATTTATCCAATTTTACGGTGGCAGGGGAGAGGATACTTCGCCTCTAACTTCTCTGTTTGAAAATCTTACCAAACTGGTGATTTTCAGTCTCGGAATTCTGATTATCATCCAGTCTTTAGGCATTTCGATTACGCCGTTGCTAACCGCCTTGGGGATTGGGGGAGTTTCCATCGGTTTGGCGCTGCAAAATACCCTTTCCAACTTATTTTCTGGGCTGAATATCATTCTCTCCAAAAAAGTTCGACCGGGGGACTACATTCAACTAGAACCCGACGAAGAAGGGTACGTGACCGATGTGGCGTGGCGGTATACGGTGATTCGGGATATTCCGGGAAATTTAATCGTCATTCCCAACTCGAAGATCGTTTCTTCCACCCTGAAAAACTATACTTTACCCGAGCGATCGATGCTGTTACCCTTGGAAGTGGGGGTCAGCTACGAGAGCGATTTGGAACGAGTAGAAGCGGTGACGCTGGAAGTCGCTCGAGAAGTGATGGCAGAAGTGCCCGGCGGCGTTCCCGACTACGACCCGTTGATTCGGTATCGCGATTTTGGCTATTTCAGCATTAATTTTATTATTTATTTAAAAATTAAGGAATTTTACGACCATTTAATCGTCCGCCACGAATTTATCAAGCGCCTGCACCGGAGATATCGCCTGGAAAATATCGAACTTCCCTTTCCCATCCGATCGGGTTACGTTCCCGAACAAGGCGATCCTCCATTTCGATTTCCCAGGGGTTACTCGATCAATTCATCTCCCCAAAAATCACATCGAAAACTGTAAGGTGGATGAGAAAGCCCAAAAAGCAACAGCGATTTTTCCAGCCGATGCTAACAACTTGATAATGGTCTCGAACGGTATCTAAGACGGGAAAGGTCGTCATGTCACCGTAGACATTGCAAGATGGATTGAAGCCACTGACGGTATTGTTCGAGTTGGGTTGGCTCTACTCTCTGCCTTTTTCGATTAGTTTCTCAATAAAATCTCGATGTTCTGCCGATGCTAATCCCTGCTGAATGATCGCGATGACTCGAACTAAATCTCCCGATAAAAGGGCAGCGGAATCCAACCATAACCCCGGATAAACTTCGCTACAAATCATGCCATCTGCATTGGGTTCTACGGCAATATACCGTCCTTCTTGCCAGCGAAACCAATCAAATTGGCAATCGTCCACTCGCCAAACTAAATACTCCCGTACCCCGTGGCGACGGTAGACGTTGAGTTTATCGTGAAGGTCGATCGAAACGGTACTCGCCGCAATTTCGACAATTAATTCCGGTGCACCTTCTACATAGCCATCCTCGCTAATGGTAGACTGTCCCCCCACTTCAATTCTCAGCAACGCATCCGGTTGCGGTTCGTTGTCGGCGTCCAGTCGTACCGTACAATTATCGCCTAGTTGCACGCCAGGAGTTGAAGCTTTGTAGACCCCCAACCACGTCATGATGTAACCGTGGGGTTCGCCATGTTGAGTAATTCGCAGGGGAGATGCCATATAAACTTTTCCTTCGATCAGTTCCGCTTTTTTGATGTGAGGCATCGCTTCGTAGCGGCGTTCAAACTCGGATAGCGTGAGTTTGTCGCCATTTTCCAGGCGAGGAATTGTGGATTGAAGGGTGGATTTAGAGGCGATCGAACTTGCAGTCATGGCGGTGAATCTCCCACAAAAACGGGCAGCAGCATCATCAGATTGAAGATCCTATCCAGATTTTAGAGTAATGCGAGTTGCGAGTTAGCAAATATTGGCAGTTCGATGTCCCTAAATCCCCTGACTAAGGGGGAGATCGAGAAGACAGAAATTCGTAACTAGCCACTTAGGTTAGGAGAAGGCAGAGTCTCAATCGCTTGTACAGTGGCGATGTCGGGGAACGACAGCGACAACCCTGAAGAGAACATAACAACCACCCGTCTCGAGAAGAAGTCGCGGTATGTTGAGGACAGCTAGGTATCGACCGATACCGCCGAGCCGATCGATAGGAGACATCCAATCTTGGTAGCTACTCGCGAACAAACCCAACCGCAATCCCTACCTCCATCTAATTCCCATAAAGTTGCCGTGTTGCTGATGGGGTACGGCGAAGTCGAAAGCTACGACGACTTTGCCAACTACAACGAACAGGCACTCAATTTACTCACCGCAAAATTCGCCCCCGTTCCCGACTGGTTGTATCCGCCACTGGCACGACTTCTGGCGATTTTCGATCGCCACGAATGGGGACACCAACACCACGATTTTATTTCTCCCCACAATGCGATTTTTGAAAAGCAACGGGAAGGGATCGAAACCGCTTTACAACAACGGTGGGGGGATGAGGTGCGAGTGTTTAAAGCCTTCAATTTTTGCGCCCCATTTCTGCCCGAACAAGTGTTAGCAGAAATTCGATCGCAAGGCTTTAGTAAAATTCTCATTTATCCCCTTTTGGTTGTCGATTCCATCTTTACCAGCGGGATTGCTGTCGAACAAGTCAATCGTGCTTTAGTCCAACTGGCTGAAGGAGACGTGCATTGGTTGAAGGGATTGCAATACATTCCATCCTTTTTCGATCGCCCCGAGTATCTGGATTTGATGGCGAAAATGGTGGAAGAGAAAATCGCCGCCGAACTTGCCGAAGCCTACCTCCCCTCCCAAATCGGTATCGTGTTGATGAATCACGGTTGCCCGATGAAAGCCAAGGGTTTCACTTCCGGTGTCGATGAAAGCCAAGCCTTGTACGAGGCGGTACGGGAACGGCTGATTTACCGCTATCCGTTGATTTCTGTGGGTTGGCTGAACCACGACACGCCGATGATCGAGTGGACGCAACCCGACGCCAAACAGGCGACGCAAAACCTGATACAGTTAGGGGCAAAAGCGATCGTGATGATGCCGATTGGGTTCGCCACGGAAAATCACGAAACCCTCCTGGACGTTCACCACATCATTCACGCACTGCACAAACGCTACCCCGACGTGACTTACGTGCAAATGCCTTGCGTCAACGATCGCCCGGAATTCCTGGAAATGGTTGCCGATTGGGCGATTCCCCACATCGAAGCTTTGATGTCCTCTGAAGGCGTGGAAGTCAATCCCGCATTAGCGATCGAGCGAGCGCGAAAATTCCACTCCCACGACGAAGATGGGATGCAACACCAAGATCGATCGCACGGTCATTCTCACAACGGTCATCACCATCACGGTCATTCCCACCACCCTCACTCCGAAGGTCGCCACCACCATCACCACCACCATTAGATGGAGCGGTTCGGTGATTCTCCCGCCGGGAACTCAAGTTCCCGGCTCTTGCCCAACGATCGTTGACTTTAGTCTTCCCCAAGTTCGAGCAACTTCATCCCTAGAAAGGAATATCGTCCTCCATCGGTTCGTTATATTCCGGTGGGACGGAGGGAGCCGAGGGCGAAGGAACGGTTGGAGCAGGTTGCGGTACGGAAGTTGGAGTAGCCGGACTCGTCGCCGCACCAACGCCGACAGAAGTGGGAACTGCGGAAGGAGTTGACGGAGCGGGGGTGGAGTAAGAACCCGAAGTCTCACCATCGAGAGCGGGTTCGCTGCTGCCCCAAGTGTAAAGTTTTTGGGCGACGAGTTCGGCACGCTTTTCCTTAAACCCTTCCTGGCGCGTAATCGTATTCATACTCAGGCGACCTTCGATCGCCACGCGATCGCCCTGACGGTAGCGCTGCTGAACCTCCTTTGCCAAGTTACCCCAAGCCACGACTTTTAACGTCGAAGGCGGCTCGCCTTCCCGCTGACCCTCGAACTGAACGAGCATCTCCGTCACCTCGAGTTGGGTATCGCTGGTGTAGCGCAGTTGCGGATCTTGCAGAACTTCTGCAACTAAAATGCAATGATTCATAGAAACCTCATGGGACGAGTGCGACTCCCATCGTTTGAGCTAAGGGAAGATCGAATCTCTATGCAAACTTCAACTTTACTATTTTAAGCGAGTCTACCGGGGATGAATCGACCGATTCAAGATTGCAATTCTAAAGCTTCTGCTACCCGTTTGAGGCGTCGCAATTGAGCTTGCATATCCCGTTGCGTCCAGGGCGCGGCAAAGGTGTTGAAGCCGAAGCGAACCAGGGGATTGGGGATGGTAAACTCGAAGCGGTTGACTAGGAGCGTTCCGTCGGGTTTCGGCTGGCATTCCCAGCGATCGCGCCCCGAGAAAAAGCCCGTAAACGCCCACACCACTAACCCCGGTTCTCGTTCCACCACTTCGCTATTTAGCGTCGGTTGCAGCAGGGGAATTTGAATCGAAAATCGACTTTTTGCGCCGACTTGCGTACTCCATTCCCCCACGGGTTGGCAACGCAATACCGGATTCAACCATCGGTGCATCAGTTCGAGATCGGTCAAGCACTTTTCGACGATCGTCGCGCTAGAACGAATCAGGATCGATTGCTCGAAAAATTGGGGAGGGGACATAAGCTGGCGGATATGGGAGTTGGGAGAGCGGACGCGGGGGGAGCAAAACCTTTAAATTTTTGTTGAAATTTTCATTCGAGTCTGCCTGCCGACTTTCTCTGAGGATAAAAGTTTGCACTCCGCTGCGCGACCTCTTATAAAATCTTAACGAAAGACAAGTCCGATCGCGAATCGACCCGTTTGGTAGTACCCTAAAATAGGGGATTTGCCACCATAGAGAAAATGGCTCCCAACCCGCAAATCCGCGCCAAGACCGCAAGGGCGGTCTTTATTTGTCTGTTGAGATCGATCGACAATAGGCAAATACCAACCATCTAGAACGAACACCCAGAACGAAAGATCATGGAATTTACACTTGAATGTCAAACCCGACCCGACGGCAGCAAACCTAGAGCCTTGCGGCGTTCCGGGCAGATTCCGGCAGTCCTGTACGGTCACAAAGGGACGGAATCTATCTCCCTAACCGTCGATGCAAAAGCTGTAACCAACTTGCTGAAAGATCCCGCTTACAGTAGTTCTTTGATTCAGCTAACGATCTCCGACTCAGGTTGGACGGGGAAAACGCTGTTAAAAGAAGTCCAAACCCATCCTTGGAAAGGTCATCCATACCATTTGAGCTTTTTTGCCGTTGCTGCTCATGGCGATATCGACGTCGAAATTCCCGTTCGGGTGGTTGGCGAATCGGCAGCGGTGAAAACCGATGGCTGCATTTTAGAAACGCTGATGACTGCCGTTGGCGTGAAATGCAATCCAGATATTATTCCCGAGTCGATCGAAATTGATATTTCGAGCATGGGGATGGGCGATAGCGTTCAAGTTAAGGATCTGAAACTACCCGAGGGCGTAGAAGCGATTGGGGAACCCGAACAAGTGGTGATTAGCATCCAAGGCACCCGCAGCAGTAAGTCTGATTCTGAGTCGGCTGCCAGCACTGAAAGCGCTTAAGCTGATTCGGCTTTCTGATGGTGTGGGATTTCGCGTCCTTCATTTCCCGATCGAGAAAACTGCGCTCTGGTCGTCGATTTTAGGACGCTTTGAGACGTTTTCCAGGGGGGCGCTCGCATTCCAGATGTCGATGGCCGATCGATCCCAAAACTCGCTAGGATTGAGGATACTTCAGTAGCGATCGCCACCTCCATCGACCCGTAGGGGATTCGACGTGCCAACCGATCGCTACTGCCGCACCATACCGATCGGGAGAACATTATGGATCTGGTTTTACTGCAAAGCTGGATGGATAACATCTCATTTGCGACGTTATTCGTCACCATGCTGGTTTATTGGGTGGGGGCAGCCTTTCCCCGGATTCCCTACCTAGCAGCGTTGGGAACGGCAGGAATGGCGATCGCCAATTTGTGTATTGCCACGCTCTTAGGGGCGCGATGGCTCGAAGGTGGATACTTCCCCATCAGCAACCTCTACGAATCCCTCTTTTTTCTCACTTGGGGGCTGACGACCGTTCATTTAGTTGCGGAAAATATGAGTCGCTCCCGGTTGGTGGGAACGGTGACGGCTCCTGTCGCCATGAGTATCGCGGCATTTGCGGCGCTGACCCTGCCCGACGACATGCAAGTTTCCGAGCCGTTGGTTCCGGCACTCAAATCAAACTGGCTGATGATGCACGTCAGCGTAATGATGATTAGCTATGCCACGCTGATGGTGGGATCGCTCTTGGCGATCGCCTTTCTGGTTGCCACGCGCGGACAAAATATCGAACTGCACGGCAGTTCCATCGGCACGGGCAGTTTCCGCCACCGCAACGGCAAAGTTACGCCCAGCAACGGTGCAGCATCGACTTTAGACCTCGAACCCGCGATCGTCGAATCGCCCTACCCCGCAGCCGAATCCAACGGGAGTACCGGAACGGCTCTGCTCGATCGCGTCAGCCTCTCCGTGCTGAAAACCACTTCCCCGGCTGCCGCCCCCCTGTCGCCCCAACGCCTCAGCCTCGCGGAAACCCTGGATAATATCAGCTATCGCATCATCGGCTTGGGATTCCCCCTCCTGACGATCGGGATTATTGCCGGAGCCGTGTGGGCGAACGAAGCCTGGGGAACCTACTGGAGTTGGGACCCGAAAGAAACTTGGGCGTTCATTACCTGGCTGGTATTTGCTGCTTACCTCCACGCTCGCATCACGCGCGGTTGGCAGGGTCGCCGTCCGGCACTGCTGGCGGCTGCCGGGTTTGTCGTCGTCTGGGTTTGCTATCTGGGAGTCAACCTATTGGGGAAAGGACTGCACTCTTACGGTTGGTTTCTGTGAACTACCAGATGCTTACGTGACGGTATAGAGGTAGGGGGCGTTCCGGCTGCGATTTCCTAACAAACATCGAAATCGAGTAACAAACCCCCAACCTCAAACCCCAAATTACTCTTCCCGTGGATGATGCCACAGTAACCGCACTGCCATGACCGAAAAACCGACGGCGGCGATGGCTTTGACGGCTTGTAACGGTAAAACTTGGGAAATGCCTTCGCCAACGATAACGCCGAGAAAACTCGCCAAGATCAAGGCTGACGCCGTGCCGAAAAAGACGCCTTGAGGGGATTTGGACGTCCCGCTGAGAGCGATCGCCGCAAATTGACTTTTATCGCCTAATTCGGAAATAAAAACTGTAATAAAACTCAGTCCGAGAAGTTGCCAATCCATGTTACGGGTTATGATTTACAAATGGGTTAAATCCCAAAATTGGGCGATCGCTACGAGCAGTAAAATCACCCCAGCCGCCGTATTCAAGCTTTCTGGGGATAACCGCCGCGCCAACCAGCGACCCACTAATACACCTACTAAGCTGGTCGAAATCAGTGCTGTCGACGCCCCGAGAAACACCACCCAAGGTGCGTGGGATTGAGCGGTCATTAACAGTGTCGTTACTTGGGTTTTATCTCCCATCTCCGCGAGTAAGATGGTGACAAATGTAGAAGTAAAGGCAGCGATAAACCCGGAATTCAATCGCTTGGGTTGAGGTTCGGTGTGGGTTGGGGTTTCTGGAGGGGGAGAATCTATAGAAGAAGAAGGTTGGGACTCTTCAGAAGGTGGAGAAGAAACGTTCACGGGCGATCGAGATCGGTAATTATAGAGGAACTGGCGCTTTAATCTTTACAATCATACACGAATCTTCTGGCGACCGTGGCGAGGGCGATCGGTCAATTGAGTGACAATTCCTCGGTGGGATCTTGCCCTAAAGCGTGGGTCATTATAAAAATATTAAGACACGTAAACCCAAAAAGGATAGAACGGCTCGTGACGCAATCTCCAGGAAGCCAACCGACCCGACCCGTACGCACCTATTTGTTTGAGGCGTGTCGGGAGTTAAACGCTCGCATGACCCCGTTTGCCGGATGGGAAATGCCCGTTCAATTTAGCGGAATTACGCAAGAACACCAAGCCGTGAGAACGGATGCCGGGATTTTCGATATTTCCCACATGGGCAAATTTTCGTTCAAAGGCAAACACCTGCTCGACCAACTGCAAGCTCTCGTGCCGTCGGATCTGAGCCGCCTAAAACCGGGTCAAGCACAGTACACCGTTTTGTTAACCCCAGACGGCACGATTATAGACGACTGGATTTTTTACTACCAAGGGCAAAACAGTGCGGGGGAACATCGGGGATTGGCGATCGTCAATGCGGCAACGCGCGATCGCGATAAAGCCTGGATTTTAGAGCATCTCAACCCCGAAGGACTCTTTTTCCGAGATTTGACTCAAAACCGCGTCCTCGTTGCCCTGCAAGGACCGCGAGCCGCCGAGTATTTGCAACCGTTCGTGACTGCCGATTTATCGAAGTTGTCAGCATTCGGTCACGTCGAAACCATCGTCTTGGGTCAACCTTCGATCGTGGCACGCACGGGATATACCGGGGAAGATGGATTCGAGATTATGGTCGATCCGCCCATCGGTAAAGTGCTGTGGCGATCGCTCGTGGAGGCGGGTGTGACCCCCTGCGGGTTGGGGGCGCGGGATACCTTACGCCTGGAAGCGGCAATGGCACTCTACGGTCAGGATATCGATAATACCACCACGCCTCTAGAAGCGGGTTTGAAATGGTTGGTACATCTCGATCGCAAGGGCGATTTTATCGGTCGGGAAGCGTTGGAACGACAGCAACAAGACGGGTTAACGCGGCGGTTGGTGGGACTGAAAATGGAGGGACGCCACATCGCCCGTCACGGCTATCCGGTGGTGTACAACGGGGAACAAGTTGGGGAAGTGACCAGCGGCGCCCCCTCGCCCACCCTAGGATATCCGATCGCCTTAGCTTACGTCCCCCCCGAATTGGGCAAAGTCGGCACGGCATTACAAGTGGAAATTCGCGGGAAAACCTATCCGGCAGTGGTGGTGAAAAAACCCTTTTATCGACGGGGTAATGGGTAATGGGTCACCGATCGCTGTCTCCTGAACTCCTAAAACAGTAGGTTTTCCGGGCAGAATCTTGTAAACTTTGAGAAAAATTTCGCTCCTCACCGGCAAACTACTCACTGAGATCGTCGATCTCCCTTAACTCGTGAACCTGGAGTATCGCCTAACCAATCAAGATTATCAAGAGGCGTACAGAGCGAACTATCAGTCGCAGCGAATCAGTTACTGGCTTTTGTGGCTGGTGGCTGGGTTGTTGGTGTTGGTTGGCTTTTTGTACATCGTCGCCCCCCGAGGCGATCGCCCGATTTCGTTATTTTTGGGCATCTTATCGATCGGCGTAGGAATTTGTTTGATTCCCGACGTGTATCACCGATTGTTTTTTCCCGGTTTGTGGAGGAGCCATCCCGTTTTGCGCGAACCCATTTTGCTCGAAATTACCGAGGACTGGTTGGTCTATCATTCTGACAGCATTCAAGCCCGAATCAAGTGGCACGTTTACACGCATTTTCTGGAAACGCCCAATCTGTTTTTGATTTATCCCAACCAGAATTTGTATGGAGTTTTGCCCAAACGAGCCTTGGGCAGTTCCGATCGCATTTCGGAGTTCCGACAGTTTTTGCGCCTGAAGGTGAGACAACCCATCCCCCGATAAAACTCATATCTCGCCTCTCACTTGACTCTAAAATTTCCGGATTTCCAGGTAAAAAAGGTGAAGTTTAAGGTGTAGCAGAATGCAGAAGGAAAAAGACTGATGGGTAAAGGTTTTAGCTTTTACCTGTGTCCTCACCGATCTGGCAACAGCTATATCGATAAATTTGTAACGTCGGATTAATTTCCGACGCCAACCATGCAACGCCTAATTGCCGCCATTTTGGTCGGGACGATCGCCCTCGCCTCCGCAGCCAACGCGCAAATGCCCATTCCCCAACCCAACGCCGAAGGAGACTACCCCCGTACCAGCCACCGACTTTGGCGGGTCGCCGATCTCGATCCCGCAGGATTGAACTGTCGCTGGTCCGAGGGGATTTCCGACCCTTGGTATTCCCCGGACGCCCGGTTTCCCGATTTGAAGATCCAAGACTGGGCGATCGTCCGCCGCTTTGAAGCCGGGACGGTGTTAACATCCAACATCACCCCGGCGGGTTTTGCCTTTATCCACGACGATCGCGGTTTGCCTTGGCTCAAAGTCAGTTTGGACGATCGCGACGCCATTTGTTTGGTGCGTGCCAACCAACAGTTCGTGGTTCCAATTCCGTAAATCTGCTGTCGTTCTACCCCTTCGAGCGCCCATCGCACCATTGGCGCAATTCCCGTTTCTGGCGTTAAAAACCGAACCAGCATTTCCCGTTGCCGTTGTTCTTCCTCCGCCGCCACCACTTTATCCATAACGATCATACCGCGTAAGACGATCGCCAACGCTGTCAAAAAAAACGAAGAGTGGCGTAATTTGGGGCGATCGTAACGGTTGTCCGGTAATATCCGACAATAGCCGCACTAGTTCCGGTTTAATTTCCCAATGGGTCATTGGTCATTAGTTCTTTGCAACTAACCACTAACCACTAACAACTCCCCCAAAATCATCCCCCCTAACAAGATAAAACCGATCCAGACATTCTGCGCGAAAATTTCCCCGTAGGCGGGGCGGGGTAAATCCGCTTGCCGCAGGCGCAGGTACTGCCAAATCCAAGCCGCACCCGCTGCCGCCAGGGTCAGCCAAAAACTCCAGTGCAGGTGCATCGTCGCCCCCAATTGTGCCAGCAACGCGACGGTTCCGGCAAAGAAAACCCCTACAGCTTCCGCCGCGTAGTCGCCGAAAAACAGGGCGCTGGAGTTAATCCCGATTTGGCGATCGTCTTCACGATCGGACATGGCGTAGACGGTATCGAATCCCAGGGTCCACAGTACCGTCGCCCCCCACAACCAGCCCGTTTCCGGCTCTAAATTGCCCGTGACGGCACTCCAAGTAATCAAAACGGCAAATCCCCAGGCGATCGACAAAACCAACTGGGGAACGGGAAAAACGCGCTTGGCTCCCGGATATAGGAGAATGACCGGAACCGCCGCCGCACACAGGGCAAAACTCAATGGGTTGAGATACAGCGCCAAACCCGCCGCACACGCCAACGCCACGATGGCGATCGCAATCCCTATCTTCACCGACAGCGCCCGCGCAGCTAGGGGACGGTTGCGAGTGCGTTCCACCTGCGGATCGATATTGCGATCCCACAAATCGTTGACAACGCAACCCAAGGCGCTCGTTGCCAGGGTTCCCAAAACCACGATCGCGATCAGTGGCAGAGGAGGCGTTCCCCGTGCCGCCAACACCAGCGCCCACAGCGCCGGAACCATTAAAATCAACCGTCCGGCAGGTTTATCCCACCGCAGCAATCGCACGATCGTCTTCCAAGTCGGTTCGGATTGAGGCTGTGCCACCATAATACGTCTGAAATCGAGTCGTCTGTCTTATATTATTGTTAATTCTGATCGACCGTTGGCGATCGCAACACTTTGCGAATTTCTTCGATCGCCCGTGGAACTAGGTCTTCTGGCGTTTCTCCTTCTCCCACTGGCAAGCGAACGTCGGCTTGGGCGTATAAGGAATGGCGGCGATCGAGTAAGGTTTGCAATTTAGCTTGGGGATCGGGATCTCGCAGCAGAGGGCGCGTGAGATCGTCTTGCAAGCGGCGATGGAGTTGGGCGACGGGAACGTCCAACCAGAGGACGATGCCGTGTTGCAGATAGCTCCAATTCATCGATCTCGTGACGATTCCCCCTCCGGTGGCAACAACGCAGTGATGGTATCTCGAAAGTTCGCCCAGCACTTGACTTTCCAGTTGGCGAAAGGCTTCTTCCCCGTCGCGATCGAAGATTTCGGTAATGGACTGTTGCGCCACCTGTTCGATGAGGGTATCGGTGTCGAAAAAGCGATAGCCCAATTCCGTGGCGAGTAATTGACCGATCGTACTTTTTCCCGCTCCCATCATCCCGACTAGGTACAGGTTGACTCCTTTTAATAGATCGTTCATATCGCGAAAGGCAGAAGGTAAAACAGTGCAGTTTTCCCAGTGGAGATTTCGATGTTAACGAGACGATCGATCGCTCTGGGGCGATCGCAGTTTACTCGATTTCGCCGATTAAGGTAAATGCCGCCCAATGCACGGGATCGGGATGGGTTGATCGGGCGGTCAGCATGGCATTTCGCAAGGCGGTAGCTTTATCAAGTCCTTGTTGCAGATTGTTATAAAAGTGAGTCATCAAATCTGCGGTGGAAGCGTCGGGCACTTGCCACAAAGACACCACCAAACTGGATACTCCGGCAGTCACCAGGGAACGGGACAACCCCACCACTCCATCTCCGGTAATTTTCCCCCGTCCCGTATCGCAGGCACTCAGCACCATCAAATCGGCGTTGAGGTTCATGCTCAAAATTTCCTGGGCGGTGAGGAAACCATCGTTGCCATCGAGGAGATTGGGAACCAGACCTCGCGAGGTGTTGCCCGGAGTGAGGGCGATAACGCTTCGCGAACGCCCGGTTCCCGATAGATTATGCCTGCTGAAGGCGCTCTAGTGCAGCCTGAAGTTGACCTGTTTCCCAGACTTGAAGACCTTCTGAGACCAATCGATCGCCCTCTTCCATCTTCTGCTGCCGTTTGCGCCAACACCGGAACCTCTGGGACACTGTTCTGCATCGAGTCAGCGACCTTCGGTTGACCCCACATCAGAGGCGTGGCAACCAGGAGAAAGAGGAGGTGGCGTTTGGGGTGAAAGAGAGACATGGGTTGAGTTCGATCGGTTGCCCTTCTTCTAATACCATTTTTCAAAAATAGTGAGAGACAGGGAACGATCTCTCTTAAGAATTTGGAAAAATGGTACAAGGCGAAGAGAAGACCCCGAAGATCCCTCGGAGAAATAAGGGATCTCGGAGTCTGGTCGTGCTTCTTATCTGGGTTTCTGCCTGCCGACCCCCCAATTACCGCGATCAATACAAATTGTTACATCGGGTTTGTCGATCGCCCTATAAGTCGATCGACATGAATGGCTTAGAAACATTGAAAGCTCCACCTTAAGGTCGGACTGCTTCACCTGTGCGGATTGAAAATTCATTGAGTCCGAGTAGGTGAGTGCAGTGTGGTCTTGGGGGTTTCCCCCAGGAACAACTGCCGTTCGCGTAGCGTCTCCAAAGGAGAAACCCGAAGAGGGGACTTGGATTCTGGAGCCGCGTTTCCCATCGCCAGGTCTTAACCGTATTGGTTTCTAAGGCTTGGGTTCTCGCAATTTGAGGACTTTCGCCGGAACGCCAGTAGCGATGGCGTAATCGGGCAAATCCTTGGTGACGACAGCACCCGCACCCACAATACAGCCTTTGCCCACCTTCACGCCGTCTAAGACGATCGCCCCAGCACCCAACCACACGTCGTCACCGATGACCACCGGACCTTTGGAATACAGTCCTTGTTCCATCATAGGAATATCCAGGCGATCGCTAATATAGCGCCCGCCGCCGATGTAACAGTTCCCGGCAATCAACACGGAACTGCCGATATAAATTCCCATCCCCGAGGAGAGAATGACATTGCAGCCGAGATCGGTACGATCGCCGATCGCCACCGGACCGGTTTTGCCCTGAATCACGCAATTGCGGGAGATAATGACATCATTACCGATGGTAATCCCCTCCGATCCCGCACCGCTGGCATCTAACAGCACGTAATCGTCGATCGCCACCCGATCGCCCAATACGATATTTCCGGGATGGCGCATGGCAATCCCCTTACCGACAATCATCCCAGCACCCACGGATTTAAACAGCTTTTTATAGCTAGATTTTCGCAGCACATATCCCACACTTCCCGACAAGTTCCCAAACAGGATTGTTGCCAATTCGTACTGTAAAAATGGCAACAAGCGATCGTGACCGAGGACTTTATATTGATATCGCTGCAACAGCGACATATTGCCTTGATTGAGTTGTTCGCTCAGCGGCGTTTTCTCAATCCGTTTCCAGTCTGGCGATTCAGTAGTCATGTCATTTTCCCTCCCGATGGGTAACGATCGTCGATATAGCGTCAGTACGAGATCGGACAGTTTCTGGTGAGGGGGAGCAGGGGGAGAAGATTTTTGCCGATAACCCATGACCCACGATCCGCCCCAAATTCCCGTCAAGGGATTCAGTCGCTTAACCCATACTGATGTTAATGGTTATTGCTATACAGTCTAATCTCACCCATTCAAATTTGCTGAAAAACCCCGGTTTCTCGCAGAAACCGGGGTTCTCTTAACGATCTCAATCCGACAACGCGATGGAGATGCGACGAGCGGACGATCGGCAAACCCGTTAGATCCCAACGATCGCCCTTTCCCCTCGATTACGCTTCATCCAGGGCAGCAATTCCCGGCAAGACTTTGCCTTCGAGCAATTCCAAGCTGGCACCGCCACCCGTGGAAATGTGGCTCATTTTATCGGCAACGCCCACTTTTTCTACGGCTGCCACCGAGTCGCCACCGCCGATAATGGTAATGGCTCCTTGAGCGGTCAGTTCTGCCAGGGAACGGGCGATCGCTTCGGTTCCCACCGCAAACTTATCGATCTCGAACACGCCCATCGGACCGTTCCAAATCACCGATTTGCAATCGGCTAAAGCGTCTTGGAAGACCTTCACCGAATCCGGACCGATATCCAATCCCATCCAGCCATCGGGAATATTTTCGATACTGACGGTTTGCGTATTGGCGTCGGCGGAGAAGGCATCGGCAACCACCACATCCGTGGGTAGTAATAAGGCAACGCCTTTCTCTTTAGCCTTCGCTTCCAACGTTTTCGCCAATTCCAGCTTATCTTCTTCCACCAAAGACTTCCCAACGCTCAAACCGCGAGCCTTGTAGAAGGTAAAGATCATCCCGCCGCCGATGAGCAGTTTGTCTACCTTATCCAACAGGGTTTCGATGACGCCGATTTTGCTAGAAACCTTGGAACCGCCTACGATCGCCGCTAGAGGACGTTGGGGATTCTCGATAGCGTTTTGCAAGAACTCCAATTCTTTTTCGATCAACAGCCCCGCCACGCAAGTATCGATGTATTTCGTGACGCCTTCCGTGGAAGCATGGGCGCGGTGTGCGGTGCCGAATGCATCGTTAACGTAGACATCCGCCACGGATGCCAGCTTCTTGGCAAATTCGGGATCGTTGGCTTCTTCTTCGGCGTAGAAGCGCACGTTCTCCAGCAACAGCACGTCGCCGTTTGCCATTTTACCCACTGCCGCTTCTACCGCTTCGCCGATACAGTCATCGCATTTCACCACAGGTTGGTCCAGCAATTCCGAAAGGCGTTTGGCAACGGGAGTCAGACGCATACTGTCGTTCACTTTCCCCTTGGGACGCCCGAAGTGGCTGGCGAGGATCACTTTCGCGCCTTTGCCTACCAAATCCCTAATGGTGGGTAAAGCCGCGCGGATGCGGGTATCGTCGGTAATGTTGCCAGCATCGTCTAATGGAACGTTAAAGTCTACCCGCACCAAAACCCGCTTACCAGATAAATCGGCTGCCGACAAATTTGCTACAGTTTTCTTAGACACGGCTCGAACCTCCTAATGATTTCTTTATTTTTATGATGTTTACAAGGTGAAACGCTTTTCGATAAGCTCTAATCGGGCGACTCGATATAGTTCCTTGCTCCGTTGATATTCTACCGGAGTCCGTACCCTGGAGGGACTAGGATGTTTAAAACCGTTTTATTTGCTTTGGATGGCAGCCGAGAGGCTCGCGACGCGATCGACACGGTGACCAAGCTGGTGAAAACCTGCGACAGTCGCTTGGTGGTGGTTTCTGTCGTCGAACCCGCCGAACCCGACACCCCACCCGACCCCATGAATTCCCCCGAAGCGATCGCCAAACTTCTAGAAACCGTTCGCAATTTATTCGCCCAACAAGGCATCGAAACCGAAGCGATCGAACGCCAAGGAAAACCCTCGTTTACCATTTGCGATGTTGCCGACGAAATCGAAGCCGATTTAATCGTCATGGGGACGCGGGGGTTGGGGTTAACCGACGATGGCGCAGCCGATAGCGTCACTAATCGGGTGATCAGTCTCTCTCCCTGTCCGGTGTTGATCGTGCCGTAATGGGTAATGGGTAATCGGTAATCGGTAATTGGGAAGAAACCACTTATTACTTATTACTAGTACGGGCGAAGCATTCGGATTAAGATCTTCAGGGTTAAACCAATAACGTATCGCCCGTTGGCGAAGCCTGTGCGTAGCACTTATGCTTCGCCCCTACCCACCCCCAACCCCAAACCCCTCATTCCCATGACAATCCAATGGTATCCCGGTCATATTGCCAAAGCCGAACGCGAGTTGAAAGAACAACTCAAGCGGGTGGATGTGGTTTTAGAGGTGCGGGATGCCCGGATTCCCCTAGCCACCCACCATCCCCAATTGGCGCAGTGGATTGGGGAAAAGGCGCGGGTGTTGGTTCTCAACCGGGTGGATTCCATCCCCCAAGCGGCACGCGATCGCTGGCAGGTGTGGTTTGAAAGCCAAGGGGAAAAGCCGTACTTCACCAACGCCCAACACGGAACGGGGGTGGAGGCGGTGGCGAGGGCAGCCCAGAAGGCGGGAGAGTCGGTGAATTTGCGGCGGCGCGATCGCGGGATGTTACCCCGTGCGGTGCGGGCAGTGGTAATCGGCTTTCCCAACGTGGGCAAATCGGCACTGATCAATCGCCTGCTGAAGCGGCGGGTGGTGGAAAGTGCCCGCCGTCCGGGGGTGACGCGCCAGTTGCGCTGGATTCGCATCGGCGATCGCCTGGAGTTACTCGACGCGCCGGGAATTTTACCCTGGAAGTTAGAAAATCAACAAGGTGCGGTGAAACTGGCAATCTGCGACGATATTGGCGAAGCGGCTTATCAGTTGCACGAGGTTGCCCAGGCTTTTGTGGATTTGTTGGTAGAGTTGGGCGATCGCCATTCGGAGGTGATGCCCAAAGATCCCCTACAAAGGCGCTACGGCATCGATCCCGCCCCGATGACTGCCGAAGAGTACATTCAGCATCTCGCCCAACTCCGCGCCTCCGGAGAGGTCGATCGCGCCGCTAAATTATTATTAACGGATTTTCGCAAAGGGTTGCTGGGATCTCTCCCCCTAGAATTACCGCCGCATTAACCCGCGACTAGTGTACAGAGCAGGGGGAGCGGGGGAAGCCGGGGAAGAGAAACAACTAACCATTAACAAACCCCAAACTCCAAACCCCAAATTACACCTTTCCAAAACGCCGATCGCGCTTTTGATAGGCCGATAAAGCTCGATGAAACTCCGCGCGATCAAAGTCGGGCCAAAGGGTTTCAGTGACGTACAATTCTGCATACGCCACTTGCCACAATAAGAAGTTACTAATTCGCATTTCCCCGCTGGTGCGGATCAGCAAATCGGGATCGCCGATATTTGCCGTATACAGATGGCGTTTGAAGAGCGCTTCGTCGATATCTTCCGGTTGCAGTTTCCCGTCTCGCACTTGGGTGGCGATCGAGCGGCACGCTTCCAGAATTTCTTGGCGTCCTCCGTAATTGGTGGCAACCGTAAATTCGATTCCCGAATTTTCGGCAGTCATTTCCATCGATCGATCGATTTCTGCCTGCAAAGAAGCCGGTAGCGTTTTCAAATTACCCACAAATCGGATGCGGACATTTTCTGCCATCATTTCCTGGAGTTGTTGCCGCAATACCCGCTCGAATAACGTCATCAAAAAATCCACTTCTTCTAAGGGTCTGCCCCAATTTTCCGTAGAAAAGGCATAGGCAGTCAGTGCTTTCACTCCCCAATCATCGCAACAGCGCAGCAAATTTTTCAGGGCATCGACACCGCGCTGGTGTCCCATAATCCGGGGAAGTCCTCGCGATTTTGCCCAGCGTCCGTTGCCGTCCATGATCGCGGCAACGTGACGGGGTAGGCGTTCGCGATCGAGATCGGCGGGAAGCTCTCGTAAGGGGGTAGTCTTTGCTGTCATTTTTTGTTACTTGAAGCCGAAGAAGTCAATCGGAGCAAGCGAGAGATCGCCCCTCCTATTTGGGTCCGAACTTGACGACCCAAACTGCGTAAATTTGGGGTCACCACCTCGCGATCGGCGGAATTGGAAAAGCGCTCTTCCAAGAGTTCTTTCAGTTTACTGCTAGTTAGCGGTCGGTTGAGAACCCCGCGTTCGGCTAGAGAAATCGACCCAGTTTCCTCGGAAACCACAATGCAAATGCAATTTTCAATGCGTTCTGTAACTCCCATTGCCGCTCGATGGCGCGTTCCCAATTGTCGGGATGCCGTCCGTTCCGACAGGGGCAAAATCACCCCCGCCGATAGAATTCGGGAGGCACGAATCCAAATCGCGCCATCGTGCAGGAGGGTACTGGTTTGAAAGATGGTTTGCAGGAGTTCTCGAGAAATCTCGGCATTGAGTCGCACCCCCGGCACGGAAAAATCCCGTTCGTCGATCGGTTCGCTGGTTTCGAGAACCATCAGCGCTCCCGTTCGATTTTGAGACAGTTGTTTGATCGCTTCCACGATTTCTTCGGTGACGCTGTTGGCTCCTGCTAAATTGGGGCGAGAGGATTGAAACAGGGCGGCGATGTTACCCCGACCCAATTGTTCGAGAAATCGCCGGATTTCCGACTGGAGGTTAATCGCCACCGCGATCGCCGAACCGAGGACGATTTTCTCTAAGACAAACCCTAAAACCGTCAACCCCAAACG
The DNA here is from genome assembly GCA_015295945.1 of Oscillatoriales cyanobacterium M59_W2019_021. Taxonomy (GTDB): domain Bacteria; phylum Cyanobacteriota; class Cyanobacteriia; order Cyanobacteriales; family Geitlerinemataceae; genus DVED01. The sequence continues at coordinate 43,166 of DVED01000085.1, read as the reverse complement.
CTGGCTGATGGTGGCGGCAACCATCAGGATAATAAAACCCTGCACCATCCACAGCGTCCGGCGCTCCCCGATCGCCACTAAGACCGCATAGGTCAAAGCCAGCACCAGTCCCAGCTCGATCGCCAATCCGAGATTGCGAACGACCTCAAGCACTCCGGACTGAATCCAGCCTAGTTCTGTTATCCATCGCTGTCCCAGAACTCCCATCAAACTCTGGATTTCCTTTGGGTTGTGAGCGAACTTGTCCCCCCGCGATCGCCAACTCGCGGATTGTGCCATGGGCGCTCGTCTGGGGGCATACCCATCGGGGGCAATGGATACGGGTCGAGCGGACTGAGGTTAACCGCTCGACCGGTCGGCGACTCTAGTCCATGGGCGATCGCGCCTCGAGAACGTCTGACCCATCCCCCGATCGACAATCGGCGACCCGTTAGCTCGATTGCAGCCGCAAGCGAGCAGGCAGGCGATCCTGACGGATCAGATCTCGATCGGTTTCCCGTTGCAAAATCAGGCTGGCTTCTCCATCCCCCACCAACACCGCTGCCGGACGGGGCAATCGATTGTAGTTAGACGACATACTGTAATTGTAGGCTCCCGTTCCCATCACGACTAAAATATCCCCCGGTTCGGTTTTGGGCAGTCGGGCATTTTGAATCAGTACGTCTCCCGATTCGCAATGTTTCCCCGCCAGGGTGACGGTTTCGGTGAGGGGGGCGCTCATCCGGTTGGCAACGACGGCGCGGTACAGCGACTGATAGGTAATCGGACGGGGGTTGTCGGACATTCCGCCATCAACGGTGACGTAGGTGCGGATGCCGGGAACGGTTTTGCTCGAGCCGACGGTATAAGCGGTGACGCACGCCGAACCGACGATCGACCGTCCCGGTTCGCACAGCAGTTTGGGCAGGGGAATTCCCGCTTCTTGGCAGGCAGCGGCGATCGCTTCGCCGACGACTTTCGCCCATTCGTCGATGCTGGGGGGATCGTCAGATTCGGTGTAGCGAATGCCCAAACCGCCACCCACGTTTAATTCGGCGACGGGGATATCGTAGCGTGCCGCTAACTGCAACCACTTCACCATCACCTTGGCTAAGTCCCGATGGGGTTGGATCTCGAAAATTTGCGAGCCGATGTGGGCGTGCAACCCGATGCCAGCCAGGGAGGGCTGCTGGCGGACGAACTCGAACACCGCTTCGATCGAATCGGGATCGAAGCCGAATTTGCTATCTAAATGCCCGGTGCGAATGTATTCGTGGGTGTGACATTCAATGCCGGGAGTCAATCGCAGCAAAATGGCAGCGGGATGGGTTGCCCCTCGAGTCAGTTCGGCGAGGGTTTCCAATTCGTACCAATTATCGACGACAATGCGGGCATTGGCGGCGATCGCCTGTTGCAATTCTTCGCGGGATTTATTATTGCCGTGGAGGTAGAGTTTCTCGCCGGAAACCCCTGCCTGGAGTGCCGTGTAGAGTTCGCCGCCCGAAACGACATCGATCCCCAATCCTTCGCTAGCGACGATCGCGCAAATAGCGAGGCAGTTCCACGCTTTGGAGGCGTACAGCACTTGCGACTCGCCGGGGTAGTAGCGGCGAAAGGCCTCGCGATACTGGACGCACGCCGTCCGCAAGGTGGTTTCGTCTAAAATATACAGGGGCGACCCAAATTGCTCCACCAAGGTGGCTACGTCGCATCCCCCAATTTCTAGGCAATCTCGATCGTTAACGCAGGTCGTCAAGGGGAGCAATTCTTGGTTGGGAGAGCGCCCGTCTGCGGTCGCATCGGCTAAATATTGACGGGCAGTGGCTTGCACTTCCAGTGAGGGGGTCGATACCATAATCGTCTTAAGTGGATGCTGAGGGATGTCTGAACGCCATTTCTTAGTTTACAGGACGGCGAGCGAGTTGCATTGCCGAAATGGGTCGATTCGGGAAGGGATGGAGACTCCCCGAATCCCTCATTGGTTAAGCTAAAAACATTCTGTAGTCTGGGGAAATTGTGCTGCCCTCCGGGTCGTGCCTTTTAAGATAGAAGAGGAAAAGCCACCCAAGACTCAACATCGGTTTTTTCCTACTTTTTGCCATCAAACGCGGAGGAAAGTCCTGCTATGACCGACGCTTACCAACCCCGAATTCAAGAACGATCGCTCGATCGCGACTGCACCACCCTCTCTCGCCACGTTCTCCAACAACTGCAAAGTTTCTCCTCAGAAGCGCAGGATTTGAGTGCGTTGATGAACCGGATCGCACTGGCGGGGAAACTGATTTCCCGCCGCCTGTCGCAAGCGGGAATCATGGCGGGGGTGTTGGGATTTGCCGGAACGGAGAACGTTCAAGGGGAATCCGTCAAAAAAATGGATGTCTACGCCAACGATGTGTTTATTTCCGTGTTCCAACAAAGCGGCTTAGTGTGTCGCTTGGCATCGGAGGAAATGGAAAAGCCTTATTATATCCCCGAAAACTGTCCCATCGGTCGCTATACCCTGGTTTACGACCCGATCGACGGTTCCTCCAATATCGATGCCAACCTCAATGTGGGTTCCATCTTCGCCATTCGCCGCCAAGAAGGCAGCGACGAAGACGGTTCGGCAAGCGATTTACTGCAATCGGGACGCAAACAAATCGGTGCGGGATACATTCTCTACGGACCGAGTACGATTTTGGTCTACTCCATCGGCACGGGGGTTCACGCCTTCACCCTCGATCCCAGTTTGGGTGAATTCATCCTCTGGCAAGAAAACATTCGCGTTCCCGATCGCGGTTCGGTCTATAGTGTCAACGAAGGCAACTTCTGGCAGTGGGACGAATCCATCCGCGACTACATCCGCTACGTCCACCGCCACGAAGGCTACACCGGACGCTATAGCGGTGCGTTGGTGGGGGATTTCCACCGGGTGTTACTCCAAGGCGGCGTGTTTTTGTATCCCGGAACCCTGAAGAAACCCGAGGGTAAATTGCGCCTGCTGTACGAATGCGCGCCGTTGGCGTATTTGATGGAACAGGCGGGAGGTCGCGCCAGTAACGGCACTCAGAATATTCTGGATGTGGTGTCCGGTCACCTTCACCAACGCACGCCGTTTATAACTGGAAGTCCCGAAGATGTAGCGTTGGTCGAATCCTTCATTCAAGAACGCGATCGCATCAAAGAAGACGAGCAATTATTGACTCGTTCTTAAAAAACAGAAAAATTAACGGTTTTGGGGGTTAAATATAAATCCAGAAGAGTCGATCGCCAATCGCCCTTGTCAATGTATCCAATCACACTTAAGAAAGCCTTGATCGTATACAAGACTACGATTTTTATAAATACACAAAATCGAGTATTTTTGTATTTTCTTAAGCAAATTTTAGCATTGACAGCGGGCAATCGATTTTCAACCGAAAAGGTGCGTTTCGTACCTCAACACACCCAACCGACGACTCACCAAAAACCACTAACCCATAACCACTAACTCCTTCCTATGGTTTCCCTCCTAGAAAATCCCCTGCGAGTTGGCTTACAACAAGATCGCGTTCCCGAACCGCAAATTCTCGTCATTTTCGGCGCGTCCGGAGACTTAACCCAACGCAAACTCGTTCCTTCCATTTACCAGATGAAACTGGAACGCCGATTGCCCCCGGAACTAACGATCGTCGGCGTGGCGCGGCGCGATTGGAGTCACGACTTTTTCCGAGAACACTTGCGCGAAGGCATCGAACAATTCGGCGGCGGACTGCAATCGGGAGCCACCTGGAACGAGTTTGCCAAAGGCTTATTTTACTGCCCCGGAGACATCGATCGCGCGGAAAGTTATCAAAAACTCAAAGCCTTTTTAGGCGAACTCGACGAACAGCGCGGCACCCGTGGCAATCGCGTTTTTTACCTGTCCGTCGCCCCTCGATTCTTCGGAGAAGCCGCCCAACAACTCGGCGCTGCCGGAATGCTCGCCGACCCCAAAAAACAGCGTTTGGTCATCGAAAAACCCTTCGGACGAGACCTCAGTTCGGCGCGAGTTCTCAATCGAGTCGTGCGCCAAGTCTGCTCCGAAGATCAGGTGTATCGCATCGACCACTATCTCGGCAAAGAAACCGTGCAAAACCTGTTAGTATTCCGGTTTGCGAACGCCATTTTCGAGCCTTTATGGAATCGGCAATTCGTCGATCACGTGCAAATTACCGTTGCCGAAACCGTGGGTTTGGAAGGACGCGCCGGATATTACGAAACCTCCGGGGCGCTGCGAGATATGGTACAAAACCACTTGATGCAGCTTTTCAGCCTGACAGCAATGGAACCGCCCAACTCTCTCGATGCTGACAGCATTCGCAGCGAGAAAGTCAAAGTCGTCCAAGCCACCCGCCTCGCCGACTTAGATAACATCGAACACTCGGCAGTCCGGGGACAGTATACTTCCGGCTGGATGAGCGGAAAGCAGGTTCCCGGATACCGGGAAGAAGACGGCGCCAGTCCGGATTCGACGACGCCGACTTACGCTGCTTTGAAACTGTCGATCGATAACTGGCGCTGGAAAGGTGTGCCCTTTTACCTGCGAACGGGGAAGCGGATGCCTAAGAAAGTGTCGGAAATCGCCATTCAGTTTAAAGAAGTCCCGTTTTTGATGTTCCAATCGGCAGCCAAACAGGCAAATCCCAACGTCCTGGCGCTGCGGATTCAGCCGAACGAGGGCATCAGTATGCGATTTGAGGTAAAAACCCCTGGAAGCTCGCTGAGGACGCGATCGGTGAATATGGACTTCCGCTACGATACCGCTTTTGGGAAACCCAGTACCGATGCCTACGCGCGGTTGCTGATCGATTGCATGCTCGGCGATCCCACCCTGTTTACCCGAGGCGACGAAGTGGAAGCCTCCTGGCGCGTCCTCACCCCCGTTTTGGAAGTCTGGGATGCTCCCGCCCCTCCCGACGCCATTCCCCTCTACGAAGCCGGAACCTGGGGACCCGTGGAAGCCGAACTCCTCCTCAATCGCGACGGTCGTCGCTGGCGGCGATTGTAATCGCGTCATTTGTCATTCGTCATTCGTCATTCGTCATTTGCACGAATGACCGATGACAAAAACCGAAAAAACAAGCCCCAAACTCCCAACCCCAAACCCCAACGAAGGACAAAGGACAAAAGACCAATGACTACACCAATTGTTGCCTTACAAAAACCCAAAGATATTTCGCTGTCCGAAATAGAAACTGAATTGAGAAATATTTGGTTGAGTCAAAATACCGGAAAAGACTCCTCGATCGCCACTCGAGCCGCCACGTTTAGTATGGTGATTTACGAACCCGAAGAGTTCCAGCAATTATTAGGAAATTTAGGGTTCTACGACGGACCGATCGACGGCATTCACGGACCGAAAACGCGCCAAGCCATTCGCGATGCTCAAGCCACCTACGATTTGCGAATTACCGGACGAATAGACTCGGATACCTTAGCAAAATTGCGCGAAGAATTCGCCAAACAACCCAAAGAACGCCAAGAAATTTCCAACCTCGACGCCCGGGGATTTAGTATTAGCGACGCGATCGCCGCTCAAAATCCCTGCCGGATTATTACCCTCTGTCCGATTTTAGGCGAAGATACGGGGGTAACGGCGCAAGTTTCTGCCTATTGTCCCATTCAAAAAGGAGGGGAATCCAGTCATTTAGTCTGTTGCGAATACATTACGTTACGGGGAACCAAGGAAGCGCTGGCACGGGTGAGCGAAATGGTGGAATCGTTGATGATTCCCGACTTACCGAAATTTCTGTGGTGGAAAGCCACGCCGAACCCCGAACAGGAACTCTTCCGGAAACTTTCTGAATACAGCAATTGCACGATCGTCGATTCCGGATACTTTAGCGATCCCGAATCCGAACTGTTAAAAATGCAGACAGAGATCGAAAATGAAGTTTATATCGCCGATCTCAATTGGCATCGCCTTTCCGCATGGCAAGAACTAACTGCCGCCACCTTCGATCCCCCAGAACGTCGCGAAGCTTTAGGAGAAATCGATACGATCGCTATCGACTACGAAAAAGGCAATGCGGCGCAAGCGTTGATGTTCCTCGGTTGGTTTGCGTCTCGCTTGGAATGGAAACCCATCTCGTTTACTGAAGAAGGGGGCGATTACGATTTAGTGTACGTCAAATTTCAAGGAGAGGGCGATCGAGAAATTGTCGCCGAATTGGCAGGAATTCCCGTTGCCGACTTGGGCGAAATTCCTGGCGATTTGGTGGGATTGCGCCTCAATTCTACCTGCAATCCCGAAGCTAATTGCTGCACTATTCTGTGTTCGGAAACCACGGGTTGCATGCGCATGGAAGCCGGAGGAAGCGCTCAATCTTGCCGCACGGAACAAGTGAGTTCCCTCACCGATCAAAAGGCAGAATTGTTGATGGCACAACAATTGCAACGCTGGGGTCGGGATTTACTTTACGAGGAAAGCTTGGCGGTGACAGCGGAAATTCTCAAGTTGAGATAAAATTGCGGCTGGTAGGGGCGAACGGTCGTTCGCCTCTATTATTGTTAATTTTTTTATGAAGGGAAGCGATCGATTTTGGGTATCAGTCAAACCGAAGCGAAACAATTACTAGAAGATTTGATTTTTAGAGGTGATGTTGCAGACGAATGGGTACAAGATGTGTGGTCTCTCAGTTCGACCTTGGGTGAAAGTGCGGCGAGGTTGGTCGATGTTTTCAATCTCGTATTGTCAATCTTAAACGATACCCAACGGGAAGACTTATTGCAGAAAATTTACCGCGACCATCCAGACGTGTTAGAAGAAGCCGATTTGCTCGATCGATGGCAGGAAATGCTGAAAAGTTAAATCGAGATCGAAACTGAAAAGACGAGCGCCTTTTAAATGGAGCTAAGCGGATTCGAACCGCTGACCCCCTCAATGCCATTGAGGTGCTCTACCAACTGAGCTATAACCCCTCGAGATGCTTTGCTATTATGACGCAACCGGACAGAGAATGTCAACCCATTGCGCTTAAAATTGCTGTCTCAAGGCTGCCATCTCGCTCATGTAGCCCATGTAATGCCCCATCAGGAAGTACACGGCGACCATAGCAACGGCGGATGCCGCCACTAGCCCCCCCGCCAGCATCAGGGAAAATTCGCGCTGTTTGACCGCATTTTCCATCAGGTGCAGCGACCAGGCAACCAGCGCCACGACGAAAAAGAGGATTATGAACATGGTTTACATATCGTAACTTTTTAAGTCTTGACACAGTGTAACATAGTCCTCTAGGTATCGTCCGCCTCGGGTCAAGACCTCCTAACGGGAACCTGTCGATCGGCTAAATACCCCTTAATTTGCTCGACGCTCAACTGTCCGTAATGCAGCAAAGACGCCAGCAGAGCCGCTTCTGCCTTGCCATCGGTAACGGCTTCGTAGATGTGCTGGCAGTTGCCCGCACCGCCAGAGGCAATGACGGGAATTTGTACGCGATCGGCGATCGTCCGGGTTAGCTCCAAGTCGTACCCAGCCTGGGTTCCGTCGGCATCCATACTGGTGACCAGCAGTTCCCCCGCCCCCCGCCGTTCCACCTCTTGCGCCCAGGCGATCGCGTCGATTCCCGTATTTTCCCGCCCTCCGCGCACGTACACATCCCAACCGGGATTGGCAGGATCGGTACGGCGACGGGCGTCGATCGCCACAACGATGCACTGATTCCCGAAGCGATCGCTGGCGCGATCGATCAACTCCGGATCGCGCACCGCCGCCGAGTTAATACTCACCTTATCCGCCCCGGCTCTTAACAAATTTTTAATGGTTTCTAAGGATTGGATGCCGCCCCCCACCGTCAGGGGAATAAACACCTGCTCCGCCGTCCGATAGACCACATCGAAGATAATACCTCTTTCCTCGTGGGTTGCCGTGATATCCAGAAACACCAACTCGTCTGCCCCCGCATCGTTATAAACCTGCGCCAGTTCCACCGGATCGCCGGCATCCTGCAAGTTGACGAAATTGACCCCTTTAACCACGCGCCCCGCTTTCACATCCAAACAGGGCAAAATTCGTTTTGCAAGCATGACGACTCCTTTAATTTCCAGGCGTTAGCAGGCTCAAATGCCTGATACACTATGGGATGGTTTATCAATTTTACCGATCGATATTGAGATGGAAATAGGTCAAAAAGTTAAAGTGTGCCGCATTCGCGATCGCGTTCCCGCAGACGTGGTGAGCAAAATCAAGCAAAACCCCGTCGGCACGGTTTCCGGCTACAAAATGGTGGATGGCAGCGGCGTGGGTGTCGTCGTCAAGTTTAGCGGCAATTTTTCGACTTGGTTCTTTGAAGACGAAGTACAAGCGGTATAGGTCAGAAGTTCAGGAGTAAGGGCTTCGCGCTCACGAGCGCCTACAGAAGTTCGTGTGGGAGCGTGCATTTTTAAGTTTTAATTTTGCCTTTTTCCCAATCCTGAAACTCCTGCAACTCCTGAACTCCTGAACTCCTGAACTCCTGCAACTCCTGCACTAACATTCAATCATGGCTTTGATTCTTACCTTTCTCGGAAAAGGCGGTACTGGGCGTACCACCGTTGCCCTCGCCGCCGCCAAACAACTGGCAAGTCAGGGCAAGCGAGTCCTATTTGCCGATCGCGATGCCAGTCCCGCCTTCAGTATCCTAACCGGAATGGCGATCGGCTTGGAACCCACGGAAATTGCCCCCAACCTCCACGCCGTGCAGTTGCAATCCCCCCATCTCCTGGAAAAAGGATGGACGGAAGTGAAAAAACTGGAAGCGGAATACGTGCGCACGCCCTTCTTTAAAGAAATTTACGGGGAAGAACTGGCGGTACTGCCGGGAATGGATGCCGTCCTCGCCCTCAACGAGTTGCGCTTGTACGACGACTCGGGCAACTACGATGTCTTAGTGTACGATGGCGCCGACGATCGCGAAACCCTGCGGATGTTGGGCAGTGCCGAAATTGCCAGTTGGTATTTTCGCCGCTTCCGCCAAGTCTTGGAAGGTTCCGATATCGTCAAAGCCTTAAACCCCTTCTTCCAACCCATCAGCAGCGCCATCCTCAACGTCGATTGGGCGCCGGACGATTGGTCGAACAAGAATAAATTTAACGATATGCTCGAAAGCGGCAAAGCGGCACTTGCCGACCCCAACCGAGTTGCCGCATTTTTGGTGACAACGGAATCCCCCGCCGCTATCGCTACCGCCAAGTATCGCTGGGGATGCTCCCAACAAGCGGGTTTGACCGTGGGGGGCGTTATCGTCAATCGATCGAACGATGCCTCGGCACTCGCCGCCGAATTTGCTCCTTTATCGGTCTCCGCCGTTCCCACCCAAGTCGGCGACGACTGGCAACCCCTGATGGCAGCCATCCCCGATGTCAGACAAGCCACCACCGTTCCCAAGCCCTTAGAAATCGATATTCCCCAAAAACAAGTGCGCTTGTTCTTGCCGGGATTCGAGAAAAAGCAAGTCAAACTGATTCAATCGGGACCGGAAATCACGATCGAAGCCGGAGATCAGCGTCGCAATATTTTCCTCCCGCCGGAGTTGCGCGGCAGACCCGTGACCGGAGCGAAATTCCAGAATCAATTCCTGACGATTTCGTTTTAAGGGTTGGTCATTGGTCATTGGTCATTTGGGGTTTGGGGTTGGTCAATTACCCATTACCCATTACCCCTTACGGTAAATATTTCTGGACCACGACCCAACCCGTGAGCAATACCCAAGCCAACGCACCGAGTAGGGCAATATTCGTGCCGATGTGGAGGTGGCGCACCCAAGGGTGTCGGGGATGAATTTGGGTGGCACTGGCGGCGGAAATCAAAACGAGGGCGACGACGGTTAATCCGGCAAACAGGTGTGGGGAGTGACCCAAGCTGCCGAAATGCCCCAACGTGCCAATAATGCCGACGGCTAGCAAGAGCAAAACTAGTCCGACAAGAATCGACCCGAACGCGATATGCAATGAGCGCCACCAACGGGGTCGGGGCTGCTGGGCTTGACGGTGCCAAAAGAGCGAACCTCCCGTTACTGCTAGTAACACGTACATCAGCAACGAGAAGCCCATAGACCAGGCGGCAATGCGCCACAACCAGATAAAAGACGGTAAATCCAAGACAGTGTGGGGTGGGGATCGCGACGTTCTAGGGGGTGGAAGGGGTCATCGTCATCCTCAAACCATCGAGAAGATTTCGCTCTCCATTCTCCGTGCTAGATTATTCGATTTTAGATCGCCATGGGGACTTTTTCGACACCTTCGCACAGTGACTCCTGTGGAGGATCGCGTTTGGGGAACCGTCGATCGCGTCGAGTTTCACGCTTGCGAAAAATGGGGCAGTTCGATGAGATCGACTGCCCCCAACACTGACGAAATCGGCATTTCTAATCAACCGAAGCTAAGACTTTTGCTGAGGAAGAACTCGAATGCGAGGTAGACTCAGAAATGGCTCGATCGGGGCTGGCGTTAGACTTTCCCTCTCCTAAGCCATCGAGTGCTTCGAGTTGCAATCGATAGCAGGGGATCGTATCCGAAAGGATCGAACTTGCCATCATACCCGTATGAATTTCCAGGAGTCCTTCGGGTAAGGCTTCAAACACCAAGCGCTGTCCGGGAAAGACCACCCGCTCGAAATACCAATTGCGAATATTGGTAATGCGCGCTACCTGGATTTGGCTGGTAGCGTTTACGTAACAGCAAATAATGTTACTGGAGATTTCTAAAGGTAAGGGATCGAGTATTTGAGCCATGATATTGTGTGGTTTAGTTTCAAGTAAAGTGTCTGATTGTTATGCTTTTACCTTAACATCTCGCGATCCCGATGTGTTGTAAAAGCGACTACCAAGACCGACTTTATTTGGTTATTGTTTCCTGACTCAGTTTCGAGTTGATTTTCGATCGACCGGATTTTAAGAGGTTTGGGACTTTTTAAGGTTTTTTTCTAGGGAATTGCCGACCGATCTGCTATTAGCTTAACCAATCGCGCAGTGACTTGGCAGGAGTATGACCTATTCCCCATCCTGACCGGAAACGATCCGATGACGTTAGAGTAAGTCTAAAATCGCCCGTGCTGCCCGATCTCCAACTCCCACTTCGCCGAGACATTGGCGCATTTCGGCGTACCCTTCCAGCAGGCGATCGCGCCGTTGGGGATCGCACAGTAAGGCTAACGCTTCGGCGACGATGCGATCGGGGGTAGCTTCTTCCTGCAACAACTCCGGGACGATCGGTTTCATCTGCACCAAATTCGGCGGCGACATGAAGGGAATCTTAAATCCCAACACTTTTCGAGCAATCCATGCCGTCACCGGATTCACCCGATACACCACCACCTGCGGCACGTTCAGCAACGCCAATTCTAAATTCACCGTTCCCGACTTACCGATGGCTAAATCTGCCGCCACCAGTACCGTTTGTGTATGTTTTCCCACCACTGTCGCCCGCAATCCGTATCGGGCAATCCCCCGTGCGATCGCTCCTCGATAGGCTTCCAGGGATAGGGGAATCCAAAACCGCACCTCGGGGATTTTCGCTTGCAACCGTTGCGCCGCTTGGAAGATGACGGGCATCAACGCTCGAATTTCCTGGTGGCGAGAGGCGGGCAGCAAGGCTACGGCGATCGTCCCCTCTGCAATCCCCAACTGCGCCCTCGCGGCCGAGCGAGTGGGGGCATCTCGCATCAAATCTACCAACGGATGACCCACCCACGTTACCTTTGCCCCCCGTTCTGCAAAAAATCGGGCTTCCTCGGGAAAAATCGCCAGCAGGCGATCGCTCATCTCTACAATCCGGGCAGTATTTTGGGGACTAATCGACCAAACCCACGCTTGCGGCGCGATATAGTAGGAGATCGGGACGTAGGGTAAATGCCGCCGCAAATACGCCCCCAAACTGAGGTTGGGTCCCATATAATCGATACACACCACCAAATCCGGCGGGTATTGCTGCAAATAACGCCGCGCCCGCCGTTGGATTCGCCAAGTCGGCAAGATAAACGGCAGCGATTCCAACAATCCCACTGCCCCGATTTCGCTGGTATTGCCCAACAGCGACGCCCCCGCCCGCATCATCCGCTCTCCCCCCAACGCGGTAATTTGCACCGATCGCCCGATTTCCTTAGCTTGACGGTACAACGCCCGCACCAATAGCGCCCCTTGCAGATCTCCAGACACTTCCCCCGTGGCGATAAAAATTTGAAGCGGGTTCTCGGAGGAATTTTGGCTGAATGTCATGCAAAGAAAAGAGTTCGGGACTTCGGGAGGAAGAGGATCTGGGGGAGCCTGGGGAACTGGGGGAGAAGAAGCGATCTGATGAGTAGACAGCAACCCCTTATCATTCCTTCTGCCATCTGCCTTCTTATTCCAACCCCAAATGACAAAGGACAAATGACCAATTACGATTCTACCGGGATTTCGATCGTAAATTTCGTGCCTTCACCGAGGGTAGAACTGCATCGCAGGCGACCGTGGTGTTTCTCGGTGACAATTTGGTGAGAAATCGACAATCCCAAACCCATTCCTTTTCCGGGCGGTTTGGTGGTGTAGAGCCGATCGAAGATTCTCTCGCGCACTTCCGGTGGCATTCCCGGTCCGTTATCGGCAATTTCGATCGCCACTTTGGTGCGATCGGGTGAGATCCCCGTGCGAATCGAGATGTGGTGCGATCCTTTCTCCATCTCGGCATAAGAACGCCCTTCTCCCAACTCATCGATGGCATCGATACTATTGGCTAACAGGTTCATAAATACCTGATTGAGTTGGTTGGGATAGCATTTGACGGGGGGAAGATTCCCATATTTTTTGATAATTTGAATTTCCGGTCGATATTTGTTGGCTTTGAGGCGATGTTTCAAAATCACGAGGGTACTGTCAATCCCGTCGTGAAGGTTGGCGGCAACTTGGCGGCGATCGTCACGGCGAGAAAACTTCCGTAAAGAAACGCTCAATTGGCGAATGCGATCGGTTCCGAGTTTCATCGACTCGAGCATCTCGGGAAGTTCTTCCACCAAATACTCTAATTCAATCTGTTCGGCACTGGCTTCGATTTCCGGACTGGGATTTGGCACGAATTTTTGATAGAGTTGGAGGTGTTCGAGTAAATGATTGACCCCCTTATCGACTAACGTTAAATTGCCTTCGATAAACCCAATGGGATTGTTGATTTCGTGGGCGATTCCCGAGACGAGTTGACCGAGAGTTGCCATTTTTTCCGCTTGCACGATTTGCAGTTGAGCCTCTTGGAGATCGTGTAAAGCCTGGGTCAGTTCTGCCGTGCGCTTTGCCACTTGCGCTTCTAAATTCTGGGTTAAATAGCGCAGGGTCAACTGACTGCGAACCCGCACTAAGACTTCTTCAATTTGGAACGGCTTGGTAATATAGTCGATCCCTCCCACCTGAAACGCCTTGACTTTATCGAGGGGATCGTCGAGGGCGCTCAAAAAGATCACGGGAATTTGCCGGGTTTTGGCATCGGATTTGAGCTTTTGGCAAACCTGATAGCCGTCGATATCCGGCATGACGATATCGAGTAAGATCAAATCCGGCGGATCGACTCTTGCGGAAGTCAGCGCCATCTGACCGTCGATCGCCTTGCGAACTTCGTAGCCCCGATCGCTCAACATATCCGATAACAAACGCAGATTGTTCGGCGTATCGTCAACGATCAAAATTTCCGAGTTGGCAATTTCGGCAGTAGATGAAGTTGAATTTGGGTTCATGAGGAAAATGGAGTTGGAGACAGGAGGAGGATCGTTGTCGATCAACGATCAAGTGGCAAAGGGTCAGTTCTTTTTCCAATATATAGCGCCTCTTTTGCCCGCGAAGTCCGGAACCTCCCCGTCCAAAACTGGAGAAACGGGAACTTCAGAGGTGAGAACGTGCCGGTTCGACGGACAAACGTCAAGTTTCAATCTCCGAACCAGCGTTCTTCAAGACTCGCCATCGGTTCGAGCAATTCGATCGCCCGATCGAAACGGAAATGCACCACCCACTCTTTCAAAACCGTTGCCAAAAGCCTCCGTTCCGGAGGAATTTTATCGATCAGTCCCAGCAGAATGCGATCCGATCCTTTAATCGCCGCTTGGTAGCTCTGTAAAATCCACTCGTGCGGTAAGTGAGATAATTCCTTTCTCAACGTTTCCAAGGTAGGAATAGCGCTACCCGAGGATCGATCGTGCGAGACTGAGGCATTCGGCTGGGCAAAACAATAACGCACCCCGAGATGCCGAGCCAACTTCTCTAAGATTATCTCTTCTCGAAAAGGCTTGCTGACAAAATCGTCGCAACCCGCTGCTAAAATCGCCATGCGATCGCGCTCGAACGCCGACGCGGTTAAGGCGACGATCGCCGTTTTCACTGCCCCCTCTCCGTCCCGCAGGCGCGATCGGGCTTTAATCTGTTGGGTGGCGCGATAGCCGTCCATTCCCGGCATCTGCATATCCATCCAAATCAGGTGCGGTCGCCAGGTTTCCCACACCACCACCGCTTCGTGACCGTTGTGCGCCTCTCGCACCTCCAATCCTAAAGACTCCATCAATTTCACCATCAGCAATCGACTTTCCGGGCAATCGTCGGCAATCAAAATACGATAGGACGTTTGACCGGGCGCGACTCCGATAGCGCGTCCCCAACGGGCTTCGATCGGTAACGCCGTTTCTTCGATCTCCGGCAACGTCAAATCGAACTGAAAGCAACTGCCCCGACCGACGGTACTGCGGACGGTAATATCGCTCCCCATCAACTGGACTAACCGCCGACTGATGGACAATCCCAACCCCGTTCCTTCCTGGGCTTTGCGACCGGCTGCGGTTTGGGCAAACGGTAAAAATAACGTATCGAGTTCCTCCGGAAGAATCCCCATTCCCGTATCTTCCACCTCGAAACGCAACGTTTGGAGTTTGGGGTTGGGGGTTTGGGGTTGGGGATTAGTTTTTCGAGGGTCGTCTTCTTCTCCAACTTCTTCCCCCTTCTGCCATCTGCCATCTGCCATCTGCCTTAGAACAGATATCCGGAGGGTAACACTACCTTCGTCGGTAAATTTAATCCCGTTGGAGAGTAGGTTAATTAACACCTGGCGCAATTTGCGCTCGTCGGTTTGGATGTATTGGGGCAGGTTGTCAGCCGCTTGGAAAATCAACCGCAACCCCTTATTCTGGGCTTTCAGTTGGAGCATTCCTTCGATCGCACCGAGAAAGTGATGTAAATCGAATTGGGTTTCGTAGAGGGCGATGCGACCGGACTCGATTTTGGACATTTCCAGCACGTTGTTAATCAGTTCCAGCAGGTGTTCGCCGCTCTGACTGATAATGCGCAAATAGTCCTGGTGTTCCCGAGACAGGGACGTGTCGCGGTTCATCACTTGGGTAAACCCGAGAATGGCATTGAGCGGCGTGCGCAGTTCGTGGCTCATACTTGCCAGAAACTCGCTTTTGGCGCGATTGGCAGCATCGGCGGCTTCTTTGGCGCGTTGCAGTTCGATTTCCGCTTGCTTGCGATCGGTGATATCGCTGGCGGTTCCCGTGGCTCCGAGGATGTGTCCTTCGGCATTGCGCCGGACGATGCCGTTAAATAGCAGGTGGATGGGTTGACCGTCTCGGGTGTGGTGGATGACTTCTTGTTGGAAGAAGCTGGTGTCGGCGAGGAGACGATCGAATTCGGCGCGGAGACGATCGCGATCTTGGGGGGGCGCGAGATCGGCGATCGATCGCCCGATAAAGTGTTGGGGTTCGTAGCCGTAAATGCGTTTGACCACTGGGTTGACGAAGGTATAGCGCCCGCGATCGTCTACGGACCAAATGGCGTCTTGGGAAGCGTCTACTAGGGCGCGATATTTGCTCTCGCTCTCTTGTAGTGCCGATTCGGCTTGTTTGCGATCGCTAATTTCGATCGCCGAGGCGATGGCTTTGCCCAAGGTGTCCTTATACCCCCGCGCCACATTGAGATGCAGCAGGGTATACCCCAATTTTCCGTCCCGTCGCTGGTAGCGAAATTCCGATTTGAAATGCTGCCGCCCTTCGGCAAGGGCGACGATCGCCTCTCGCAAGACGTTAAAATCTTGAGCGAACAGGGCAATGGGATTTAAATTCGCTAAAAATTCTGCCTCGCTTTTCGCCCCGAATGCCAAATAGGTGGCGGGATTGACGTGGAGGACTTTCAACCGTTTCAAACACTGGACGATCGCTTGGGGATGTTGCTGAAAAAAGCGGCGGAAACTGGCAGTTCCCGAGGCGGCGATACAGTCGAAATACTGTTTCATCCCGGACAAATCCAATTCCCACAGTTGCAGCGCCGAGTTATCGAATAAGGTTTTATAGCGGTTTTCGCTGTCCCGCAGTGCGGTTTCGGTTTGGCTGCGGATGTCGGCTTCCTGTTGCAGTTGTTGGGTGCGTTCGGCAACTTTTTGTTCGAGGGTGTGGGAATATTCTTCGATGCGAGCGTACAGTCGGGCGTTTTCTAAGGAAATTGCCGCTTGGGTTGCCAGCAGTTGTAAAATTTCCAAGCGATCGCCGCTAAAGGCATCGAGGCGATCGTAACTTTCTAAGTAAATCATCCCTGTCATGTTGCCGCGATCGATGGTGGGCAAACACAGCAAGGCTTTCGGTCGTCGCTGCCGGAAATAGGGATCGGCAGCAAAGGGATCGGTTAAAGTCGCCTCCGTCAGCAGTAGTGGCATTTGCGTCTGTCGCACGCTGTCGATAACGCTTTGAGGCACGTCTAACGCGCAGGCGGTTTCGGTGGCGATGGGAACCGATTGGAGGTTGCAATCGGCTCGCAGGGTGTTAGACGCGGTGAGACGGACGCAGCGAGCGGCAATTTCTAGGCGATCGCCTTCGACTAAAATGGAGATGCCCAGATTTGCCCCGGTTTTGTCGATCGCCATCTCCATCAACGCCACCAGCAGTTTGTCGAGTTGGAGAGTTCCCGACAGCGTTTGCGAGAGTTGCATCGCTTCCGCCCAATTGGCGGCGATGGAAACCTCAGCAGCCGGAGACATCCCCGGCAAATCGCGACGGGCGAGATCTTCGGCTTTGGCTCGCGCGCCCCAATTCAGGTACGATCGATAGGCATCGGTCAGGTAAACGTTCGCGATTTTGGGTTTGCCCCAGTTCAGATAAAATTTTCCGGCAAGTTCGCAGGCTAACGCTTCGAGGTAAAGACTTCCCCGACTTTGCGCGCGCGCGCGCGCCCGCTCGTAATTTTCGATCGCCGCCCCGTGGCGTCCCCGCACTCGGTTGACCTCCGCAGCGACTAAGTCGATTTCGGGCAATTCTTCTAATAAGGGCGGATAGCGATCGATCCATCGCTGAATTTGCACCAGATCGGTTTCGACGGCGGCGATCACCGTTTCTCGGTCGCGCAGCCGTGCGAGAGTGCCGTACAGGGAAAATACCAACCCCTCTACAGCCTCTGTCCGAGCGGGGAAATCCGCCGCTAATCCCTCGAACCGGGCGATCGCTCCATCGGTCTCTTGCCAGACGTAGCCGGCGATCGCGCTTACCAATTTTCGGGTAACATGGGCTGGGTCATGAAAGTTTTCTAAATGGTTTTCTTTTCGGATTGGGCGAGCGGATGCGGATTTTAAATTTTGATTCTTTTCTGTATTTTCGAGAAAGTCTAAAAGAAAATTTTGATAAAAGTTTTGAAAAAATTTGAACTTTTCGGGCAGCGTCGATCGATCTTTTTCCGTTCGAGAAAAGGAAAACACCGTCTCAGAATGCCTGCGGTCTGAATCTCGAAGCCTCGATCCTCGACTCCACATTGTAATTTTTTTTAAATTTCTATCTTTTATATTCAATTTCTTAAATCCTCCTGTTACTGGGAGACAAAACGGGAGTAGATTCGATCTTATCGTAAGATAGGAGTTCAGGAGTAAGTGCTGCGCACTCTTCTCGCCTACAGGAGGAAGAGAGCAGGGGGAGCTTTCTTGAGCAGGGGGAGCAGGGGAAGCAGGGGAAGAAAATGTTTGCCAATAACTAATAACCAACCCCAAACCCCAAATGGTAAATGACAAACCCCAAATGACCGATAATATAGAAAGAAGCTTTGTTGTATTCTCTCGTTCATGGTCAAATCGTCAATGTCACCTTCCGACGAACAACAACCCGAAAAAATCTATCTGCCGCGTACCAGCGAATCCGACACCCTCAAGCGCATTCGCCACACGGCATCTCACGTCATGGCAATGGCGGTGCAGAAGCTCTTTCCCAAGGCACAAGTGACGATCGGTCCGTGGACGGAATACGGCTTTTATTATGACTTCGACTGTCCCGAACCCTTTGCTGAAAAAGATTTGAAAGCCATCAAAAAAGAGATGGTGAAAATTATCAACCAAAAACTTCCGGTGATTCGGGAAGAAGTCAGCCGCCAGGAAGCGAAACAGCGCATCGAAGCCTTGGGCGAACCTTACAAGCTGGAAATTCTCGACAGCATCCAGGAACCGATTACCCTCTATCATTTGGGCGATCGCTGGTGGGATTTGTGCGCCGGACCCCACGTCGAGAGTACCGCAGAGTTGAACCCCAAGGCGATCGATCTCGAAACTGTGGCGGGGGCATATTGGCGCGGCGATGCCAACAACGCCCAACTCCAGCGCATCTACGGCACCGCTTGGGAAACTCCGGAACAGTTGCAAGAGTACAAGCGGCGTAAGGAAGAAGCCCTCAAACGCGATCACCGCAAACTGGGGAAAGAATTGGGATTGTTTATTTTCGCCGATCCCGTCGGTCCCGGTTTGCCCCTGTGGACGCCCAAAGGCACGATCCTGCGATCGACCCTGGAAAACTTTCTCAAAGAAGAACAAGTCAAGCGCGGTTACTTGGGTGTTGTCACCCCCCATATCGCCCGCGTGGACTTATTCAAAACATCGGGTCACTGGCAGAAATACCAAGAAGATATGTTCCCGATGATGGCGGAAGATGCCGCAGCGGCAACCGCCGAACAAGGGTTCGTCCTCAAACCGATGAACTGTCCGTTCCACATTCAAATTTACAAGAGCGAATTGCGATCGTATCGGGATCTGCCCATGCGGTTGGCGGAGTTCGGCACGGTTTACCGTTACGAACAATCGGGAGAATTGGGCGGATTAACTCGAGTTCGCGGCTTCACGGTGGACGACTCCCACCTGTTCGTCACCCCGGAACAGTTGGAAGCAGAATTCCTCAACGTGGTGGATTTAATTCTGTCGGTTTTCGACAGTTTGCAACTCAAAGATTTCAAAGCCCGACTCAGTTTTCGAGATCCGGAATCGGATAAATACATCGGTGATGACGAAGCGTGGAATAAAGCGCAAAATGCCATCCGCCATGCGGTACAAACGCTCGGGATGGACTCCTTTGAAGCGCCAGGAGAAGCGGCATTCTACGGTCCCAAACTCGATTTTATTTTCCGGGACGTTCTCGATCGCGAATGGCAATTGGGAACGGTACAAGTTGATTACAACTTGCCGGAACGGTTCGAGTTAGAATACGTTGCCGAAGACGGTTCCCGCCAGCGTCCGGTGATGATTCACCGCGCTCCTTTTGGTTCTTTGGAACGGTTAATTGGCATTCTCATCGAACAGTATGCAGGGGATTTCCCCTTGTGGTTGGCACCAGAACAGGTGCGTTTGTTGCCCGTCAGCGATGAGTTTTTACCCTATGCTCAAGAGGTGGTTTCCCAAATGCAACGGTTGGGAATTCGCGCTGTTGCCGATACCAGTCAAGAACGCTTGGGCAAGCTGATTCGCAATGCCGAAAAAGCCAAAATTCCGGTGATGGGTGTGGTAGGTGCGAAGGAAGTGGAATCGCAAAGTTTGAGCGTTCGCACTCGTGCCTCTGGAGAGTTGGGTTCGATTCCCACGGCGGAGGTTTTGGAGAAGTTGACAGGGGCGATCGATTCTCGCGGGAATTTTTAATTGCGAGGATGGTTTTACCGGGTAACAATCGAACTTAAAACTTAGCGATTTTACCCATTCGATTGAGGCTCAAAATCCACCTAGAACTTAAGTTCTAGGCTCATAGCCGAACTCCATTAAAATGGACTAAATATCTATTACAGTCTTCTTCAGAAGACTTTTCCTATTAGCCTGGGGTTTAAACCCCAGGCTGTTTGTTGAAACACATTCAAACTCTCGGTTCAAGTCATGGAGCTCACAATGGATCTCACAACAGTGGAATCGATCGATTTCTTAATAGGACTTACGCAACGCCTCCATATGTAGGGTGTGAAGCGCGGAGCGTAACGCACCATCACCCCCATGAGTAGCGTGTTTGCGTAAGTCCTGCTTAACCTATCTGCCTGAGAATCGAGTCGAACTGTCGAAATCAAGATCGCTCACCCGTTCCCATCGGCAATTCGATAATAAATTCCGTTCCTTTACCCGGTTCGGACTGACATTGCAAGCTGCCTCGATGTTTTTGGGTGATAATTTGGTGGCAAATCGACAGTCCCAACCCCGTTCCTTTTCCCATGGGTTTTGTCGTAAAAAAAGCGTCGAATAACTGCGATCGCACTTCTTCATTCATGCCGATGCCATTGTCAGCAATGCGAATAACAACTCGATTGGCGTTGAGTTTTTCGGTGCGAATGCGAATTTGCGGTTTTGTTTGGGCATCTGGCATTGCCGTACGAGATTCTTCGATGGCGTCGATCGCATTTCCCAATAAGTTAATAAACACTTGATTGAGTTGACCGGGATAGCAATAAATTTCGGGTAGATTGCCGTATTCCTTAATGATTTGAATGCCGCCATGGGGGGCTGTATCTTTGAGGCGATGCTGTAAAATCAGGAGCGTGCTATCCAAACAATCGTGAACGTTGACCTGAGACATATTGCCGCGATCTTGGCGAGAAAAGTTGCGCAAAGACAGCAAAATTTGACAAATGCGGCTCACGCCTTCTTTCATGGAAGAAACCAGTTTCGGTAAATCTTCGATCAAATAGTCGAGTTCAATTTCTTCAGCCAATTCTTCAACTTCGGGAGGAGGTTCGGGATAAACTTTTTGGTAGAGTTGTAGCATCTCGAGCAAATCTCGAACGTAAGTTTCGGCGTGGCTGATATTGCCATTGATAAAATTAACGGGATTGTTAATTTCGTGAGCAACTCCAGCGACCAGTTCTCCCAAACTGGACATTTTTTCGCTGTGAACTAACTGGGATTGGGTTTGCTTTAAGGGAACCTCGATTAATTCAAGATTATTGAGAAACAGGCTCTACTATCGAGAATAGTAAACGAGATTTCAAGGGTTTCAGCCGTTGGGTTACGAGCCAGAATCAATTTTTCGAGGTTCCCATAGTACAAAATTATCGAGGGAGAATGTCGTCCAAGCGCAATTGTAAATCGGGGAAAAGCGGCGACGAAATTGCTTCTCCCGATCGATATTGTTGTTGGCGATACTCGTCTCCATCCAATTGACAGACGGTGAAGGTGGGTTGTTTGGGTTTGCCGATAAAGGCAACACCACCAAGACCCCGAAAATCGACAATCCAGTATTCGGGGATACCCAGGAGTGCGTATTCTTCCACTTTGCGAGCGTAATCGGTTTCCCAGTTAGTGCTAACCACTTCTACAACCAATTTGATGGAACGACCCAAAGTAATGACGGGTTCTCGCTGCCACAGGGGTTCGCTTGCCAACATCGTCTCGTCAAGAACGACGATATCGGGACGGCGAGCGGTGGCAACATCGGCAAAAGGTTGAATCAGGCAAGTGCGGGGAATAAACCAGGGGAGTCTCTCGTTGAGAATCGCCATGCCGATGCGGACGGTGAGTTTACCGCTAACGGTTTCGTGGGGACCTGTGGGTTCCATGTCGATCGGTTCTCCATCGGCGAGTTCGTAGCGAGGGTTGTCGCCATATTGGGCGATGAATTCGCCAACGGTGAGGGGTTTTGTAGAGGTATAGGTCATGGCAGGAGTTCGGGAGAAAGAGAGCTTTCTTAAGCAGGGGGAGCTTTCTTGAGCAGGGGGAGAAGATGTTTGCTAATTACCAATTACCAATTACCCATCCCTACCGCTTCAGCGTGTCGATTTGTTGCTTGACTTGCGGGTTGTACAGTCGCAAGTAATTCCAGTAATTACCAAACACGGAACTGATATAGTCGTTAGTTTCCGGGAAGGGAATTTGTTTGGCAAAGACATCGGGATCGTCGAAGCGGAAACGTTGCTTCCAGTCATCGACGTTGCCGGGTCCGGCGTTGTAGCTGGCGATCGCAAAGAGAGAGTTATCGTTATACGTATCGTGGGTGTAGTCTAAATACAGCGTTCCCAGCCGAATATTATCGTTGGGATCGGTCAAATCCTTCGGGGGGGGTTCGTTGGCTTTCTCGGCAATCCAAGCTCCCGTTTCCGGTAGAACTTGCATCAATCCCACGGCACCGGCAACTGATCGAATCGAGGGCATAAAGCGCGATTCTTGGCGGATCAGGGAGATCGTCATCAACGGGTTGATTTGGCGCTTCGCCGACCAGTAGAGAATCAGATCGAAGTAAGGAAACGGATATAAGGTTTCCCAATACGCAGGTTGTTGGGCGATCGCCTCGTATTTGGCTTTATCCTCGGGATCGTCGCGATCGGCAAGATTGGACAACATGAAAATCCCGTCGAGGGTATCGCCAACCCCCATCCGCATCATCCCATCGGTAAGCTGTTCCTCAAAGCTGGGTTCTATCCGGTTGGTAAATTCCACGTGCCACTGCGTCCAAGCGTCGCGATCTTGCCCGAGGGCGTACAATTCTTTTATCGTTTCCGAACCGGCCGGGGGAACCAGGCGATCGTTCAATTTTTCCACGGTGGGGGAGAGTTGGCGCACGGTGGTGAAATCGCCCACATCCCAGCCCAAATACACGGCAGAACGCCAAGCGTAGTAGGATTGGGGATAGTTGGCAACCACGTATTCAAACGCTTGTTTGGCTTTGGGCATTTTATCGAGCGCTTGCGCCCATTTGCCCACCCAAAATCCCGCTTCGGGGGCGTATTCGCTTTGGGGATTTTCCTTGATAATTTGCTCCGCCCACTTCCACGCTTCTTGGTACTGACCCGCTTGGGCGAGTCCTTGGGCGGTAGTATAGCGCAGTTCGGCGGCGGAGTCGGAGTTGCCGTACTGGTGGAGAATGGATTGGCGAGCTTGCGTTGCCGATTTTTCGCTCCCGAGGCGATCGAGAATTTTTGATTTATCTAAGAGCGCTTCGGCGGCGAGGTCGGGAAAGTTAGCAATCAGGCGATCGAGGTAAGGGATGGCTTCGCGATCGTTCGACAACCGCGCTAACCGCAGCAACGCCAGACCCCCTTCCTCTGTCTCCGGATAGGCAGCGACCACTTGTCGGTACGCCGTTTTCGCTTCTGTGTTGGCTCCCCCCAGTTGCAATCCCCGCCCCGTACGATAGAGATTTTGCGGGGTGCGCGGCGCTTTAGCGTAAGCTTTTCCGGCGTTTTTGTAATCCTGTTTTTCCCAGTAACCAAAGGCGATGGTTTCCCAATCTTGGGGGGTCAGCGTCGTGCCGTAGCGATTTCCCAACTGCGCCAAGAGATTGCCGATATCCTCTAAATACAAATGCTGTGCCAGTAACAGCAGCAAAGCTTTACGGGTTTCGGCATCCGGATTGGCTGCCAGTTTTTGGCGGGCAATTTCTGCGGTGCGCGGATGGAGGGGAAATTTTTCGATCGCCGCTTGTCCGGATTGGGGATCGGTTTTGCTCAGAGCGAATAAAGCTTCAGCCGCCACGGGTTCTTCCCCGTAGTTCTCCGCCAATTGCTGGTAGGTCGCTTGTGCCTGACTGGCATCGCCCAAAAGCTCGTACGCGCGGGCGCGTTGGAGTAAGATATAACCCCCCAAAACGGGATACTCTTTTTCTAACCCGTTTAACTGTTCGAGAGCTACCTCTCCCTGTTTTTGGGCGATCGCATTCACGGCTAAGAGATACCGGGCGCGATGGCGATCGATCGAAGATCCCCCGTTTGCCAATTCTTCTAAAGCCGGTTTCTGTTCCTCTGGCGGCAGCAACAGCACGGCAGCGATTTTAGCATCGCTAGGGTCGGGTTCTGGAATTGTCGCTTGCCGTTCGCTCCCCCGCCGCCAGACAGAAATGCCCGCCCCTGTCAACAGCGCCCCCAGTCCCAGAAGCAGTACCAGTGCGATTTGTGTCGTTCGTTGCTTGAGTAGTTTGCCCATCCGACAATCCCGATCGATCCAGCATTTCGATTATGGTAGCAGCAACCGATCGATTGTGATTGTAATTGTTATTTGGGGTTTGGGGTTTGGGGTTTGGGGTTTGTTCGTGGTTCGTGGTTAGTGGTTAGTTGCTTGGGAGTGGTCATTGGTCACTGAACTATCGTTCGCGATTGACCATATTGCGGAAGCGGGTGTATTGGGGATCGAAGAGTAACTTCACCACCCCCGTCGGTCCGTTACGATGTTTGGTAACGATCAATTCGGTAATGCCGCGATCGGGAGAATCGGGGAAATAATACTCGTCGCGGTATACCATAATCACCACATCCGCATCTTGTTCGATGCTATTGTGAACGATAATGTCATTCGCAATAAAATTGTGCAAATTGGGAACGGTCAAATCGTAAACTTCTTCCATCCCATCCGCTTCGATCGAGACAATTTCATCCCAATAAATATCGCTATTGGCTAAGCGTTCGATTTCTTCAGAGCGGACAACCGTCGCCAGTCTAGCCGCGCGATCGCGACTGACATTTTGTTTGTACAACGTTGTCCCGCAGTGAGCTACAACAAGCTGAGCGAGATCTTCCTCTTTTGTGGTGTATTGGATGGCATGACGGGGGAGGGTGCATCCATCGCCCAGCAAGTGTCCCAGCAAAGCCAAACGGGCATCATCGCTCGATCGCTCGGACGGACTCGGCACAATGCGGGGAAGTGCGACTCGCTCTGAGACTTGTAACTCATCGAGGCGCTTCCAGCCGCTAAGTGTTCGGAACTTATGATTGCCCGTGGCTCGAATCGTCCGTCCCAAACGAGTTTTTAACTGAAATACGGGCTTAACACCCGTGGCAAAAGCACGGCTCACCACTGCCTTTTCTAATTGCAGCGTAGCTTCATTCAATGCCCAGACTGTAAAACCCGATTTCCCCACTAATTCGCGAATGGGGACTCGTATACCACAATCGGCTAGCGTCACCAAACTGTCGCCCGCCAAGCAGCCAGATTCGCGCAAATCCGACAGCATGGGACGTTTATTATTGCGCGCTTCTACGCCGCGACTGAGTTGGGAAAGGGCGATCACCGGAACGTCTAATTCCCGCGCCAACCCTTTGAGCGATCGGGTGATGCGAGACAATTCCTGTACCCGATTATCGCTACCGCTGCCTTCCATCAACTGCAAATAATCGAGAACGATACAGCCCATTTCACCGCCCCGTTCCGCCATCAAGCGACGGGATTTCGATCGCATTTCCGTCACCGTTAAATTTGCCGTATCGTCGATAAAAATCGGCAATTCCGATAGCGTACCGATGGCGTGACTCAGCGGTTCCCATTCATTTTGACTGATGCGTCCGGATCTCAGGCGTTGGCTTTCAATTCCCGCTTCGCTTGCCAGCAATCGCTGCACCAATTGCTCTTTGGACATCTCCAAACTAAACACCGCCACGGGTAAGCGATAGCGCGCGGCAATTTGGTGGGCGATATTCAAACTCACAGCAGTTTTACCCATCGAGGGTCTGCCGGCAATAATAATCAAATCCGATCGCTGAAATCCCCCGGTCATCGCATCGAGATCGTAAAAACTGGAGAGCAAACCCGGTAAAGCTTGTTCCTCGTTGCGCAGTTCGATTTCGTGGAAGGCATGAACCAGAGTATTTTCGAGCGACACGAAATCCCGTTGCGGGCGTTTTTGCGTCACCCCAAAGATCGTTTGTTCGGCGCGATCGAGAACGATATCCAATTGCGAAGACGTTTCGTAACCCAGTTGGTGAATTTCGTATCCCGCTTTAATCAACTGGCGGCGCAAATACTTGTCCATCACCAGTGCCGCGTACTGGTCGATATTCACCGCCGACACCGTGCGCTCGACCAATTGCGCCAGTTTGCTCTGCCCACCGATTTTGCCCAACAAGTTGCGATCTTGCAACCACGCCGTCACGCCGATCAAATCCGTGGGTTGTCCGCGCTCGTGCAGCCATTGCGCGGCGTTGAAGATATCTCGGTGGGCGCCGATATAAAACGCTTCGGCAACCAGCACTTCCCGCACCCGCGCGATCGCCTCGGGATCGAGCAAAATTCCCCCGAGAATCGATTCCTCCGCCTCGATGTTTTGCGGGGGAAGCCGATCTTCTTGATAAGCCTGAAAGTTAAGTTCTCGAACCATAATTCAGTCGTCGGTTCCAGGGCGATCGGACTCTGGGTAATCTAAAAAGCCGCCTTAAAAAAAAATTGTAGACCGCTTCTAGCGGTCTGGGTGGCAATTTCCCAACATCGATCGAGGTTGAGACTTCCAATCAGGGACTTGCAAAGAAATTAAGGGATTCGCTTGTCTGAGATTCGACCTAGGAGTCAACAGCCACCAGGGTCAACAGCCGTTGACCCACAGTAGGGGTCTATGATTGTCCCGCACATCCTTGACTCGAGCGAACTTACAACGGCGCGACGTGGATCTCGATTTCTGCGGTGACTTCCGGATGCAACTTCACCTGAGCCTTGTAGAAACCCGTTTTGCTGATTTCCGGCAGCGTTACGCCTCTGCGATCGATCTCCTGGTTCGTTGCTGCTTGGATGGCTTCGACCACTTCGCGATCGGTCACCGTACCGAAAATCGCATCTTTTTCGCCCACTTGCTTCTTAATCGTAAAGCGACCGATGGTTTGCAATGCCTGCTTGCGCGATTCGGCTTCTTGCTTGATACTGATCAAGCGCTCTTGTTCTTTTTGCTTGCGCCATTCCACCATTTTTAAAATACCGGGCGTCGTGCGCACGCCGATATTTTGGGGAATGAGATAATTGCGAGCGTATCCCGGCGCAACTTCGACCACTTCGCCCGCTTTGCCCAATTTGCGGACATCTTGATTTAACAATAATTGAATGCGTTTAGCCATGGGGATTCCCGGAGTGCATGAGGTCAGGTCTACTATCCTACCGTTGAGGAGGAGGCGATCGCAACCTATTTAGAAGGAGTTCAGGAGGAAGCAGGGGGAGCCGGGGAAGCAAAACCTTTGAATTTTCGTTGCCGTCACGCTCTGAATTACCCGATCGTTAGTCCACACTCACTTGATTGTCAAAAACCTACACCTGTAAGGCAGGGGAAGGGGGGACACGGAGACACGGAGATCGTGAATGCGAAAGCGCAACTAGCAACTCCCCAAATGACCAATGACTAATGACCAATAACCAATTTAAAGCCCCCTGTGTCCGCAGACAAAGGAGGCTAATAGAAAAGATTCACCGCAACGCCGTCTTACCTCAGTTTTTGACCTGCATATATCAAGTGGGCATCTTGGCTTCGCGCTTGAAGTTTCCGAGTACGTGCTCGGTCTACTGCCGCGCAACGCTTGCTAATTCCCATATACAGGATGATTGTAGATCACAAAACAATATTGGCAGTCACCAACGCCGCAGCGCCATCTAGATCGTATTGTAGCGGCATATTCGGGATCTGGGAACGGGCGATCGATAAGTTTTAAGTCCCCAAGACCATCGGCGGCCCAGTCGTCAGCAGGAATACCACCACTAGACATCAGACGGGTTCGTGACAGAAGATGTACACGGAAGAGTAAACCCTTACCTCCCATTGAGTGTGACTGTACGCAAACCCCAACCCACCCGACGCCAGCGTCGCCCATCGAGTGCCATTCGCAGGCGTCAACCCTCTCGACTCGCACCCCGACAACTGAACGCATTACCCCCCGCTCGTTCTCCCCGCCGTTCCCCTCCAAAACAGACCTATGGCGTCTTGGGTGCGATCGTCGCCTTGTTAGGGGGTCTGGGGTTGATGGCAGGCGGTGCGTGGTTCAGCGTGCAGTCGATGCTGCATCCAGAATCTCTCGCTTGGACGACGCGGTGGTTGCCGGAATGGGCGAAAATTGCCACGGACAACCCTTCTGCCCCCCAAACCTTGGACGAAATCCACCAAAGTTTGAAGCAACAAGGGATGGAAGCCGGGGAAACGGTGTTTCTGTCTTCGGCAAACGACGGGAAAACCGAGATCCTCTTACCCGTCTACCTCCAGCGTCCCAATTGCGATCGCGGTTGTCGTCCCATTACCCAACTGCGGGTGTATCAATCGGCATCCGAAGAGTTTACCCCCAACAAAGATCGCGACTACTACTATCTCGTCAACCAAGTTGAAGTGGCAGGTCCGGCGGAATCCTTCGTTATCGCCTCCCTAGCCAACTTGTCTTCGGCATCGGGTTCCAATCGCCCGCTAGATTTGACGGCTTTAAAACGCTTCGACAGCAAAGCGCCCGATACCGGACTGTGGTTCAACCTTCAAGGCAGTCGCCTCGAAGGGGATTCGCAGATGAGCTACGGGCAAATTTTCCACTACAATCCCAGTCGATCGCATTTGAGTTTGATGTTGCAGTGGACGAGTCCTTCGGGGCAAATTCCCGAATGGCAAGAGGTAACGGGGGGAAAAACGGCGGAACTGACGATCGATCGCAGTATCGGACTCGAACCCTACATTGACGTGTACCAGGTGCAACCGCGCAACTTCATCCTCAACCCCATCCAGTTGCAAGAGATTACCCTATCGGAAGCCGCTTTCGACAGCCGCACTTACAAAAATGCTCTGTTACTCGCCCGTAAGGGGTTGTGGTCGCCTGCCTTGGAAATTCTGGGGGTGCTGAAGCGAGAAAGCGGTAGCAATTGGACGCCAGCGGCTCAAGCACAGATGGATGTCGTTGCCCTACACGCGCGCATCACCCAAAATCAGGCAAAAGCAGCGTGGGCGAGTCCCAGTCAAGCGGTGCTGGCAGCGCTGATCGACGGGCAATGGCGGACGGCGTTAGAGATTTTAGAGAACAATCCCGACCAGCAAGCGGAAATTATCGAACTGTTGAAAACCGATACGGGTCGCATTTGGCAGCGCATCGATGTGGCGGTGCGGGTGTCGTCGGATGCCGATACCATTGCCTGGGGAACGTTACTGAAAGCGGCTCAAGGCGATCGTCAAGCGGCGATGAAATGGGCGAACGAACAGGTCAGCGCGTCGAGCGAAACCGGTCAGTGGATTTCTGGGTTGGTCGCCAAGCTGTACGGTGCGCCGCCACCGGAAATTCAGCCCCCCATCGATCCTTTGGCGGCGATCGAAGATTCGTCCGTTCAACCCTCTCCAGAAGCGATCGAAGATCCTTCCGCACAACCTAATTTAGAAGCGATCGAGAATGGATTTTAAGGGACTTTATAACTGGCAACCCGCAACATCACCCGACCGTCTTCAGGGTTGCGGTGGAAGATAAACGCGCCTTCTTCTCGTTCTCCGGCGGACAGAAAATCCATCGACTGCTCTCCCGATTCTTCCGTCTTGCCATCTATTTCTAGATCTCCGACAACCTGGACGTTTTCCACATTTTCTCCGCCTTCATTAGTCAGCACAAAAGGAACGTAAAACTGTCCGTTGACCGCGCGAATTTCTCCATTTCTCGCAATTTCGAGGACTGGAGGTCGCTCGCCTTTAAAAATCCAGACTATCAGAACTAAACTAACCAGAATGCTAACTACTAGCACCGAGAAGACAAAGGTCACCTTTTCGGCAAAAGTTCGAGATTTTCGTTTCGATTTCGATCGAATTTTCGAGATTTGGGTCATACTGCCAATCTTCCTGCCGCACCCCCCACAGTCGCGGGCAATCCTAGAATCAGTGCTTGTTCGAGCCACCACGTCCACGGATCGGAAAAATTTAAACGCTGGAAAAATAATAGCATCAAAATTGAGGCAAAAAGCGAAACCAAATAAGACATGACCGTTTCGTCGATCGGGTTTTGAAACAATCCTCGTTGCGAGTTTCGTTTGTCTTGCGTTGTGAATCCAGAGGCAAAGACGATCGCGTATGAAATCGCCAAAGAAGCGGCAATAATTGCGAGCAAAAAAGGTGGTGAAGTTGCCGAGGTTAGCATGGAAATTTCATCCGTTGGCGCGATACTAAAGGCAATAAAAAAAGCACCGATAAAGGTTGCTCCAATATCGGCTAACGTCGCACTGTAGAGATCTTCCGATCTTAACGCTCCCGCTGAGTATTGATTTTCATTTAAATCTGCCTTATCCTCAAAGCGATCGTCGTCTGTATCGTTGAGAAGAACCTTGGATAAGGCTACCCCGATCGAAAACGGCATCCCTTCGTAAATAATTTTTCCTAATGCTTCATTTAAGGATGTTTCGATTCTAATCTCTCTTAAAAGAATGAGTATAAAAGTCGTACAAATAATCCCGATCGCTAAAGATTTAATACTTTTTCTGAAGGTTTGAGAAAACCGCTCGCTGGGATCGTCCCCAAAACTTTCCGTCCGGCTGAGTAAAAAAATAACTCCAAAGGTTACGGCGAGTAGTGCCAGTTTAACCGGGGGTTCGGTGTAAGAGCCAATCCACCAGACTTCCATCGTATAGATTAAAGGAATCCCAAACAGGAATCCCCCGGATATTCCGCGAATGAGAAATTTAAGTTCATCTCGCCATCCAAACTGGCGCATTCTGAATCGATATTGGCGTTCGCTACGGCTCATTTCTTTAAAATTTTATCTCGCATCAAGCCTTTAATGATATTTTCCTTAATCATCAGTAATCGCGAGGTTTCTAGAAATAAACTTTGCATTTGCTCTTTGGAGAGTAAGTCGAGCGATCGTTCCATCATTTGCATATGAAACTGTTGCTCTAGGGTGAGTTCAAATGTATTGCTATCCATCGTTGTATCACAATATGCTAGGTAGATTAATCTCGCTCGAATCTAGTTTTTTTCAACCAGACTCGAGCGCAAAATTAGCAAGCCGGATGGCGTGATGAAAGTTTAGGCAGAACGTGCCAATAAACCCCACAGGTAGATCGCGAGAATCGCCCCTAAAACGGCAACCACTAACCCGCCAATACTCAAACCTGCTGCCGTTAGTTGCAAGCTGCTAGTGGTTAGTAGCGTATACAGACTGCCTCCAAGGAAAGCACCCACAATTCCCAGAAGCATTGTTGCTAGGATACCGCCGCCTTGAGATCCGGGATAAATGGCTTTGGCGATCGCACCAGCTAGTAATCCTAATACAGCCCATGCAATTAAACCCATGATTTTTTCTCCTTTTATTTGAGGGTTATCCGATTTGTATGTTTCTAAATTTTCCGATGACGCCCACTAAAAAAATTTTGATAATTCGTGTGTTGGCAGTCGCTCTCAAGATTTAGAGGTAACGCACCCAAGTTTGGCTTGGACAACAAGCATTGCGATCGATGAGGAATTTAACTCTCAAAAGCTAAATGCTTGTCGTTCGATTAATCCTAAGATACTAATTACGACCCCGGCTCGACTTCTACCTTCAGACAGAACTTGAGCGGGGGAATGTTGTATCGCAGAAGGCAGAGCGCTGGCTACGCCTATACCCTTACAAAATTGTCCTAACGTATTTACGTAGCGCTCTATCTCGCGGAATAGGGATTGACGATCGGATATGCGTCCCGGTCTCACCAAATTTCTGCGCCAGCCTCCACCCGTTATTTGTGACTAGGTAAATTGCTAGTAGTAGCCTCGAGGCGTAATCATCCAGTTTTCGTACGATCGAGTTTGAGTATTGCCGATGAGAACCGTGGTCAGCATATCGACTTCAAACTCCAAAAAACGATCGAGCGTGGTTAACATCACTCGTTCGTCGTCGCGATAGGCAGAACGAACGAGTGCCACCGGAGTCTGAGGAGAACGATGTTCTAGGAAAATTCGTCGGGCGATCGCGATTTGTTCGGTGCGATTTTGCGATTTGGGATTGTACAGGGCGACCACAAAATCTGCTGCTGCTGCCGCATTCAGCCGTTTTTCGATAACCTCCCAAGGCGTCAGCAAATCGCTCAAACTGATGGAGCAGAAATCGTGCATGAGCGGGGTTCCCACCCGCGAGGCTGCCGATTGCAGGGCGGAAATACCGGGAAACACTTGCAGGGAAGGGGTTTTTCCATCCCAATTTCGGGCTTGCAATTCCTCCAAAACTAAGCCTCCCATGCCGTAAATCCCGCAGTCACCGGAGGAGATAACCGCAACCGTCAAACCCCACTGGGCGAGATCGATCGCTCGTTGCGCCCGCTGTCGTTCTTGGGTAATGGGCAAGGCTTCGATAATTTGTTGGGGCTGGAGGAGGGGACGCACCAAATTGATATAGAGAGAGTAACCGACGATGGCATCCGCTCGGGCGATCGCATCTTGGGCGGCAGGAGTCATCTGTTCCAAACAACCGGGTCCCGTTCCCACCAGCCATAATTTGCCGTCGCGTCCGGTATATTCCCGCGAAGCCACTGCCACTGCCACCGTCACCGCACCGGGTTGGTTTTCGGGTTTGTAAATCTGTTTGGGGACGAGGAGTTGACCCCCATCTCGTTCCCACCTCTCCCTAACCCTCTCCTCCGAGGAGAGGGGACGAGTGGTCTCCCCCCTTGCAGGGACTAAGGGGGGTCGGAACTGCAAGGAATCGGAGGAAGCCGCGAAAATTGCCGCCGCTTCGGCTACGCTGGGGGTTCCCACTTCTCGATCTACCACTTCCGAAGGGTTGGGAACTTCGATGTCGCGCAGTTGTTCGGGGGAAAAGGTAACGAGGGGGAGGTGGCGATCGCCGCACAACTCCAACAATCCTACCTCATCGGCTTTTAGAGCGATCGTGGCGATTCCGGCGATCGATCCTTCGGCGAGGTGATTTGCCCGAAACACCCGTGCGATCGCGTCTTCGATCGCACTCCGAGGGGTTCCCCGCTCGCATCCCACCCCCACCCACAACACCCGAGGATGCCACTGTACCTTGGGTAAGGGCGATTCTGGGGAAAACTGTCGCTGGGTAAAACTAATCCAAATTCTACCTTTGAGGTCGGTTTTCGGAGAATTGGGATCGATAGAATCGGGCGATACTCCCTGGGGGTCGCTGCACGAGCGTAAATTTTGGATCGCGAAGGCAGGATGGGGAAGGTTCAACTCCCAACCCGCATCCTGAAACACTTCTACCGTTTCCCCTCGCGCCACTGCCGCACTCACTCCCGTCCAGTCTCCCGTTCCTTTCGTCCAACCGAAGGGAACCCCCAACAAATCCACCGCCGGCAGTCCCAAACTGGCGGAAGCTCCGGTTAACACGGGTGTTGCCCCCAACTGTCGGGCGATCGACTGGGTGAGACGATCGGCACCGCCTTGGTGTCCGCTACACAAACTCACCGCAAATTTCCCCGCTTCATCCACCACCACCACCGCCGGATCGATCGATTTATCTTGCAGCAAGGGAGCGATTAACCGCACCACCGCACCGGTTGCCAAACCGAACACCAACGCCCGATGGTGCGACCATAAGGTCGCGATATGTTCTTTTAAAGGGATGGTATAAATTTGCGCGTGGGGAATGTCGGTGACAGAAGGGGGAACCCACAGCGTGACATCGGCAATTTGACGGAGTTGCCCGAGGCGTCGGGCGCTGTTGGCAGTGGTGGCGATCGCCGCTATAGGGGAAAACTCTGCTAATTTCACGGTCTGGAAGGGTGTCACTGAACGATCGATTTCTGTAGGGGAAGCTTCATCTTACTCTATCTGGCAGCCTCTCAGCCCTGGAAATTCACCCGTTGGCAACTCCAACTCCAAACTCTCGATTTCGCTCTCCATTTGTGGCAGCCCTATGAGGACTGAGACCCCGCATTAAGTTCTATTTTTTATCGGTTTTTTAAAGCGATAAAACTCAAATTAACAAGATTTTATAAAGCTCTATAAAATTTCCGGGTGTGACCTCGATCTCAAGGGAGTAGAGACTTCCATCAATTTCAACTCTTAAGTTTTTGCTTTCCACACAAAAAAAGTTACTTAGTTAAAGACTGTATAAAATATTACCAAAAGAGTGGGCATCTCTAGGGTGGGGTGGATAGGGTTGTAATTGAAGCACCGAAAGAGAACTCGACTGAAATCTCCTACAACTTTTTGTTGCAAGACAGATGGTAATAGTGGTTTTCAATCGGATCTAGAATCTCGTTCGACACCTGTCAATGAAAAATCTGAAATCCACGATCTCAAAATAGATCGGACAGGGTACATCCAACGGATTCAATGCGGATCGCTTCATCTTGTTGACTGTTCTACAAATCCTATCAACCCAATTAATGCTTACCATGAAAGTTTCAACTTCCGCTTTTTCTAAAGTTGCCCTCGGATTATCGGCTGTTTCCACTTTGGGTCTCGCTTTCTTGGCTGGCGCTCCTTCGGCTTCTGCGTTTACCCTCAACGGCGGTAGCGTCACCGGAATCACCAGCGATGACGTTGGTAAGTCCTTCGAGATCGAGTTCGATGGTAATGTTGCCACTCAGAATGTCGATGGCTTGAAGTCGAAAGCGATCTTTAAGCTGCTCAGCTTTGACGGTGACAGCGCGGAGTGGGATATCATGCTGAGCAACCTTTCCGATGGAGGCATTAACTCTCGGACTTCGGTTTTAGGTTTCAATCTTGATGGTGTGGATTTACCTCGCCGAAACTTTGGTACTTCCACCGGTCTCTTCAGCAACGTCGTTAAAGACGGTTCCTTACCCAACCAATTTGGGGCTCTCGATGTCTGCTTTACTAATGGTAATAACTGTCAAGGCGGACGGAACGGTGGTGTTTTTGCGGGATCGAGCGGCAACTTCACCGCAACGTTGAACTTCGCCAGTGCGGTTTCCAGCTTCGGTTTGAGCAACTTCGGCGTTCGCTACCAAAGCATTGACGGTAATGGCTTTAATGGAGATAGTGGCACGGGTCGCGGCATGACTGTCACCCCCCCCACCAGCGACAAGGACGTACCCGAACCGATGACGATCGTGGGTTCTGCGATGGCTCTCGGCTTCGGTTCCGCTCTGAAGCGTCGCGGCAAGAAGCAACAAAAAGCTGCGTAAGCCAGCGATCGATTTTTCGCCAAGCTATTGACATGTGCTTCCCCTCTCCCGAGGGGATTTTTTTTGGGATATAGCTAAGCGCCATGCGCTGAGCTAGCGTAACCCGTTAGGGGTCATAGATCCCCACCCCAAATCTAAAATCTCCTAAAATCTAAAATCCTCAAACTCCCAACCCCATCAACAACAAGGAATATAGGGTTTTGCTTAACCCGTACTAACGTTACCCAACTAACGGCATCGCGACGAACCAAGAATCCCCGTCTCGCATTTAGCGGGGAGTGTCAACACGTTCGGCTTCGCTACGAATATGAGTTCGTTTTCATTTATTTTGCTTGACACAAAGCTCGCACGTCGTTCCCCATGATGTAGGGAAGATTGCGAGTCATTTTATCGAGATCCCAATCCCACCAAGCTATCTGTTCTAGTAAAGCGATCTCCTCATCGCCGAACCGTTGTTTGATAAGTTGGGCTGGATTTCCTCCCACAATGGTATAAGCAGGAACGTCTTTAACGACGACCGATTTGGCAGCGACGATCGCCCCATTGCCAATTTTCACTCCCGGCATCACGATCGATTCGTATCCCAACCAAACATCGTGACCGACCACCGTATCGCCGCGATCGGGTAAATTCATTAGTTTATCCATTTCCCCTTCCCAACCCGCACCAAAGATGGGGAAAGGATAGGTAGAGATTCCTTCTAAACTGTGGTTGGCGCCATTCATGATGAATTTTACTCCCGTGGCGATCGCGCAAAATTTGCCGATAATCAGGCGATCGGTGCCGAAGTGATATAACACGTTGCGCTCGAAATTTTCTGGTTCCATCGGATCGTCGTAGTACGTATAATCTCCAACGATAATATTGGGAGATTTCACCACATTTTTCAGGAAACACACCCGAGGGTGGGCGGGAATAGGGTGAATTTGTGTCGAATCGGGATAGTTTTGGGTCATGCGTATCTAATCTTAGTATTCAATGAAAGTCCCCTCAACACAATGGCGGTTGAAACCGCAACTACAGGAGCGAAACCCGCCTGCACGGGTTAAGGAATTGATGAGTCCGCGTCGGCGGACTTTGCTTCTGTCGGCGTGAATTCCATTCGCCCACCTAACCCCGAGCTACGTCAATTATTTTACCGTTTCGATCGTCAAAACTTGGGGTGGAACCGAATCGGGGGGATAGAGAAATTCCAAACGGAGCAATCGCACTTCTTGGGGTGCGATTTCTACAGTTTCCAAAGGTTCGATAACTTGACCCTGACGATGCCATAAATGGATGTAACGCATTGCTGATCGTTCTTCCCCTTTCATCGTACTCAAACGTACCGTTCCCCGGAAAAAGGGAAAATCTAGCGGAGGTTGCCGGAAGCGCAATCCCCCTTGGGACAGTTGGTCTTCTTTGATCGGTGTTTCTAACTTAATAGCAACTTTTTGAGTTCGATCGGTATCGTTAAATAAAGGTAGCTTTAAATCGTAGCGAACGCCATAGTTTCCGTGGGATTCGTAGGCAGTATCCGGATAGCGAACTTGCATCGGTGCAGCTTGAAGTTGTGGCGTTCCCAATCTGCCGCCACGCAAGGTACTGATAACATAAGAAATGGGACGATCGACCGTGGGAAGGGTGAGGCGATCACTCGCTTCATCGGTTAAATTGGCTTGCCAGCGCGATCCTTGTTGCACCCCAGCTACGCGACCGTAAACCAGCGATCCTCCCGTTTGATTTGGCGGGGTTGGCACGCGATCGCGCGGTCCTGCCAATCCCCCTTTATCTAACACGTTTTGCCATTCTTCTAAGGTGGGGGCGCGTTCGGTTCCGTCGTCATTTTTTTGGGCATACATTGCTAAACTTGCGACGTAAACTTGTCCGCGACTGGCGAGGTGAATAAAACTCGATCGCCCGTTAATGGGTTCGGGCAAATTGCGGACGGGAATCGGTAAATTCATCAGCATTCGACTTTGCCCCGGCGGGATGACAATTTGCGCGGGAAAATCCTCCAATCGCCGACCCCGTAAGACGTTATCCACGGCGCGAATTCCGGGACCCGAAAAAATGTCGCCGTTGGGATTATCTAACATCGGTTCTTGTTGCTTAAATGGCGCGTCGGGTTCCATTAAATAACTCGCCGCTTCAAAGATAGACAGGGTTACGGGTTGCTTGCCGGGATTGCGGACGAGAATGCCGATGTAGAGGGTTTTGAGATCGGGGGGAGTGTGGGTGAAATGGTGGGCGAAGATCGTAAAATCTCCGTCGAAGGGAAAGTTTAAATGCGCTGCGGGAACTTGTTTGCCTTCTGGGGGAAAAGTAGACAGTAAAATTCCCTCGGTTTTCACCCATTCCGGACTGTTGCTGTTAAACATGGGGGTGTCGTCCAACTGTCCCGGTAACGATCGCACCTGGTTCGATCGGACGATATCCCGATTATTTGGGGTCGCCATCCTAGGCGGTTCTGCTGCGGCATTGGGATCGGGTGCGGGAATCGAAATATGCAGGGGACGACAGGCGATCGTCCCTCCAGCGAGGAAGATTCCGGCGAGTAAGAATTGAGGGAATTTCATGGAGGAGCAGTCTTGAGCTTTCTTGAGCAGGGGAAGCCGGGGAGGCAGGGGGAGAAAAGCAACTAGCAACTCTATTAAAATGATGCGTTGCTTAACGCATCCTACCCAATCCCAAACCTCAAATGACCAACAACTCACCACTAACCACTAACGACCGAATCCAATTTCCGCAGACAATAACGCCTGGAAATCGATCGCCGATAACGGGTCGTAAGCAGGTTCGATGCCGCGTTTGCCTCGGAGGAATCCGGTATTGGCGCCCGGACAAATCAATTGTAGGGTTTGGGGGGAAAAGCGATCGAGGAGCGATCGGGTGCTGTCGATTTGCCGCCGCCAATGGAAAGTTTTCGCAGTACGCAGCGGAACGGGGTTGCCGTGACGATCGGGAAGTAAATGGCGACCCGTAAACAAAATGCCGCCCCCACCGGAATAATACCAACAGGACGAGCCGGGAGAGTGACCGGGCGTCCAAATCCCCAAACAATGCCCCGGAAGTTCCATCTCCGATCGAAAAGTAGTGACCTTCGCATCCTTAAGGAGATAGGCTTCCCGTTCCTGGATGGCGATCGCGCATCCAGTTTCCTGCTGGACTTGCACCGCCTTGCCAATTCCCCCGCGATGGGTAATCACCAACCAGTCAACTCCCCCCTGTGCCTGCAAAAAATCTCGCGTAATTTCATCAAATGCGGGACAGTCAATCAGGATCTTGGCATCTTTTTCTACAATGAGATAGGCGGTTGCTCCTAATGTGTCCCGATTTGGCGGGAAAGCAAACACATTATCCAGGATGCGCCGTGGTTGTTTGGGCGACGCCAAGCGTAGAGATGGCATGAATTTTTTCTGGTTGCTCTTAGTTCTCGGACTCTTTACTTATCTTATTTTGCAGCGGAGCGTACCGCGCATCACCCGCACTCCTATTTGGCTGCTGTGGCTGGTGATGATGACTCCGGCTGCGGTTTTGGGCTTTTGGGCGATCGTCCACGGGGAAGATCAGCCCATTCCGGCGATCGTGGCAATTGCCCCGTTTGTTCTGTGTTTTGCCCTTTACTGGTGGCTGGTCTATCGGGGGCGCAAGCCGCGCGAATCTCCCACACCGGATACTACCGTACCTCCGCCATCTAACGATGCGGTGATTGATGCTGAGGAGGAATTCAACCCTCCGGCTTCTCGGTTGCGTCCTTTCGATCGCGAGGAAGAAACTAAACTGAAAGACTGCTTTCCGTGGTCGGTATACTACATCCATAACTTGGAGTACCGACCCCAAGCGGTGATTTGCCGGGGTCAATTGCGAACCGATCCCGATAATGCTTACAAAACCGTTCGGGACAATATCGAACGGGGTTTCGGAGATCGCTTCTTGGTGGTGTTTCACGAAAATTGGAATGC
Source organism: Oscillatoriales cyanobacterium M59_W2019_021 (assembly GCA_015295945.1). Taxonomy (GTDB): domain Bacteria; phylum Cyanobacteriota; class Cyanobacteriia; order Cyanobacteriales; family Geitlerinemataceae; genus DVED01. The sequence goes on along the minus strand of DVED01000085.1, from coordinate 4,281 downwards.
CCAGCAGCCCTTTTTCGTCCTCGTTCCCAATCCTCAAGCTCAAACGATCGATCGATCGGAGTCGTTGCCCGGAGATACTCCCAAAGGGAGTCGCTCGCGCGAGCGAACTGAATCCGACCCCATCTTACAGCCCAATTTTGCCGCCCTGCTGCTGCTGATCACCCTGTTCACCACCACCGGAAGCGGTGCTATCTTCAGCGGCGTGTCCCCAACCGATCTCCAAGACGATCCGGCACTGCTGTTGCGGGGGTTGCCCTATTCCCTCTCCTTAATCGCCATTTTGGGAACCCACGAATTGGGTCACTACCTCGCCGCACAATGGTATAAAATTCGCGCCACGTTGCCCTTCTTCATCCCCTTTCCCGTGTTTTTGGGAACCTTTGGCGCATTCATCCAAATGCGATCGCCCGTTCCCCATCGCAAAGCCCTTTTCGATGTCAGTCTTGCCGGTCCCGTTGCCGGGTTGGCGATCGCGTTACCGCTATTGGTTTGGGGATTTGCCCACTCGGAAATCGTACCCCTTACGGAAAATTCGGGGCTGTTGAGTTTTGATTCCCTCACGCCCAGCTTTTCGCTGTTGCTGACCCTAATCGGCAAGTTAACCTTCGGCAGCGCCCTGACGGCACAAAAGGTGATCGATCTCCATCCCGTAGCGATCGCCGGATACCTGGGTTTGATCGTCACCGCCTTCAATCTGATGCCCATCGGACAACTCGACGGCGGTCACATGGTTCATGCCATGTTCGGACAGCGAACTGCCTTGGGGATCGCTCAAGTCGTTCGCTTGCTGATGCTTTTGCTTGCTTTCATCCATCGGGATTTGTGGGTCTGGGCTTTGCTATTTTTCTTTATGCCTATCCGCGACGAACCCGCCCTCAACGACGTCAGCGAACTCGACAATACCCGAGACTTTTTGGGCTTGCTAGCATTGACTTTCCTGGCTATTATTTTATTGCCCGCCCCCAATCTGTTGATGTAATTGTAAAGTCGTTGCCGATCGCGATCAATGGTATCGGTAGCAATCTTTGGCAACTTCTAAAATGTCGGCATTTGCCTCAGTTAATTTGCCGGATAAAACCCAAGTTTGTCCAATCGAACCCGTTTGTTGAGAAAGGCGGAAATTGCCCGCTAATTAATCTAAATCGCTTTGAGAAATCTTCCCTTCCCTGGGAAGGGAATTGGCGGCGACAGATACAAAACCCGTCTTCACGGCTTCTCCCAATTCGCGGTTGGGTTAATTCTGTTGTTTTTTAAACTCGTACGGTCCCATTAATGCACCCCACAGTCCTTTTTGGGTTATCGGATCGACGCCGCGATCGAAGCTTTTAAATGTGCGATCGCTAGATTCAAAGCCCAACACGACTTGACGTTGTTGTCCGTCATACTGAAAATAACAATTCACTCCCTCATCTGGTTGGGCAATAAAAGTATCGTTTTGCAGGATTGCCTTTAAATAACATCCGGGAAGCGCTTCGAGATCAGATTCGCTAATATTATCTAGTAAGCTGGGATTGGCTCCGGCTCCCTGAACTCGATCGGGATGTTTAAAAGCCCAATACCGAACGAGAACGAGATCGGAAGAATCTGTCGGGTACAACACTAAAATTCGCTGGCGATAGGGAGGATTTTGGCTGATGACCGAGGCTTGTTCGGCAAATAATGCGATGTTACCATCGATCGCCCTCGGCAAGAGACGATGCCAGAGGTGCAAGTGGACGAACCATTGCGGGGACTCGAAGGCTTGCTCTCGATTGTCGAATTCTCCCGCCAGCCATTGCGCCAGGGTTTGCAGGGTTGAGCTATACATCCTCAATGGGGGTTGATTTGTTGCCTGCTGTGAATTCTACCTGAAATCCACTGAATATACTGCAAAAAGCAGAAGGGAAAAGATCGATGGGGTTTCAGCTTGGACTGTTGTTCTCACGGGTCTGGCGACTGCGATGGATGCGGTCGAGATCGGAAACTTTCGGACTCCATTCTCAATCCAATCTCCGTAACGATTGCCAGATCGTCGAGCTTTGTGTTAATTTTCTTTAAGATTCGCGAAAAAAACAGATCGAACCCCCGAATCTTATATAGAACATGAATTAGGCACAATGCCGTCGGCAATTGATTCTGGATTGTCGGTGTTGGGGATGAGCAAATTTTCCAAGAGATCGGAGCGATCGAAAGCTAGTGTTAGCTAAAGGCGTTAACCGTTAAGTTTATCAGCAAAGCACAGAAGCACAGCACGGAATAACGAAACGATCGCCTAAACATCTATCCCACTTATTTGCAGGTAAGTGGGAGACATTTCCAGCACGAGTTTTTCCCAGGGTTTATCCGTAGTTTTTTCATTCTCTCCGGAGTTCGGTTGATGATAGCCATGTATTTCCGTCCAATCAGTTCCATCCTTGTTGCCACCGCTGCCGTGGCAATCGTGCCAGACATTGCCGCCGCCGCCACATTCCGCACCCTCGACGGTTCGGGCAACAATCTGACCAACCCCCATTGGGGGGCTGCCGATACCCAATTACTGCGGATGACCGATCCCGCTTACGCTGATGGCGTGTGGATGCCGCGCGGTGGAGATCCCAGCAGTTTGCCCAGTCCGCGTGCCGTCAGCAACGCCGTTGCCAGCCAATCGGGATCGATCTTCAACTCCCGCAATGCCAGCGATTGGCTGTGGCAGTGGGGACAGTTTATCGACCACGATCTCGATCTCACCGAAACCCACGCCCCAGGCGAAGCGTTTAACGTACTGGTTCCCACGGGCGATCCCTACTTCGATCCCTACAGCACGGGAACGGCTACTATCGGTTTAAACCGATCGATCTACGACGCCACCACGGGAACCGGAATGGGCAATCCCCGCCAGCAGATGAACCAAATCACCAGTTACATCGATGCCTCGATGGTGTACGGTTCCGACCCGGTACGGGCAAATACCTTGCGCACCCTCGACGGTTCGGGCAAATTGAAAACCAGCGATGGGAATCTGTTGATGTTCAACACCGCCGGATTGCCCAATGCCGGAGGAACGGGGGCGAATTTCTTTCTAGCCGGTGACGTGCGAGCCAACGAACAAATCGGGCTGACTGCCACCCATACCTTATTCGTGCGGGAACACAACCGCCTTGCCGACGAGATTGCCGCCGACCCCCACGTGGCACAGAAAGCGGCAGATGCTGGGATGAACGTCGATGAGTATATCTATCAAAAAGCCCGATCGATCGTTGGCGCCCAAATTCAAGTGATTACCTACAACGAATTCTTGCCAATGTTGCTGGGTGACGGGGCGCTGGGAACCTACATGGGTTACGATGCCACCGTCAACGCCGGAATTGCCAACGAATTTTCCACCGCCGCCTTCCGCGTGGGTCACACCATGCTGTCGCCGCAACTCCAGCGCATTAACAACGACGGCACGTCCCCCGGTAGCATTGCCTTACGCAACTCGTTCTTCAACCCCGATGCCATTGTCGAGAACGGCGTCGATTCTCTACTGTTGGGGTTGGCTTCCCAAAAAGCCCAAGAAGTCGATACCCACATCGTGGACGACGTGCGCAACTTCCTGTTCGGACCTCCAGGAGCGGGCGGTTTCGACCTCGCCTCGCTGAATCTGCAGCGGGGACGCGACCACGGACTCCCGGCGTACAATCAAATGCGGGTAGCACTGGGATTGGGGGCGGCTACCAGCTTTGCCGACATCACCTCGAATATGGCGGTTCAAAATGCCTTAGCCAGCGTTTACGATAGCGTTGATGATGTAGATTTGTGGATTGGCGGACTGGCGGAAGACCACGTAAATGGGGGTATGGTGGGGGGAATCTTCCACTCCATTATCGCCGACCAGTTCGGGCGACTGCGATCGGGCGATCGGTTCTTTTACCTCAACGATCCCAACGTTGCTGATTGGTTGCCCCAAATCGAAACTACGCGCCTGTCGGATATCATCCGCCGCAATTCCTCGATTACCAACATTCAAGATAATGCGTTCCTCGTTACCAGCAACCAGACCGACGTCCCGGAACCTTCTGTGATGTTGGGGGCATTACTGGCAGGCGGAATCGGCGCGCGCATGAAGCGACGCAGCAAAGGCAAGGGCGATCGTCAAATGACTCCCTAGCCTAACGTCAGTACGGGTTAAGAGCCGAATCCTTTGCCGGGGTTGGGGGTTGGGGGTTTGGGGTTTGTTAGTGGTTACTGGAGTTTAGACTAACGACAAAGTAACCCAACCAGAAGTTGAGTCGAATTCTCGGAAAATTTTCGGGGTTCAAGCTGAACTTCTCCTCGATTTTT
>DVED01000095.1 GCA_015295945.1 Oscillatoriales cyanobacterium M59_W2019_021 | reverse complement strand
TTCGGCATATCCTCCAACGCAATCACCCGACCTTCATCCTCAAACCCCGCAATTTCATTGAAGTTCAAATAGCGGTACAAATCTGCTGCAAACGGGTCGATTTTCTTCGTGACAATCTCCATGTATTCCTCCACCGTAGGAATCTTACCCAACAGGGCGCAAACTGCCGCTAATTCCGCAGAACCGAGGTAAACTCGCGCCCCTTTACCCATGCGATTGTTGAAGTTGCGAGTCGATGTCGAAAACACCGTAGCATTATCTTCTACCCGTGCTTGGTTGCCCATACATAGGGAACATCCCGGCATTTCCGTCCGCGCTTGTGCCGCTTCAAAAATGTCGTATATTCCTTCAGCACGTAACTGCTGTTCGTCCATGCGAGTGGGGGGACAAATCCACAGGCGAACTTTCACCTTTCCCGCCCCTTCCAAAATCTTGGCGGCGGCGCGATAATGACCGATATTGGTCATACAAGAACCGATGAACACTTCATCGATTTTGTCTCCCGCACATTCGGACATCAACTTCACATTATCGGGGTCATTGGGGGCAGCAACGATCGGTTCTTTAATCTCACTTAAATTCACCTCAAGCACTTCCGCATATTCGGCATCAGCATCGGCAGACATTAACTGCGGATTTGCCAACCACTGCTCCATTTTCGCCACCCGCCGCATAATCGTCCGGGCATCGTTATAGCCCCGCGCGACCATATTTTTCAGTAGGGAAACATTGGAACGCAAGTATTCGGCAACGGTGTCTTCACTGAGTTTAATCGTGGAACCGGAGCAAGAGCGTTCTGCCGTCGCGTCGGTCAATTCAAAGGCTTGTTCCAACTTCAAATCGGGCAAACCTTCCATCTCCATAATCCGTCCGGAGAAGACGTTTTTCTTATTCTCCTTTGCCACCGTCAGCAATCCGTTTTGAATCGCCACGTAGGGAATGGCATTGACCACATCCCGCAGCGTCACGCCGGGTTGCAACTCTCCAGTAAACCGCACCAAAACCGACTCCGGCATATCCAACGGCATGACGCCTAAAGCAGCGGCAAAGGCAACCAATCCAGACCCGGCAGGGAAGGAAATGCCCAGAGGGAAGCGGGTGTGGGAGTCGCCGCCAGTTCCCACGGTATCCGGCAGCAGCATCCGGTTCAACCAGGAGTGGATGATGCCGTCGCCGGGACGCAAGGCAACGCCGCCGCGAGTGGCGAAGAAGTCGGGTAATTCCTGGTGGGTTTTGAGATCCACGGGTTTGGGGTAGGCGGCGGTGTGACAGAAACTCTGCATGACTAAATCGGCGCTGAACCCGAGACAGGCGAGTTCTTTCAACTCGTCGCGGGTCATGGGTCCGGTGGTGTCTTGGGAACCGACGGTGGTCATCAACGGTTCGCAGGATGTGCCGGGACGGATGCCGGGAAGTCCGCAGGCTTTGCCCACCATCTTCTGGGCTAGGGTGTAGCCTTTTCCGGTGTCGGTGGGTTGGCTGGGACGGGTGAAGGCGGAACTGGGTTCGAGTCCCAAGGCGGCGCGAGTTTTGTCGGTGAGGCTGCGTCCGATGAGGAGGGGAATGCGTCCGCCTGCGCGCACTTCATCGGCGATGGTATCGGGTTTGAGGGTGAAGGTGGAAATGACTTCTCCGGATTCGTTGGTAATTTCGCCTTTGTAGGGGTAAAGGGTGATGACATCTCCGGTTTGCATCCGGGTGACATCGCATTCAATGGGTAATGCACCGGAGTCTTCGGCAGTGTTGAAGAAGATCGGGGCGATCGCACTTCCTAGAATATAACCCCCCGCGCGTTTGTTGGGAACGAAGGGAATATCTTCTCCCAAATGCCACAGAACGGAGTTAATCGCCGATTTGCGGGAGGAACCGGTTCCCACCACATCGCCGACGTAGGCGACGGGATGTCCTTTTTCTTTGAGTTGGGCAATAGTTTGCAGCCCTTCCGGCATCCGCGATTCCAGCATGGCTAAGGCGTGGAGGGGAATGTCGGGACGGGTGGTGGCGTGGGGTGCCGGGGATAAGTCGTCGGTGTTGGTTTCGCCGGGAACTTTAAAAACCGTGACGGTGATGCTTTCGGGGAGTTGGGGACGGCTGGTAAACCATTCGGCATTCGCCCAAGCGTCGATGACTTGCTTGGCGTAGGGGTTGGTTTTGGAGAGTTCGAGAACGTCGTGGAAGGCGTCGTAGACGAGGACGGTTTTGCTGAGTGCCGTAGCGGCAGCCGCAGCAATCGCCTCATCTTCGGATTTGAGTAAGTCGATGAGCGATCCGACATTGTAGCCGCCCATCATCGTTCCTAATAGTTCCACCGCTTCCAGGGGAGATACCAGGGGACTGGTGGTTTCGGCTTTGGCGATGCTGGTGAGGAAGGAGGCTTTGACGTAAGCAGCTTGGTCTACGCCAGGGGGAATACGATCGCGCAATAAGTGCAGCAAAAACTCTTCTTCTCCAGCGGGTGGTGCTTTGAGGAGTTCGCAGAGTTGGGAGGTGGCTTTGGCATCCAGGGGTAAGGGGGGAATGCCCAAGGCTTCCCGTTCGGCAGCGTGTTGGCGATAAGTTTCTAACATCAGGGTGTTCTCCATAAACCACATATTAAGAATGGTAAAGCTTTATCTCCCCTTTTTCGATGCTCCCACCGAACCCGTTAATCGAAAAACGATCGCATATTGCTGTGGGAAATGGTTTTTAAACCCTATTCGGGCAAGATTTACGAACGACGAGGGTTCCGATTGACAGCGATCGTTTATTGTGATTCGTCGCTAGCGGAACGCTACAGAGTTGATTCGCCAGCAGAGAGGTGAAGGGTTTGATGAGTCTGAGAAAGTCAAATCTTTCAAGGATGAATAGCACGATTTCGATACTTCTTTTATCAATTTGAAGAGCGATAGGCTAAGAAGCTGATGTTCGATTTCTTGAAGCGTCATGAAACAAGGAGATATTGATTGGCTAGTTATATTATAATATAAATCAATGTAACCTAGACAGAAACGATGACGATCGCCCTCTCATATTCCCAAATCCCGAACATTCACTCTCTCGAAGATTGGATACAAAATCCTCCTGATCGAACGGAATGGGTCAACGATACATTAGTCGAGAAAAATGACATGACCTTAAAGCATAGCCGAGTTCAGTCAAAACTCTCTCGCTTGTGGGGAAATCACAAAGAATCGAGCGGTCAAGGTGGAGAAGTCTATACGGAAGCACCCTGTCGAACAAATAAACAAGGACGCTCTCCTGATGTCGCTTATCTGACACCCGAATTGGTCGATCGATACGGGAATGAAAAAGTGCTACCTCAGAGTTTTCCCTTAATTGCTGAAATTATTTCACCAACGGATTTAGCTGAAGATGTTATCGGCAAAGCTCTAGAATATTTGCAGTCTGGAGCCGAAGAGGTGTGGCTGGTTTTTCCCGAAACTCAGGTGATTTTCGCGTTGACTCAAACCACTCGGAAAATTTTTGTGGCGGGAGAAGCGATCGAGACGCAAATTGTATTGCCGGGATTTAGCATTCAAGTCGAAGAGCTATTAAACTAGTAGAAAGGCGAAACGACTGCGCCCAAGCCACCGGAGGTATCGATCGGATGGATAAACTTTGAGCTTGGTGAAATTTTCACAAAATCGCCAAGCATTGCGGGTAGTGCTGTATAGTCTAAGTGCTGTATAGTCTGGCAGTCATCGGGGAGGCGGTAGCAAGTTTGATCGCCGAGTTAGAGACAGCAGAACCGACGATTCCGTGGCATCAAATACGAGGAATGTGTAATGCCGTAATTCGCGAATATTTTCAAGTGGATGTGTAGATAGTTTGGGAAACGGCGCGATCAAACTTACCGATTTTAAAAGAAGCGTTGAAGCGAATTTTGGGTTTTGAGTTAGAAACTCTATCGGAAATCTTATCAAAAATTCGATGAATTTCGATCGTTTTAGGATCTCGATCGCAGACGATCTGATTTTTTTATGGCAAGTTAGAGGTATAGCACGACTTCAGTATCGAGCAATTGTTGCTGACTGCCAAAACAATGACTGCGACTACCGACCTTCTCCTCCTGGTTGACGATAATCCCACGAACTTAGAAGTTCTGGCGACCATTGTCACCGATGCCGGATACGAAATTGCAATTGCCAACGACGGGGAAAGCGCCATCGAACTGCTAGAGTACATCAAACCTGATTTGATATTATTAGACGTAATGATGCCGGGAATCGATGGTTTTGAGGTGTGCCATCGACTGAAATCATCGCCGCCGTTTGCCGAGATTCCCGTCATTTTTATGACCGCGCTTGCCGATCCTGTTGATAAAGTCAAAGGTCTGGAATTGGGAGCGGTTGATTATATTACCAAACCGTTCCAACATGGCGAATTACTCGCGCGGGTTCGCCTGCATCTCAAACTCAGCCATTTAACTCAAGAACTCGCTAACCAAAACTGCTGCCTCAAAGAAATGAGCGAAGACTTAGAGCGACGGGTGCAAGAACGAACTGCCGAATTATCCCAATCCCTACACAATTTAAAACAGGCTCAGGCGCAACTCGTCCAAAGCGAAAAAATGTCGGCGCTCGGTCAACTCGTCGCCGGAATCGGTCACGAAATTAACAATCCTTTAAACGCGATTACGGGAAACCTCAGTCATGCGGAAGATTATGTTCGAGATTTACTCCACTTAATCGAGTTGTATCGGCAGAAGTTTCCCGATCCTGGGGAAGAGATCGAAAATGAAATTGAAGAAATCGACCTGGACTATTTAAGCGAGGATCTCCCCAAATTATTAAATTCGATGAAAGTCGGTTCTGATCGCCTGACCCAAATCAGTCAATCGTTGAGGATCTTTTCTCGCGCCGATAACGAAAAACCCGTGGAATTCGACCTGCACGAAGGCATCGATAGTAGTATCTTACTGTTGAGAAATCGACTTAAAGGAAAAGGCGATCGCCCGGAAATTCAAGTGGTGACAGAATACGGACAGCTTCCCAAGATTCGATGTTATCCCGGACAAATCAATCAAGTTTTTATGAATCTCCTTGCCAATGCGATTGATGCGTTAGAGGAGTCATTCGCCGATCGAGATCCCTCGGAAGGCAATCCCCCGACCATTTGGATTCGGACAAAATTAGATACCGATGGTAAAGCGATCATCAACATTGCCGATAACGGTTCGGGCATCCCCGCAGAAATTTGCGATCGACTGTTTGAACCCCTATTTACCACCAAACCCGTCGGCAAAGGAACGGGTTTGGGATTGTCCATCGGCTATCAAATTGTCGTGGAAAAGCACGGGGGAACGTTGAATTGTTTTTCCGAACTGGGACAGGGGGCGGAATTCGTCGTGGCTTTACCGGTTAAATAACCTTAACAATTTTCATCAACGGTTACATCGATCGTGTCGGGTTCTTCGGGACGCACCGCGCTGAATAAGATATCTAAAATGCCCGATCTTCGAGCGCGATCGATCGCTTCAGGGGTGACCCGTTCGCCACTTTCGAGAATCATTTCGCCATTGCGATCGAGCAAATTCCGATAGACGGGTTTCGAGAGCGCGTTCTGGATTCTGCGTTCTTCGATCGCTTGAATTCCGAATTTTTCCGTCTCGCTCGACAGACTATCGGGGGGTTCGCATCCGGATAAATCATCCATCCAATGGCATTCGTCTGGATTTAAGGGTGGGCAACCCGATTGCGCGACGGCATCAAAAAGTTCGTCTAACATTCCCCAATGTTCTGCGGTTTTGACCGTTGCCGGTGTGATGCGCTGACCGGGAACCAAAAGAAGCGTTCCGGTGGGGGTCGCGACAATGCGATCGACGCTTTTTCCAAGAATGGCCTCTTTCGAGAGAGATTCTGACGAAGGGTCACTTTGATCGATCTCCATTTTGCCTCGGATATTACGCGCCGTTCGTGCAGTTTTCCGAAGTTTTTCCCTTGCTTTTCGAGCTTTCTCGATCGCCCGATTCTCAGAGGTGCGGGTCGCGTGGTTATGGGTTCGAGCGATATCTAAGTGAGTCACGTTTAACTCCTTTTGTGTTTAAGTTTCTTCTTCTATTCAACTCAAAATCCACGGCTTTTGAATCTAACGATCGGTAGATCTTTCGCTCTCCATCGATCGGCCGATCGCGATAGACTGCTAAGACACCCTTTATGAAAACGATCTCTCCCCCAAATGTGATGAGCAACGGCGAATTGGCAATGGATATTAGGACTACTCATAAACTCACCACCATTGCCTATCTGAGAAAAGCTTCAGGTTTACTTGATAAATATGTTTTAATTCGGTCGCGTCTTCGCTGGAAGTCGTTCTGCATAGCGATCGGGAACAATTTGAGAGCCATAATGTCGGGCGAAAACTTGCGTGAATTCCGCACCGAACAGCAAAATTTGGGCGCTGTAGTAAACCCAAGCCAGAATAATGACTAGCGATCCGGCAGCGCCGTAAGCCGAACCGTAACTTCCTTGACCGAGATACAAACCTAAAATATACTTCCCGAAACTAAAGAGTAAAGCCGTAATGGTCGCGCCCACCCAAACATCGCCCCAGGCGATTTTGACGTCAGGTAAATACTTATAAATGAGGGCAAAAAGGAGTGTAATCAAACCAAAGGATAAGGTAAAATTGATGAGTTGCCACACAATGTCTAAGCCAGGAAGTAAATTAAAGTCTATATGACTGATGGCAGAAAGTGCTGCACTTAAAACCAACGAAACCAGAAGCAAAAAGCCGATCGCCAAAACCATGGAAAACGAGAGCAAGCGCTTTCTAATAAAGCCCCAAATTCCGAGACTGGGTTTAGCTCGCACGTTCCAAACGGCGTTCAAAGCTTCTTGAAGTTGGGCGAAAACCCCTGAAGCACCGAAGAGTAGAACACCGATGCTAATTAGCGAGGCGATACTACTAATTTCCGGCTGATCGGCATTTTCCAGTGCCGTTTCGATCGCCTCCGCACCGCTGGTTCCCACCAATCCTTGAATTTGACCGACAATTTCGCCGCGAGCTGCTTCTTCGCCAAATACGGCTCCAGCAATGGCGATCGCCAGCACGAGCAAAGGTGTCAGGGAAAATACGGTATAATATGCCAAAGCCGCTGCCAGTTGCGAAACTTTATCGTATTGCCACTCTTGAAACGATTGTTTGAGCAATTTCCAGAAAATTTTGGCATTCAGTAGTTTTTTGGCGGGAACCATTCATCCTCCTCAATTATTTTAATTGACGCTAGTACGATCAACTTCAATAGATTTACGATCTGGGAATTTTAACAATAGGACACCTCGATTAATTCATTATTTTAGCGCAACAGCACAAAATAAAACGGTTTTTTATCTCTAAAAAACCGTCTGTTTTACGAATTTATATTTACC
>DVED01000063.1 GCA_015295945.1 Oscillatoriales cyanobacterium M59_W2019_021 | reverse complement strand
TCTAATTTAATTAGACGCGATTTCGATGCACTAATCCGGATTGAATCACAAAAAGCCGTCCTAGAAGGACGGGGCTTGAAACCCAAAATTTTCGGTCAATTCCAACACCTGAATCGCCGGGGCAGTCAAAATGGTGCGTTGGTCGATGAGTTGCGTGCCGTTAGCATCCTGCAACGCGGGGAAGGGAACTAGAAACAGTTCGCTGTGAGGGACGAAGATGACTCGTTCTTCGGGGGTTTGGGGGAGGAGGTCGGAGATCGGTTCGATTATTCGACGAGAGTGGCGTTTTGGGTGCGGGCAACTTGTTGGATGTCGGTGAGGGTTGGCGGTGCGGGGGGGATGAATTCTTCGGAGGAGTCGCCCTGTTGGCGTCGTGCCATCAGTTCGACGAAGGCTCTGGCACGTCCCCGTTCGGAGATTTCCAGGGCGGTTTCGATTTTGTTTTGGGCGATGAGGGTGCGTTGGAGGCAATCATAGCAAAGGAATTGGGTGTCCAAGAGGGAGATTTTGTCTTCGTCACTGAGTTCGGGAGAGCGTAGAGATTCCCCTACGACCATAGAATCAAAGTAGTATCGTTCGGCTTCGGCGTACTCTCCCACTCTCCCAGTCGATCGTAAACTACCCCCAAACCGTTGAGAGTCGTGCCTTCTCCCGAACGATCGCTAGTTTCTCGCGCGATCGAGAGCGCTTGTTGATAGTAATATAGCGCCCGTGCGGACTCTCCCAAGTTATCGTAAACTCCCCCCAAATGGTTGAGGATCTTACCTTCCTCATCGCGATTTCCAACTTCTCGTGCGATCGATAAAGCGGGTTGGTAGAACTCCAATGCCTGCGTATATTCTGCCAGGTTGTTGTAAATGTCCCCCAAATAGTGAAGGGTCTTTCCTTCTTCTTCCCGACTTCCAACTTCTCGATAGATCGCTAATGCCTGTTGGAATTTATCGATCGCCTCTTGATACCGATCTTCATCCCAAAGGTCAAAAGCTTCCCAGTATAATCGTAATGTATAGATCAAAGATTGGGTGCTGCAATCTAACACTTATCAGCTTTAGAGATTCATAATGACGTGTTATCTCAAACTGGGGGCGCTCTCGCTGGTGGTAGGCGCGATGTGCTCTCCCTCGGGACTTCTAGCCGAAATCGTTCCCGATGCCACCTTGCCCGAACCCTCTCGAATCCAGATCGAAGGGGCGATCGAACGGATTACTGGCGGAACTGCTGCCGGGAACAACCTCTTCCACAGCTTTGATCGATTTAACCTCCCCACAGGCAGCACCGCTTACTTCGATAATGCCCTCACCGTCGAGAATATCATTACGCGCGTCACAGGAGGTCAACTCTCCACGATTGACGGCTTAATTCGCGCCAACGGCACGGCAAACTTATTTCTCCTCAATCCCAATGGCATCGTCTTCGGTCCCAACGCCCGACTGGACATCGGCGGCTCGTTTCTCGGCAGCACTGCCGACAGTGTCGTGTTTGCCGACGGCAGCCAATTCAGCGCCGCGCAACCCAATGCGCCGCCGTTGTTGACCGTAAACGTTCCCATCGGTTTGCAGTGGAACGACGCCAACGCGGGGAACATCCTCGTACGAGGTTCCGGTCACGTCCTCCCCGATGGCGACCCCCTGGAGGTTCCCCTTGCCGATCGCCATAGCGGCATGGGATTGCACGTGCAACCCGGCGCAACTCTGGCGTTAGTGGGGGGAGACGTGACCCTCGATGGCGGGGTGCTGACGGCGCAGCAGGGGCGGATCGAGTTAGGCAGTGTTGGCTCGGGAACGGTGAGTTTATCCCCCGATGCTGCCGGATGGAGATTGGGTTATCCCGATGCCGGGAACTTCGGGACGGTGTGGTTGCTCTCGAGAGCGGCAGCCGATGTCAGCGGTGACGGCGGCGGTTCGCTGCAAGTGCGGGGACAAACGGTGTCGCTAGCGGACGATTCGCGAATCCTTGCCGAAACTTTGGGGGCAGAAGATGGATTGGGCATCGGCATCGAGACGGAACAGTTGAGTATTACCGGAGATTCGTTCGTTTCAACATCTACCTATAGCGAGGGTCAGGGGGGGAATCTCGAGGTCAATGCCCGATCGATCGAAGCCGTGGGAACTAGCGAACTCCAGGACTTTCTGCCGATTCTGTTCGCCACCAACGTCCAAAACCCCGCTCAGGTGGGTAGCGGCTTGTATGCCAACGGATTTGGCGCTGGCGATGCGGGGGTAATGAACGTCAACACCGCAACGTTAAGCTTGCGTCAGAGTGCTTTTCTCTCGGGCGTTTCCTCGGGAAGCGGACATGGCGGTATCTTGAACATCAATGCCACGGACGCCGTAGAACTGCTCGGTTCGGAAATTTTCGTCGATAGTTTGGGGAATGGAGAAGCGGGCGTTTTGAACGTGGAAGCGCGAACGTTTGCCTTGACAGAGGGTGGGGGAATTTTTGGCTCGACCTTCGGCACGGGACGGGGGGGCATCGTCAACGTTCGGGCGAGCGAATCCATCGAGATTTCCGGCACGACTCCTAACGGTCAATTTAACAGTAGCATCGGATCGAATTCCTTCGGCGCGGGCGATGGTGGTTTTGTTTCCGTGACCGCTCCCCGAATTACAATCCGCAACGGAGGGGGGATTTCTGGCGGTGTCGCCCCTACCAGTTCCGGTCGGGGTGCAACTTTAATTTTACGGGCGTCGGAGTCCCTCGAAGCAATCGGCGTCTCTGCCACGGGCGAAATTTTAACGACCATTGATACTCAAAGTCGAGGTTCGGGGCAAGCTGGGGATATTGAAATTACGGCGGGACGCTTGAGCGTTCGAGATGGGGCAACGATTTCGACTTCAACTCTGGGTTCAGGTGCGGCGGGACGTTTGACCGTACGTGCCGATGTCATCGAAATTAGCGGCACGTCTCCAGACGGGGAATTTCCCAGTACGGTGAGTTCTGATGCTGATTTGAACGCCATACCGCCATCCCCGTTCTTTCCCGACATGGGGGCGAACGTGTTGGGGGCGGCAGGGGATTTGACGGTCATTGCCGATCGGTTAATCGTGCGAGACAGGGGAGTGCTGGCAGTCAGCAGTGCTGGGGAAGGGGAAAGTGCGGGGAATCTGAGCGTTCGTGCCAATTCGATTTTACTCGACGATCGCGCCGCGCTGACCGCCAATCCGGAAACGGGAACTGGAGGTAACATTTCCATCGACGCCCAGAATATTGAATTGCGCCGCCAAAGTACGATCGCTACCAATGCCAGCGGCACGGCAACTGGGGGCAATATCGCCATCTCTACAGATACCCTGGTCGCACTGGAAAATAGCGATATCACCGCTAACGCCCAAACCGGATTCGGGGGGCGGGTCAGCATCGATGCAGAGGGTATTTTCGGCACGAAGTTTCGGAACTTCCCCACGCCAAACAGCGATATCACCGCTACCTCCGAACTCGGGGCGGCATTCAGCGGCGTCGTCACCCTGCAAACCCCGGATGTCGATCCCAATTCGGGATTGGTGCAGTTACCGGAAAACCCGATCGACCCGACTCAGAAAGTAACATCGGGATGCGGGAATGCCAACAGTCAATTTATCGTCACCGGACGGGGAGGACTGCCGGAAGACCCCACCGCCCCGCTTTCCCCAACGTCGGTGTGGGAGGATTTGCGAGATTTTTCGGCGCTCTCAGAAACGGTCGATCCGCTTTCGGAATCGCAGGGCGATCTTCCGCCGCCTCCCCGGGTAGAAGCGACGGGATGGATTGTCAACGATGCCGGACAAGTGGAACTGGTGGCGCGGGTTCCCTCGCCCAACAGCGGGGATTGGGGCGATGGCGTAAATTGTCAAGAGGTTAGCCGTTTCGATCTTAAGTAATAAGTAATAAGTAATAAGTGGTTTCTTCTCTTTGACCCATTACCCATTACCTGCGGACGTTCGATCGGTGGCTTCGCACGCCCCAATACTCACCCAACTACTCGACCCATCCGCCCAATGTTCTTTCTTCCAAATGGGGGCGTTGTGTTTGAGGGTATCGATCGCGTAGCGGCAAGCCTCGAAGGCTTCCCCACGATGGGGACACCCTACAGCAACCAACACGCTGATTTCGCCGACGGTTAAGCGTCCCGTTCGGTGGTGGATGGCGATGCGGGTGACATCCGACCATCGATCGCGAATTTCCCTGGCAATTTGCCGAAACACTTGCAGTGCCATCGGTGCGTAGGCTTGATATTCCAAATACTCGACGGATCTGCCGTCGGTATTGTCGCGCACCATTCCGCTCATCACCACGACCGCCCCGTTACGGGAATCGTCAGCTTGGGCGTAAATTTCGGCAAGAGACAGGGGGGCGAAGGTAATGGCGAATTGATCGCGCTCTCTTGGCGACTCCTCTGAAGTCTTGTCTGCCAACGGGGAGTTGTGCGGATTAGAAGAGGAATGTATGGAAACGCTCATCAATAGTTCGTCGCTAGTGGCGAGTTGCGAGTGGCTGGGGTTGGGGTTTGAAGTAATAAGTAATATTCCCAATTACCCAACCTTATGAAGCTTCAGCGGCATTTTCCGATTCCTCTTCATTGGCGGATCCACTGTTGGGCAACTCCAGACAGTATCCAGCACCGTAAACCGTCTTAATATAGCGGGGATGGCGCGGGTCGGGTTCGAGTTTGGTGCGCAGATGGCGGATGTGTACCCGAATGGTTTCGATATCGTCGTCGGGATCGTAACCCCACACTTCCTTGAGAATTTCACTGGGCGACACGGTTTGACCGTGACGCTGAAGGAGGCAGTGCAGCAACTCGAACTCTAAATGGGTGAGTTTGACGGTTTTGTCGAACCAAATGGCTTCAAACCGTTCCGGAACTAGGGTTAATACCCCGTAACTGAGGATTTCCGAATGTTTGGCGGCTTGGGGAATGCGATCGGTTCGCCGCAGCAGCGCTCGCACTCTCGCCAGCATTTCTTCTAACTCGAAAGGCTTGGTTAAATAATCGTCCGCTCCGGCATTGAATCCTTCTACCTTGTCTTGAGTTTGACCCAACGCGGTCAGCATCAGGATGGGGATATCTGCCGTGCGTTCGTCGCGCCGCAAGCGCTGGCAAACGGTAAACCCGTCTACTTTGGGCAACATCAAATCTAACAAGATCATGTCGGGAACGAGCTGGACGGCAAGTGCTTGACCTTTGATGCCATCTGCGGCTTGGCTGACTTGGTAGCCCGCCATTTCCAGATTGATCGAGACTAGTTCTGAGATTGCGGGATCGTCATCGATGACTAGGATTCTAGGCATTGTTGGTATCAAAAAAGTACGATCGGGCTGGCTTGAGTGGATAAAGCTGAACGGCTCCCCTAGAACGATTAAGCAGTTCTACGCATTTTGTCATGATTATAAGCAAACATACAAAATTCTTACCAATTTGCAAAGGGGAAGGAGCTAGCGATCCGCAACCTGCGTCTCCATGAGTTTGGGGTTTGGGATTTGTTAGTGGTTAGTGGTTAGTGGTTAGTCGCTTTGCTCCCCCTGCTCAAGAAAGCTCCCCCCGCTCCCCCTGCCTCCTCCGGCTCCCTCTGCTTCCCCTGCTCCCCCTGCCCTCTACTGCGATCGCCGCGAATTAGCGATCTTCCCGAATCGGCAACCACAAGACAAATGTCGTCCCCTCTCCCGTTGGGAAGTTGGGAATGTCCCAAGGGGGTTGTGCCGGACTGAATGCTTGGATTTCCCCACCCATGCGCTCGATCAACTCCCGCGCGATCGCCAATCCCAACCCCGTACCGGGAATCTCGCCGTTGGCTTTCTCCCCGCGATATCCCCGCTCGAATAACCGCTCTAAATCTTGCGGGGGAATGCCGTATCCGGTATCGCTGATGGCGATCGCCAATTCCCGTTCCTGCTGTCGCGTTGCCACTCCCGCTTGGATGTCCACCCGACCCCCAGCCGGGGTATACTTCAGGGCATTGTCGATTAAGTTGCTCAGCACTTCGCGCAAGGCTTGGGGATTGGCGCGAACCGGGGGTACATCGCCGAGAAGATGGTACGTCAAGGCTAAATCCCCATCGGCGGCGATCGCTTTTGCCGAGCGCACCAAAGGCTCTAAAATCTCCGCCACCGATAGCGTTGAAACCTCGTCCTCCGATGCGGGTAATAATTTCAGGTGTTCCGGTTCCTTCTCGCTCTCCAGTTCGATCGCGCCAGCGACTCCCTTTGGGAGTATCGCCCTCGGTAGCGCTAGATTTCCCGACTCTGCGTCTAAGGTTTGCTTGAACTGTTGCACCAAGTCTTGCAGGCGATCGCTTTCGGTGACGATACTCGCCGCAAAATCCCGACTGGGATCGCCCGGTTGCACTCGCTTGAGCAGTAGCTTGCCAAAAATTTTCAAAGCCGAGAGGGGATTGCGGAATTGGTGCAGCAGGCTGTGTAGAATATCCCTTTGCTCGGTTTGCAATTGCTGTTGCTGTTGGTAGTTGCGTTCCCACCACCGCGCGCGCCGATCGAGAAAGCAGGCGATGGCGATCGTCCGGGCTATTCGTTCGATTTGCGCCTGCTCGGAGACGCACCAAGGTCGATCGAGGCGACGCGCGACCAAAAACCCCATGAATGCCCCTTCATGCACCAGAGGCACGATCGTTTGGTGCTTTTGCCACCAGTCCGAATTCTCGTGAGACGATGCCGATCCGGTTACGGGATCGGCATCGTCTCGATCGCCGTTTGACTTTCCTGGCAATAACGGCAGTCCGGTGATCGGTGCGTCAATATCGTCGGGCAACCCCGAATAGCCCTGTCCTTCCGTCCATACCGCTGCGGTTTCCGGCTCCACCACGATCGCGATCGGTTTGTTTCCCTCCCCGCCCAGCAGTTTTTCGGTTAAGTATACTATCCCGATCGAAGCCCCCAATCCTCGGGTGAGGAGGGCGGTTTGTTCGCGGCACAATGCCACAAATTCTGAACTGGCGGGAGCTAGCATGAAGTTGAAATCGACCGATTGACGTTGATTGTAAAGTTTTATTAAAGAGCGTTCCCAGTCAAAGATCGGGAATCGATGGGGAAAACCCCTGTTGGCGCTGGATTGGTCTGGTTACAGCCGCCGAAAATTTTCCGTTAACAGAACTTGAAATTCCGATCTCAATCTGATATATTTTCGACGTAATTTTGTAACTATAACTACACCTGTCGGCAAACAAAGGAGGTAGGTCACTTTGGCAAGGAGACGCAAGCGCAAGAGCCGTCGTCGTCAGGAAGGGCGCAGAATCCTAGAACACGTGCCTCAATATAGTATCGAAAGTGGCGAAGATAAACCAGTCACCGCCGCTCGAAAATATATTAAATCAGAAGGCATTCTTCCCCCCGCTCTCCTCCTGGTCAAGCGCAACGAACATACAACCGATCGCTATTTTTGGGCTGAGAAAGGCTTGTTCGGAGCGCAGTACGTCGAAGAAAATCATTTCCTCTTTCCCAGCTTGAGAATTGCTCGGGAAGACAAGCCGGAAGTCGTTCCTCTGGCAGCTAGTACCCATTAGTGCAAAGACGCAGGCGCGGATTGAGATTCGCCACGCCGCTCTTCGGATCGGCGCTCTGGCAATTTTGTCCGAACGCATGACGTTTGCCATTCGATCAAGGACGAGATCGCGGATCGATCGTCTCTGAACTTTGCGCGATCGTTCGGGATAGATGTTCTGGCAGCCCCAGAAGCATTACCCGAGCTTGGAGTCTCGTAGGATATGAATAAGCAAAAAGCCCGTTAGGGCTGGGATTCTGCTCTTCTCCTAGCGGGGAAGCCGCGAAGTTAGCCAAAGCTGTTCTATTATAGCGCGATCGCGTCATAACGCGGACAAATTGCCCGAATTGCGCGTTCCCGTCGCCAAACCCCATCGGAATGAGGGCGGGAACGCGCGATATTTGGCTGTTAAGGCGCTATCCCCAACGCTCGATCGAAATTGCAAACCCTCCATTAAGTCCGGGCGGGTTTTGAAGGCGAAATCGGTTAGATGGTATAGCTAAGTGCTGTGTGCTGAGGACGGTCAATGAGATCGCACCGGGTGAAGGCGGGAGAAGCCTTTGCCGAAAATTTACGGATTTGTAGATGAGATTGCCTAGCACAGCTATGACACTAATTCAACAAAGATGAAAAGTTATCTGCCAATCTAGATAAAAAAATGGAGAATAGGGAACTCGAATCCCTGACCTCTGCGGTGCGATGGTTGGGTTCAATAATTGTTAGGGCTTAAACTGCATAGAGTTCGGGCATTCTCAATAAGGCTGCACACATTTTGCACACATTTTAGCCATTATTGGACTTATTGAAACTTTTGTAAAGCTTCTCCGGGAACCGGAACGTAACCCGATTTTTGTCACTCGGGAACAGGTACAACGCATTGACCAGAACCCTGGCGCTTACGGTTCCGCGTGTTCCGAAACTGTTCCGGAATGACCCAAATGTTCCTGTTCTGAATAGTCAATCAGTTCGATCGCCGCCAGTTGCTCCAAACTCCAACTCAATTCGGTTTGCGTGAGTTTCCCCCGGCTGTTTTTGCGAAATCGCGCCCAAGCCGTTTTCAGGGCGATCGATTTATGGACTGCGGAGTTAAGCTTCTCAAGCCCGGTCTGCCTGACGATCGCTTCTAGATGTGTGAAAACCACTTGGTTTTCGCACATTTCCCGTTACGTACCAATGCTCGATCCAGCCGAGGATTGCGATCTATGACCTAAATCTTGAATCATCCCAATGTTCCTTGTTTAAATATTTTTTTAACGTCAATTTTGGATAAGGAGGAGCGAAGCGGGTAGGCTGAAAGAGCCAACCATCAACCTCCCGCTTGCCCCATGCTTAGTCTAGAAGACCT
>DVED01000134.1 GCA_015295945.1 Oscillatoriales cyanobacterium M59_W2019_021 | reverse complement strand
GAACCACCACTTTCCCTCGCCGCTTCCGCTGCCTCTTGGATATCCTGCGCTTCTTCTGCCAGATCGAGCGATCGCCCAGACAGATGATCTGGCAATCGGGGACGTTCGGACAACGATAAACGCGACAGCTCCAGGAAAAATTGGCGAACCCGATCGATCCACGCCAACTCGGGAGATTGCGATCGATCAGACTGAGTAATTCCCTGGCGATCGGAAATCGCATCCGCAATCTCCTCTCCTTGTTCAGCTAAAGGCAGCGCTCTTTGAGAAAGACACTCGGGAAGTGCGGGCAAATCGGCGAGAGCCGCACGGGCGATTTCCACACACAATTGGCGGACGCGCTCCACCCATTCTAACTCTGAAGATTGCCACTGAAAATTATCCATAAATCGTGCGCTTTGGGTTTCTAAGTTTTAAACGGTTGGCAGCGGATATCGAGTCCATCTCCTCGGCACCCAACCCACCTTCCCTGGAAAATTTCCAAGATCGCAACGGACAACAGTCTACTGTAAACCGAGGTCGCGTGATCGCCACCTCGCATCCGCATCTCTCCATTGACGATTTCAACCCGTTTGTCGTAGATTTAGCCGCCAATCCTCACTCCTCCGGTCACCTTACTTATCGGTTAACTTCCAAACACCATCCCAATCTTCACCGGGCGGCGTTTGCAAAAATAACTGACAGCGTTGAACGTGCAACTGAGCCGCTTTATTCTTCGGCTGAATTTTCAGCACCTCATCAAATTGAGTTTTAGCCTGCTTAAACGCCGCCTTCGCCTTCTTGACAAACACGGGTTTGCACAAGTCGATCAGCTTCTTGATTCGGGCCGTCGAAAGTTCCCCAGCTTCTTCTTCAAGCATTTGCTGCGTAGCTTTCGCTCCGGCAAACTGCTTGAGTTTGGCAACCAGCAGCTTTTTGCGCTCCCGAGGGGTCAACTCTCCTATCTTGGTCGGTAACTCTTGCTCGAGTTGACTGAGGGTCACCTCTTGTAAGTTTTCCGTCTCCAGCAACCGCTTGAGCGTATTTTCTCCCAAAAGCTCGATCAGTTCTTCCAGATGCAACTTCTGCACCATGGTCGCCAACAGTTCATCTTCGTTGTAGGAGAGATGGGCAACTTGCTCGTCAGACAGCCCTTCGAGTTTTTCCAGAAGCTTAATCAACTCTTGTTGCGAAAGTTTGTGTTTAGCTGGCATCAGATAAGACTCTCGTCCCTGATGGTAGAGATCGATCGCTTTCAGTTCATCTGGGGTAATTTCCCGTGCCAAATCCCCTTCTTTAATCGCCACCAGTTCGTAAATCGTCACCGGTTGGGTCTTGCCTTTCACGGTAATAAAATCCAGTTCCCGCACCACAACCCGATCTTGATAGCCATGGTAGGTTTGTTCGCTAATGACGATATCAACGCCGTACTGCTTGCTGGTTCCTTCCAACCGAGACGCCAAGTTCACCCCGTCGCCGATGGAGGTCAATTCCATCCGCTTGCTGGAACCGATGTTACCGCTGACCACTTCGTCGGAGTGAATCCCCATGCCGATTTGAATGGGGATTTTCCCCTCTTTTTGCCGTCCCGCATTAAAGGCAGCCAGGCGTTGGCGCATGGAAATCGCCGCCTGCATAGCACACCACGCATGATCTTCTAACGGCGCCGGCGAGCCGAACACCGCCATCAAAGCATCGCCGATGTACTTATCCAGGGTTCCCCCGTAGTTAAAAACCGCATCCACCATTTCTTCAAAGTAAGCGTTGAGGAGGGTGACAACCTCTTCCGCTTTCAGCTTTTCGGTCAAAGTGGTATAGCTGCGAATGTCGGAGAACAAGACCGAGACTTCTTTGCGTTTGCCCCCCAATCCCGTATCGCCACTTGCCAGTAACGCTTCGGCAACTTCCGGCGTCATGTACTTGTACATCAGGTTCTTGACCTGCATTTCGTCGCTGATGTCTTCCATCACCACCAACGCACCGTTGACTTGGGTCGGGTCGGCAACATCCGCCATGGAGTTAATGGTCAGATTGATACTTTGGGCGATGCCGTTCTCGGACAAGCACAATTCTTGGTTGGGGTAATATTGCTGGCGGTCTTTGTCCTCTTTGGGATGCAGTGCGGCATCGAACCATTCGGCAAAGTTGCCCGTTTTGAGGTGTACCATGTCTCGCAGGCACAGTCCTTCCGGATTGGTAGAAATGCCCAAAAGTTGCATCGCGCTGTCGTTAGCAGCAATGATGTGTCCGCTTTTATCGGTGGAGATTACGCCGTTGGTGAGGCTGCGGAGGATGTCTTTTTGCCGTTGTTCTTGTTGTTTGACAGTGGCGAATAATTTGGCATTTTGCAGGGCAATGCCAGCTTGGATGTTAAACGCCTCCATAAATTCTTGGTCGGTGCGCGTAAAGCTGGCTTTCCACTGTTCGGGGGCGTGGGGATAGTTTTTCGGATCGTAGGGGGGATGTTCGCCCGGTTTGGTTTTATTGACAAGTTGGGTGACGCCGATCAGCTTTTTATCGGCATTGAAAACGGGCATACACAACAGGCTACAGGTGCGGTATCCCGTTTCTTTATCCGTTTGGCGGGCGGTTTGCGATCGCGGATCGTCGTAGGCATCGAAGGGAATTAACAGGGGTTCGCCCGACTGAGCCACCATTCCGGCAAAACCTGCCGTTCTGGGAATTCGCAATTCTTTGGGCGTGCCGTCCGCAAGCTGGACTTTCGTCCACAGTTGGTCTTTTTCTTCGTCGATCAGCCACAGGGTACTGCGATCAGCATTCATCAGGGCTTTGGCTTCATCCATCACCCGTTTTAGGGTGTCTTCGAGATCCAAACTTGCTTTGCTTAAGGAGTTGACGGCACTCATTAAGGCGGCAGCGGCTCGTTGCTTTTGCGTGGCGCGATAGAAGGATTTGGAGGACTCGAGAATTAAGCGAATGGAGGGGGCAAAGTCAATAAAGACTTTTTCGTCTTCTTGGGTGAAGCCGGGAATGTCGATTTTCTCCTCTAAGGGAGCGTGGGGGCTGACATTGAACTTCAATTTATTGACGAGTTGGACGACGGCGACTAATTCCTCGGTTTCCTCGTTGAGGAGGGGCATCGTCAACATCGTGTAGGTGCGATAGTGATTTTTTTTGTCTAACGCTTGGGCGGCTGCCGATCGCGGATCGTCGTAAAAATCGTAGGGAATATTAATAATTTTTTTTTCTCTGGCAGCTTCGCCCACAATTCCGACTTTAATCGGGACGCGAATTTCGATGGCATTACCTCGTTCGTCTCGCGCGTCGATCGTAAAAAGTTCGTGTTTTTCGTCGTCGAGCAACCAAATCGTGGTGCGATCGGCATTGAGCAGTTCCCCGGTTTTCAGGGTGATCGATCGCAGCATTTCGTCTAAGATCGCATCGAACCCTTGACTTTCCAAGAGGCTATCCAACATCCCCAAGGTTTGATTCATTACCTTGAGTTTTTCTTCAACATCGGTAACGACTTTTTTAAAGCTATCCTGCGTGAGAGGAGCCAAGAACGCGGAAAAGTTGCCTTTGTTGAGGGCTAACCCACTGCTAGAGGGTCCCGAATTCGACTTAGGCGGGCGATCGGTCGTGGGTGTCACATCGATCGTCTGGATGACATTTTCGTTCGGAGATGCAGACATCGCTTTTAATGAAAGCTGGTACGCTGGAAACGAGGAAACAAGTAGTCGAGGTGTTGTCTGGAGTTAATTCTAGGACTCGCGATCCCAGGTCAGCCTGTTGGCGACCCACATCCAGTGTACTCTCCCACCGAAAAGATCGCATATTTCGACACTAAAGCCACCCGAGGTTTTCTGCCATCTTGCCACGAAGCGTCACGGGCGTAGGTACTCACGGCTACCAAATGGGGAGTAGGGGAGGCAGGGGGAGTGGGGGGAGTAGGGGAGGCTGTCTTGAGAAGGAGACACGGGGACACGGAGACGCGGAGAGCATGAATGCGAAAGCACAAATCCTCAAATGACCCATGACCCATGACCAACCCCAAACCCCAATAAGGGATACAGGGTTTGGCTTAACCCGTACTGACGTTAACCCCAAATCCCTAACCCTTAATCACCTGTCGGCGGGAGTCGGCACGAGCGAGGAGGGAGTCGGCAAAGGCGATCGCCTCGCGAGCGGATTGTCCGCCAGCCAGTTGTGCCAGTTCTTCACGGCGTTGCTGGGGATTGAGGGGGGTGACGCGGACGATGGTGCGTTCGCTGATGAGATCGGACTGACCGTTGGTATCGATAATGAGTTTATCGACTCGGAAATGCCGATCGGCCATGGCGGCAACGATCGGCTGGTGGGTGACGCACAACACTTGATGTCCGGCGGAGAGTTGGTGTAAATTATCGGCGATCGCCTGTGCTACCCGTCCGGATACCCCCACGTCAATTTCGTCAAATACCAAGGTATCCACGGCATCGACCTCGGAAAAACAGGTTTTGAGAGCTAGCAGAAACCGACTCATCTCCCCACCAGATGCCGTCTCGCTCAGGGGTTTGAGGGGTTCACCGGGGTTGGCGCTAAACAGAAAGGCAATGCGATCGGCGCCGGTACTGCTGGGGGGTGTGGGGGCAATTTCTACCTGAAACTGCACTTTTTCCATGGCGAGGGGTTGGAGCGCTTCCACTAACCGAGATTCCAGTTGGCGAGCGGCTTTTTGGCGCAGGTGGGTGAGGCGATCGCATTGGGTTTGCAGTCGATCGAGTGCTTCTCGATAGGCGGCTTCTAACGCTTCTAGGGATTGACCTTTACCGTCGAGTCCTTCTAGCTGTGCCTGTAACGTTTGGTAGCGATCGATGGCTTCGGCGAGGGTCGGTCCGTACTTGCGGCAAATCTGTTTGAGTTGGCGAATCCGCTCTTCCACTTCGGCTAACCGTTGGGGATCGCTTTCTAAAGCTTCGCCGTAAGCGTTAATCTGCTGTCCGGCTTCGATCGCCTGGACTAATGCCGATCCCACCAGTTCTAAAATCGGTTGCAGGCGATCGTCGTAGCGCCCCATATCGGTCAAAATCGCCTCCGCCCGACCCAGCAAATCCGCCGCCGCACTGCCCCCCTCTTCATTTTGATACAAGGCGCGGTAGGCTTGGTAACTTTGCTGTTGCAAGTCTACAACGTTAGCTAAGCGTTGCGCTTCTTGTTGCAGGCGATCGAGTTCTTGGGGATCGCTCAACTCGGCGGTACGGAGTTCTTCGAGTTGATAGGTCAACAAATCGAGTTGTTGCAAGCGTTCCCGTTCCGACTTCTGCCGCCGTTCTAAGGCTTGTTTGGCGTGTTGGCATTCGCTCCAACTTCGGGCGACTTCCTGACGTCGATCGATCGTTACCGCACCGCCGTAGAGGTCGAGCAATTCGCGCTGTTGGGTGGCTTGTCCCAATTGCACGGTTTGACCCTGTGCGGCGATTTCCACCGCGCGATCGCGCCACGCTTGCACCTGTTTTTGGGTTGCCGTCGCCCCGTTGATGCGATATTTGCTGCGGCATCCCCGCGAACTGACCGTTAACTCGCGCAGACAGGTGATCGTGTTGTTGTGGTTGTCCGGTTCGATGCCATTGGCAACCCACCAGGCAACATCCCCATCGTCTAAGGTAAAGGTAGCGGCGATCGCGGCGCGTTCTGCCCCCGTGCGAATCGATCGCGCGGAGACCTTCCCGCCCAACACGGTATCGAGAGCGTCGAGGATAATCGATTTCCCCGCTCCCGTTTCTCCCGTTAGCACGTTCAACCCGGCGCCGAACTCGAGTTCGAGGCGATCGATCAAGGCAAAGTTTTCAATCCGTAAGGATAGCAACATGGATGCGGAGGACAGGGGTGAGAGCGGCAGGCACGATAGCTTTTATCATACAGAATCGGGCTTCTCTGTCGGATACCGACCCGTCCGGGAAAGTGGTAGGATTTTTCTGATACTCAGTATTTCCCTACGATCGATGCGGATTCTTAGCATTCTAACGGCCTTGGCTGGCATTCTCGGCGTGGCTTTCCTCGCTCGAGCGAATAACGATCTACCCACTTGTGTCAATGATGAGTGCGATTGCGAGGATTTTCAGAATTGGCAAGAAGCGCAAACGGTTTTAGATGCCTTTGTCGGCGATCCCTTCCTCTTAGACCGAGACAAAGATGGACTCGCTTGCGAAAGCCTCTCCGGCGCTCCTGGTGGAGCTATGCCCGAATATTCTACCCCAACTCCCGCTCCAACGTCTCCCAGCTATCCCAGCAGATCTAGCTCTCAACCCCCGGCAACTTCCAACCCGGAATACAATCGCCCTAGTCCTGCTATCCCCGCATTGTGGTAAATGCAGGTTCGATCTCTCTCCGGCTCGATGACGTTGGGGAGAGTTCGCCTCATCTTCTCTCAAGAACGGCTCGCTCCTTTAATCCTTTCTTTCCAGAGTAGAATCCTGCACGACCCTTCTAGACACTGCTATGCTTTGTAGATTGTAGAGGTTTCGTCGTAGAGGGTTCGTATGCGCACGCCTTTTCCATTATGAATATAATACCTTGTCAAGCGATTGTTTGGCAAGGGGCGATCGAGCCAAATTTCCCCCCTTTTCTTCCAGCTAATTTTCGATCGACAGTCCCCAAAGTCTAACGAGGTCAAGCGAAATTCACGACTTCGGAGAATCTTCTTGCAACTTTTGCATTTCTTCGCGAATGCTCACCCCAATTTGTAAAGCTTCGTCGAGCAATCGTCCGTATTCGCTGGCTTGCTGACTGACTTGCAACGATTGAATCGCCGTTAAATTGTTGGCAAAAACAGTAGGATTGGTCGCGAGAAACTCTTGGTTTTCCCGCAAAATGCGTTCGGTTTGCAGCGCCCGAACTAAATCGTTGCGCGTCAACTGGAGCGCTGAAATCAACGTTTGCCGATCGCCCGAAGTTGCCCCAGAACTCCCCGCTGCTGCCAAACGATCGCCAATTTCGATCGCTTTGAGAGTGGCATGATAGCGATCGACATCATCGAGAAGTGCCACTAAAACTTTCGGTGTTCTCCGCACTCGCCACAGCCAGCGTCCGGCAATAATCAAAAAAGGGATAATTAATAACGCGGCAATCGCTGCCAACAGCGAAGAACCCAACAGCGGACGCAACACGAATAAATAGAGAAATCCCACCAAAATCGGCGTGAGAGCTAAACTGACAATCAGTTCTCCCAAAAAAAAATTCAAGCGCGATCGAGAATTTTTCAGACGTTTCGGTCGAAACACCTCCGTCGGATCGAGTCCCGTTAACCGCCGCAATTCTCCCGCAGAAATTTCTAAGCCTTCTAAATCTGATTTCAAGGTTTTGGTCATTGGTCATTGGTCATTAGGGGTTTGGGATTTGTTAGTGGTTAGTGGTTAGTCGCTTTGCTCCCCCTGCTCAAGAAAGCTCCCCCTGCTTCCCCTGCTCCCTAT
>DVED01000089.1 GCA_015295945.1 Oscillatoriales cyanobacterium M59_W2019_021 | reverse complement strand
GTCTCGGTGGCGGTGTCCCCACACAGCCAACCCACCGCTCCTCTTTCTGGCTGCTGCTAAACCCCGCTCCGAAAACTTGACCGACCCGCTGGTGACCTAGTAATGGGTGTGGGTTGGCTCTTGACTGTTGCCGGGTGGTGCTTTTCTTAAGGGCCTGTTGTCATTGCAGCAATTGCCGACTTGCCGGAACTCCTTTCCATAAGTACCAATATTCGTATCGGTCATCAAAAAAACTAAAGGAGGAGAATTGACCCCCATACAGAAGGAGGAGAACCCGGCTCTAAGTCGAGAATGAGTCCTGAATGAAAATGCTTTAGCTGGTGTGATACGGGATCGTGCTGTGATTGATGCGCTCAGAATAGAGATCTCTTCCTTCCGAACGATCTGCCTTTTCGAGATCGATCTACCTCTAGGCAGATGTCCGAAGTTGGCTGAGTTTTTAATCTAGTAACAGAACAAAAAACCTCAGGAGAATAATTGTTATGAGTCTCGAAGACCGTGCTAAAGCAACTGCTAAAAACATTGAAGGTAAGGCGCAAGAAGCTGCTAGCGAATTGACCGGAGATCCCAAAGATAAAGCCGAAGGTCAAGCCAAGCAGGCAGAAGCACAAGCCGAACACGCTAAAGAAGATATCAAAGACAACATCAAAAAAGCGATCGACTAATAGTTTCTTCGATCAACTCGAATGTATAAAAATTGATGTTAGGGATCGTAAATCTAGCTAAATCCTTTTTTGATCGGCGATCGGCGATCGGAAATAGGCTAAATTTCTCGTGACTTGCTGATATTCGATAGATTTCCCTTGTCATATTCATGTGAAATAGCAAACTGTTTGCTACGAACGATTGACGGGGAAGTCTATCGGTATTTTTTGGCGATGTTCTCTCGAGCTAAAATCACATCGTTACAAGATCGAATTCTAATTCTCGATCGACTGCCCTTCTCTACAGCAATCGAATTCAGGTGGTCGATCAGCAACCCCAAATATCAACGCTGACTCGTGAATTGCGATAAATTATTTCGATCGGCGATCGAGGGCGATCTAGAGAAGATTCTACCGAAAATCCCCGTATTTTCCGATCCTCCCATGGGCATCATTGCGGATCTGCGTCTGGAAAACGACTGTACGATCGCCCAAAAGTGCGTCACACTAATGAAGGGCTTCCGTGGAAGCGATCGAGTTCAACTCGTTCCTTCCCCCGATCGGCAAAACCCTGACAATTGCGTCCCCTCCCCCGATCCCCGCAATCGAAAGCCCCCATGTTTCTGGTTTAGAACCCTTTGTGGTTCGCTCGTTTTTACTCATCAAATATGGGCATTTAAGATATGAATCTAAGTGAAATTACCCATCCCAATCAACTTCGGGGTCTGTCCGTCCACCAACTCGAACAGATTGCCCGCCAAATTCGGGAAAAGCATTTACAAACCGTCGCCACCAGCGGCGGACACCTCGGTCCCGGTTTGGGCGTCGTGGAACTCACCTTGGGGCTGTATCAAACCTTAGATCTCGATCGCGATAAAGTCATCTGGGACGTCGGACACCAAGCCTATCCCCACAAACTGATCACCGGGCGTTACGATCGCTTCCACACCCTGCGTCAAAAAGACGGCGTTGCCGGCTACCTCAAACGCTGCGAAAGCCCCTTCGACCACTTCGGCGCCGGACACGCCTCTACCAGCATCTCCGCCGCTTTGGGGATGGCACTGGCGCGAGATCTCAAGGGCGAAGACTTCAAATGCGTTGCCGTCATCGGCGATGGTGCGTTAACGGGCGGAATGTCCCTGGAAGCCATCAACCACGCCGGACATCTCCCCAAAACCAACTTGTTAGTCGTCCTCAACGACAACGAAATGTCTATTTCCCCCAACGTCGGCGCCATCCCCCGCTATCTCAACAAAATGCGCCTCAGCGACCCCGTGCAGTTCGTCACCGATAACCTGGAAGAACAATTCAAACACCTGCCCTTCTTCGGCGAAAAATTCACCCCGGAAATGGAACGCCTCAAAGAAGGGATGAAACGCCTTGCCGTCCCCAAAGTGGGCGCCGTGTTCGAGGAATTGGGCTTCACCTACATGGGACCGGTTGACGGTCACAACCTCGAAGAACTGATCGCCACCTTCAACCAAGCCCACAAAATTCCCGGTCCTGTCCTCGTCCACGTTGCCACCACCAAAGGCAAAGGCTACGAAATCGCCGAAAAAGATCGAGTGGGGTATCACGCCCAAAATCCCTTCAACCTGGCAACGGGCAAAGCCATTCCCGCCAGCAAACCCAAACCCCCCAGCTATGCCAAAGTCTTCGGCGAAACCCTCATCAAACTCGCAGAAGAAAATCCCAAAGTGGTGGGGATTACGGCTGCCATGGCAACGGGAACCGGATTGGACAAGTTGCAAGC
>DVED01000092.1 GCA_015295945.1 Oscillatoriales cyanobacterium M59_W2019_021 | reverse complement strand
TCTCGTGCGATCGATAAAGCGGGTTGGTAGTAGTCCAATGCTTGCGGGTACTCTCTCAGGTCTCTGTAAACGTCTCCTAAATAGTGAAGAGTCTTGCCTTCCTCACCCCGACTTCCAACTTCTCGATAGATCGCTAATGCCTGTTGGAATTTATCGATCGCCTCTTGATACCGATCTTCATCCCAAAGGTCAAAAGCTTCCGAGTATAATCGATCGGCTTGGGCCTTCCGTTCTTCCACATTCCCCTGCACCACCACAGGCAATTCGGGAAAACTGAAATTTCCTCCCTCTCCCACTCTCGGATTCGCCGCCACCTCCGTCGGAACCCCCAACAGCAGTAGCATCGCCACCCATCCCTGCCAGTGTTTCATCGTCGGTTACCTCCTTGCCATTTCCCGCCCCGCACCGTTTCGCGGGTTCCTACCCATATACTTCTGGCAAGGGGGAACCTATGCAAGTTGGGCTGTGGCGATGGGAAAGTCAACCCGCCAGGGAAATCCACCCGCCAGGGGTTTAAACCCCTGGCTAATAGCTAAACTCCTCGCTTAGTGGATTGAGAAAAAATAAAAAAGAGAATTTCAGTCCATTTTAATGGAGTTGAGCTATTAGCCGGGAACTTAAGTTCCCGGCGGGATGTGAAACTAACCGATAAAGGGATGAAATCCAAACTCAGATGAGTGCGACTACGAATCCACATGGTAAGCCGTAATCGCCACAGAACCATCCGGACTGTAAATCGCTTCTATAGAGCCAGTCTATTGCGATCCGCGAACTTTCGATCGCTCTATCTCAGACTAGACGAGCATTAGCCTAACTGGAAATGGTGCGTTTCGTACCTCAACACACCCTACCCACTCCCGAACTCCTTAATTAACCACCCCATAGGCTTGCAGCGTATAATACATCGCCGCCAACCGACGCGCTTGATCGGTCCGCAGTCGATACCAATCGTTGCGGAATCCCCCCGCCTCTAGCTGTTGGGTATCGGGGTTGATGTAACTGTGAGCTCGCGCTTCCAAAATCGACTGCATTTCGTCGTAACCCAGGTCGTGCGCTTGTTTGAGCAGTCCGATATAGTGGGGCGTTGCCAGAGGTGCTTGGTTGGCTAAATCGACCCCTGCGATCAATTCCATGACCGAAAGCTGCATTCCATAGGCTTCGGCGGTGGCTTGCAAGGCGTTGATGTGGGGATACAGCCGCTGGAGTTGCAGCAAATCCGCTTCCTGGGGCGATCGAGCGCCGTGTTGGTAGCTGAACGACCCCAGGTTGCGAGCGCCGTTACCGGGGTCGGTATGCCCCCAATACGCCCGCGTGGGACGACCATCTACGGTGCGCGTCCCCTCTGCCATGCCAATGGCGATGACGCCGGGAGCGTCGGGGTTGGCGAATAAGTCGGCAATGGAGGTAACGGGAGTTGGCTCGACGGGTTCTGCTGCGGCGGGAGATTCCTCAGCCGTTCCCTCTTCTGTGGGTTGCACTTCTGGAGTGGGAATCGGTGCGGCGGTAGCGATTTCCGGTAAATCTTCCTCGACGGGAAGCATCGCCCCACTACTGACGAGGGTTTTATAGATCAACGCTGCGACATCGGCTCGGGTGGCGACATGATGGGGATAGAGTTGCGGGTCTTTAGCGTCGGGAACGATCAAGCGGTTGGCAACGGCGATCGCCACGCTTTCCTTAGCATACTCGGGAATGCGATCGGCATCTTTAAACCACACTTTCGCCGCTTTAATCATTTCCGGCGTTGCCGCTAAATTCATCTCTTTGACTAAGGCGACAACCACTTGCACCCGAGACATGGGGCGATTGGGATCGAATTCCGGATGGGTATTGGTTTTGCCAATTCCGGTTGGGGAGGGGGGTAAACCTTCCGAGATGGCTTGTCTCGCCCAATGACTGGCGGGGAGAGAGTGGAGATTGTCGAGTTGGTGGGCGCAACTGTTGGGAAAGCTCTTTTCCAGCAAGGCGGCGAATTCTGCCCAAGTCAGTTCGTTGTCGGGACGGAACGTATCGTCTTTAAATCCGCTGACAATGCCGCGTTCGCTGAGGGCTTCGATGTAGGGTTTTTCCCAGCGATCCTGCAAGTCTTTAAAGGTTTTGGGGTCTTGGGAGGCTTCGAGGGGTTGGATTTCCGGCGGTGCGGCAGACTGACTGTAACAGGTGCAGGCGTTCGCTTCCTTTTGAGAGGCTGCGGGGTTTTCCTGGGCTTCCTGGCAAAAGTTTCGCGCCAGCTTGGAGACTTTGGAAGCAGCACCCAAGCCGATCGTATCTGCACTGGTCGCCGTTGAGGCTGCCGCAACGAGTACAGCAAAGATTTTGGTGGCAAACGTCATAAGCATCCGGTGGTGCGTTGAATCGTGCGGTACGAAGGAGTGTGGAAGTTGGGAATATTCCCTTTTTACATTGGGGGAGCAAGCGAGGAAGCGCTTTCGATGTCTTCCACGGTTGAGTCTAGGTGATCGTTGGCTTTCGGCACAAGCCGATTTATTCTATCACCTTCCCTCCAGAAGCAGAGGCGTCCGGAGAAGTTCCCGGTTTGGGAGTGCGGGCGATACTCCCTATGGGAGTCGCTTACGCGATCGACTCTCGGTCTTTTCCCACCCATCTTCCTCCTGAGTTAACCTTCATACTTTAACAATTTGTGAAAATATTGTTAATATTATTAACAAATACAGCCAACGGGGGTAGAAAACATGGCAAATATCAAATTCGTTAACGAAAATGTAGAGGCGATCGCCGCTGACGGAGCCAATTTGCGGACGAAAGCCCTGGAAAATAACGTCGATATCTACAAAACCTGGGGCAAACTCACCAATTGCGGCGGCTACGGTCAGTGCGGGACATGCGTAGTCGAAATCGTCGAAGGCATGGAAAATCTCTCGCCCCGTACCGCCTTCGAGGAGCGCAAACTTAAGAAAAAACCCTCTACCTATCGTCTGGCTTGCCAAACCCTCGTCAACGGTCCGGTCAGCGTGAAAACCAAGCCCTCCGGCAAGTCTGGTAGCCCATCTGACGCGAAAGAAGATACGGAGAAAGACCTGCTGCCCACCTCTTAAAATTTTTCCGGTCTCGATCGAGGCTACCCATTGTCAACCACGGGCGATCGGGATATTCCCAAGCAACAACCCTGAATGATATTGTAGAGTCACCAACTTTTCAAAAGTCACTTTAGAGGCAGGGTTCAATGCAAACTAACAGCCTAGGATATATTGCCAGCATTCTATTCGTGCTGGTTCCCGCCGTTTTCTTAATCATCCTGTACATTCAAACGGAAAGCCGCCAAAAAGAAGATACCTAACCCCCTTCCTTTTGGGCAGAGTGTGGGAATTTGGGCAAACGGAGAGACAGATCGCTAAGGTTCACCTCTCCGTTTTGCTTGGGGCTAAATTCTCAAGTCGCCCTATGCTTCGGGAGTCCGAGCTAGTAATACCGGGCACTCAGCATTGACACGCACGTAATCCGACAGCGACTGACTTAACAACCGATCGAGATCGATCAGGTTTTTGGCTACAGACGGACGGCGATCGGGCGATCCTAAAATGAGCAAATCTGCATTGGTCTCGTCGGCAATCCGGCAAATTTCTTCTCCGGCTTTCCCCTTACTCGTGACGCAGCGATAGTCAACGCCCATTTTCTTGGCTTCGTTAGCAGCAGCCGCCAGAACCGGGTCGTCTTCGGGTCGGGCGTTGGGATCGGCAGGGTTAACATGAGCCAGCACGATTTGTCCGCCTTTAACATCGCGCATGAGATACAATGCTAAATCCAGCCCCTTTTGGGCAGATTGGGACTTGTTCATCGCTACCATCACCCGTTTGATCTTTTTCACGTAGGTGTCGTCTTTGACTAGTAACATGGGGCGACCGCTCAATTGGAAGACGTACTGGCTCACCGAGTTTTCCAAGATCGATCGCAAGCGTCCCAACGCTCGAGATCCCATAATAATCAGGTCGGCGTTTTCTTCATCCGCAACTTCGCAGACGATGGTTTTGGGATCGCCTTGTTTCAATCGAGGATTGACTTTACTGGGATCGACGTTTAAAGTCTTAACAGCTTCGGCTAAAATTTTACCGCCCTCTTCGAGCTTGCCTGCCATGTCCTCCGCGACAATTTGGGGGGGAACGACGTGCAAGACCGTAATCGAGGCGCGTTGAATGGCGGGAATGTCGAGCAACTGATTCGCCATTTCCTCGCACAGTCCGCGTCCGGCGACAGCAACTAAAATTTTTTCAATCATATTTTTGGCTCCGATCGCGATCGAAGTTAGGAATGTTTTTGAGATTCAAGACGAGATTGGCAACTTCGTTGTTAGGGGTCTTGAAGATGACAGATTACCCGTGCTGAGAATCCGCACCCGCCAACGAAATACGAGACCAACCTTACCCTCCAGCATAAGCTGAAATACTCACCGAAAATCGCGAAAAATGTAGCATTTTGTAAACCTAGGAGTTCGGGAATCCGCGACCAGTGACCAGTGTTTCCAGGAGTTCAGTTTGGTAGGGTGTGTTGAGGAACAAAACGCACCATTCTACCAGTGACCAGTGACCCATGATTCCAAATGACCAATGACAAATGACAATTATTGGTTCGAGTATCCCATCCAGGTACACCCCCACCATACCGACTACGGGGGCATCGTTTGGCACGGGTCTTACATTACCTGGATGGAAGAGGCGCGAGTTGAATGCTTGCGAAATTTGGGCGTTGAATTTGCCGATTTAGTTGCCCTCGGTTGCGATCTTCCCGTGGTGGAACTGATAACGCGCTATCACCAATCCTTGCGAATGGGGATGGGGGCGGTGGTGAAGACGCGCATGGAACCGCTTTCGGGGGTTCGCTTGCACTGGGATTATCGCATTGAGTCGCCGGACGATCGACAATTGTATCTAACCGGAAGAGTTACGCTAGTGGCGATCGATCGACATAAAGGCAAAATCATGCGCCGGATTCCCCCAGAACTCGCCGACGCATTGGTGCGACTTTCCGGCTAGCGGACGAATTGCGGCATTACGTCGGCAACCGTCAACAAGCCGAAAACGTCACGGCGGTGCAAGTTTACCCCCGCTTTGAGATACCCGAACGCCGGACCGCACACATTGGCAGCCATGCTGGTTTCGTCGCCGAGGGTAAAGGTGTGGGTAGATGTTTTGCCTTCAAATGTCCGTCCCGTCACTTGCACGTTGGTACTCAGAGGTTTTTTGGGATTCCGGGTATCGACGATGCCGCCGACGGAAACGCGATCGCGATCGACAATCCCCGCCAATTCCAACACGATATCGTCGGCGTGTTCCATATTCTCCAACTTGAGAATCCCGTTGGTTTTGTCTAGCAAGGCTTCGACTTCGGCATCGCTCATCTGTTGGGCTTTATCTACGTCGTATCCCGGCATATGGGCGATATCTTCCCGAATCGTAGCGCGATAGGCTTCCCAATTGGCAATGCCTACCCCAAAGGTAATGTTGACGCTGTGGATTTCGGCGTAGCTTTGGGCGGCAAGAACGGCAGCGGCAGTTAGCAATCCCGGGGTGGCGCCGCATCCGGTGAGGTAAGTAATCCCTGCGGCTTGCAGTTGGGTTTGGATTTCTAGGAGTTGTTCGACGGCACTGGTGCGTTTGAGGGCATCTACCAACACTCCCCGCCATCCCAACGCGATAAACTGTCGGGCGATATCAGCCATGAAGGTATTGGGTAAATTGGGCAATGCCAGGAAGTAGGCATCGACGGCAGTTGCTCGTTCGACTAACTCGGCAATGCTGCGATCGCTCAAAACCCCACCCGCTTCGATATATCCGATCGATCCGCGTTGGTTGTAAGCACTAATAGAGGCATCGGGATTCAATCCCTGCGGGTTGTAAGCATAACCCAGGCGATCGGCGGCAGCCACCCACACCATTTCTCGTTTGGGGGCTAAGACTCTCGCAGCCGCCTGTCCCAGTCCCCCAAATCCTAGCACGCCAACTCGAACCACCTCTGAGGAGGCGGGAATGGCATTGGAAGTTTGATCGACACTCATCTCTACAATCTTGATTTTTCTAATCGGACAAACTTCCATTATCCCGCCTGGAGGATACTCGATCGTCAGTTGGTCATTGGTCATTTGGGGATTGGCTAGTTGCTCCCCCTTCTCCCTCTTCTCCCTCTTCTCCCTCTTCTCCCCCTTCTCCCCCTGCTCAAGAAAGCTCCCTTCTGCCCTCTGCCTTAAAACAAATGTCCCCACCCTTGACTCTTGAGAAAAGTTACGAGAAACTAATCCTTAATAAGAGTACAATTGCATACAATAATAAATTCTGTTAAGTTTCGATGCCTCGATCGAAATTTATGCAGCGAATCTTAAGCTAATCTTCGCGCGGGTTGCTCCTTTGGGCATTCCGACAAGCGGTCTCAGATGGGTCGCGCTCAGACAATCGGTTCTTTCGCAGATCGGTAACAGTTATGGAAACACTGGAGTTTGTCATTTACCCAGATGGCAGGGTTTTAGAAAAAGTAACAGGGATTCAAGGATCGTCTTGTGAAGAAGTCACTGCCGCCATCGAAGCGCAACTCGGACAGACGATCGTCTGCGAACCCACCTCTGAATTCTTTGCTGCCACTCAATCCGAGACAGCTACCGTTACCACCCAGGCCAACTTTAGCCAGTGGTAACTTTTTCGTTTGGTCCAGTTTCTCGATCGCTATCACAGTTTAACCATGTCACACTTTAGCCAGATTAAAACTCAAATTCGCAACCTTGCATTTCTGCAAAACGCGCTGACGGAACTGAAAATTGACTGGAAGCCGGGTCCTGCAGAAGTTCGAGGCTATCGCGGTCAAACCCAGACGGCAGAAGTCGTTATCGAGCAAGACAACGGCTACGATATCGGGTTTAGCTGGAACGGTCGGGAATACGAACTCGTCAGCGACCTTCAGTATTGGCAGCAAAGCCTTCCCGTCGATCGGTTCCTCAGCAAAGTGACTCAGCGCTACGCCTACGAAACCGTCACCATCGAAACGGCAAAACAAGGCTTTCAAGTTGCCGAACGTCAAGAAAATCAAGATGGTTCGATTCGCCTCGTTTTACAGCGCTGGAACGGTTAAGCTACCGTAACAATTGCGGCGACCCTCATTGTCGTCGAATCGCGATCGGGGACAAGCGTAAAACACTCCCCGATCGCGCGAACAGATACCGGAGATCGAGACTCATGTCCGATTTTATACCCCCCCCTTCAGACCCCGACAGCGATCGCTCGGGATTCGAGCCGGAACTCGGCGGCATTCTTCGCGAAAACCCCGATCGCTCGGGATTCGAGCCGGAACTCGGCGGCACGCTCCGCCAAAAAGGAGTGTACGTCGATGAAGTCACCTGTATTGGCTGCAAGCACTGCGCTCACGTCGCTCGCAACACCTTCTACATCGAACCCGATTACGGACGCTCCCGCGTGTTCGACCAGGATGGCGACTCCGAAGACTTAATCCAAGAAGCGATCGACACCTGTCCCGTAGACTGCATTCACTGGGTCAACTATCAAGAACTCTCTCACCTAGAATCCGAGCGGCAGTACCAAGTCGTTCCCCGAGCCGGGTTCCCCATCGTTCCCGGACAACTTTTATCGGCACAACGGCGCAAAAAGGGCGATCCTGCAAAGAAGCCGCTTCGCGATCGCCAACAGCACCGCGATTGAAACCTATTGCCAGTGTTGGAGTCCGCCCGCATTATTAAAAAATTTACCCTCTTTTCGGCAGTTGAGGAAACTCTTGATTACAATAGAATAAGCGGAGACGCATGTTTCCGTTCACTCCTCACACCACACTCCGCCTGGACGTCTGTCTGGGCGGTTCCTTTTAGAGGATTTTTAGCCGTGCGTCGCCATGGGCGTCCCGTCGAGAAACAACATCAGCCAAATCGGACTGGTGTTGTTAGGTTGTCGATGTACCGATACTCCAGAAGAGTTGCTACATCCAAAGGACGGGCTACGCCAACGCGAGCGAATACTGCCATCTTAATGGCGATCGCCAGTCGCTAGAATTTCTCGAGCGAAGCTATCCAAACAAAAGGACTGACTATGGTAAAATATACGCATTTAGATACGGTACTAGTAGGAATTTTTAGGCATGTCAGCAGCCGCACAAGTTACAGACGCCAGCTTCGATAAAGATGTCCTCGAGAGTGAAATACCAGTACTAGTGGATTTTTGGGCACCCTGGTGCGGTCCTTGCCGAATGGTCGCCCCAGTAGTGGAAGAAATTGCTCAACAGTACGACGGACAACTGAAAGTCGTCAAGGTTAACACCGATGAAAATCCAGCGGTTGCGAGCAAATACGGCATCCGCAGTATCCCCACCCTCATGATCTTTAAAGGGGGTCAGCGCGTGGATATGGTAGTCGGAGCCGTTCCGAAAACGACCTTAGCGCAAACGTTGGAAAAGTATCTCTAATTCATTGTCATCTCGCCACAACTGGACTTGAATCGCCGAACGATCGGTCATCCCGGCTTGCAGTTGCTGGTTTGGATCGTAAAAACTGGAAAGTCGATCGACTTTCCAGTTTAGTTTTGTTTGAGCTTTGAATGGCTCCGTCCCCACCGAGTTTAAAGAAGAGATAAAATCTTCTGTCTGGAGATCTTGATCGTCTCTACATCCCGAAAAAATTCGGTACAATAAGGTGCTGCATTCGGCATGCACGATGGCACCGAGTTTTTCTGATGACCTCAACGCGCTTCACGAAAACATTGAGACATTAAAGCATCGTTTGCCCACCTTAAAACATGGGAAATGGGTTAATCGCGCTCTGTCTACCTTAATCCGCATCGCGTTTAACGATGCCGATCGCTTGGACTGGAAAATTCTTGCCTACGCTCTACAAGACATGGAGCAAGGATTTAAAACCTTTTACCCCTATCGGCACGTTCGCAAAATCACCATCTTCGGCTCCGCTCGAACGCCACCCGATCGTCCGGAATACGAGATGGCAGTTCGGTTTGCACGCCGCATGACTGAATATGGGTTTATGGTGATGACCGGAGCCGGAGGGGGAATTATGGCAGCCGGCAATGAAGGTGCTGGAGCCGATCGCTCTTTTGGTCTGAATATTCAACTCCCCTTCGAGCAATCGTCTAATCCCTTTATTGCTAACGATCCCAAACTGATTAACTTTAAATATTTCTTTACTCGCAAGCTATTTTTTCTCAAAGAAAGCGATGCGATCGCCCTATTTCCGGGTGGATTTGGCACCCAAGATGAAGCTTTTGAGAGCTTGACCTTAATCCAGACTGGAAAGTACGGCCCCGCACCTCTAGTGTTAATCGATCCACCCGGAGGAGACTACTGGCAAAGTTGGAATCGCCACATTCACGACCACTTAATCGCCAAAGGTTTTATCAGTCCGGCAGATTCCAGCCTTTATACCGTGACCGACAATTTGCACGTTGCCTGCGAAGCTATTCGCCGCTTTTACCGCGTGTATCACTCCAGTCGCTATGTTGGCGAGCGATTAGTCCTGCGACTCAAACAACAACTCTCAAACGAGCAGATCGAACAACTCAACGTCGAATTCAGCCAGATTGTGGTTCAAGGAAAAATCGAAGCCACTAAAGCCCTCCCCCAAGAAGCGGGCGACGAGACCTGGAACCTGCCTAGGCTGGTGTTGCATTTTAACCAACGGGACTTAGGAAGGCTGTATCAACTCATCGCTCGAATCAATCAACTCGGGGACTTCAGTCCGGCATCCGAACATCCCGAAGAGAAATAGGTCACCAGCGGGTCGGTCAAGTTTTCGGAGCGGGGTTTAGCAGCAGCCAGAAAGAGGAGCGGTGGGTTGGCTGTGTGGGGACACCGCCACCGAGAC
>DVED01000093.1 GCA_015295945.1 Oscillatoriales cyanobacterium M59_W2019_021 | reverse complement strand
CCGTGGGAGTCGCTGACGCGATACTCCCCGTGGGAGTCGCTGACGCGATACTCCCCGTGGGAGTCGCTGACGCGATCGAAAATTACCCCAAAAACTCAGCTAACCGAATCGACTGACTCAATTTCCTCTTGGGATTCTGGGGAGGATTTAAAAGCAAACCGCAATCCCGGAGGGGCGAGGAACGTTGTCAGAATCACCATAATAATAATGGCAGCTTGTAAGGGTTTGTCGAGAACGCCACTTGCCGAACCAATTCCGGCAAAGACCAATCCCACTTCCCCCCGAGGAATCATGCCAATTCCGATCGCCAAGCGGTTGATTCCCGGTTGACCGAAAACCCCCCATCCCGTGACCAATTTTCCGATAATGGCAACGACAATTAAGAATGCGGCGATCGCTAAACCTTCGCGATTGCTAGGAATGGCTGGATTGAGAACGCTGAGATCGACTTTCGCACCCACGGTGACGAAGAAAATGGGAACGAAAATATCGGCGATGGGAATCACTTGTTGGTCGAGTTCTTTACGCTTGTCGGTTTCGTCGAGAACCAACCCAGCGGCAAACGCACCCAAAATCGCTTCTAAGTGAATGGCATTGGCTAAAAATGCCATGAAAAAGGCAAAGACAAACGCCGGAATAACTAAGTTGCCCCGCGTTTGCAGCTTTTCGGCAATGGCAACAAAGCTCTTGTTAAAGAATTTACCCAGTAAAATCGAACCGAGCAGAAATGACGTCGCTGCAATAATTAAGAAAACGACGTTGAGAATGTCAACTTCTCCAGTTTTCGCCAAGCTGGCAACCACGGCTAGCACGATAATCCCGAGAACGTCGTCGATGACTGCCGCACCGACAATAATTTGACCTTCGCGGGATTTGAGAAACCCGATTTCCGAGAGAACTTTCGAGGTAATACCGATACTGGTAGCTGTCAGTGCCGCACCTGCAAAAATGGCGGGAATTGCCGGAACGCCGAAGAAATACATCAAACCCACCGTCCCCGCAGCAAAGGGAACGACAACCCCGATGCAAGCGACCACCGCCGCTTGATACCCGACTTTGCCGAGTTCTCGCAAGTCAGATTCCAACCCGATTTCAAACAGGAGGATAATCACCCCGAGTTCGGCGAGGATGGTAATCGCTTCGCTTTGGCTTTGGAAGACGGAGGCAACAGTTTCGGGAGACAGACCGTCGATGGCTTGCAGAACGCTCATCAAGACGGAATCGCTTGCGGTAGAGCCGCTTTCGGGAAAGACCACCAAGTGCAGCACCGACGCACCCACGACGACACCGCCGACAAGTTCGCCCAAAACCGGGGGCAAATCGAGGCGTTTGGAGAGTTCGCCACCGAGTTTGCTGGCGAGGTAGATGACGACCAAACTGAGTAATACACCCGTGAGAACGATCGATCCGTTCTCAGCTTCGGCGGCGGCTGCCAAAAGGGGCAACGGGAAAGAATAGGGGGGAAACATAATTAATAGGAGTTCGGGAGTTCAGTAGGGGCGAATGGCATTCGCCCGTTCGGGAGTAGGTAGGGTGCGTTGAGGAACGAAACGCACCATTCCAATGACCAATGACCAATGACCAATGACAAACCCCTCTTAAGCAGAAGCGGTCGATCCTTCAGACATATTGGTCGTGCGGAAGGGATTGTGTTCCACTAGGGCAACAGCTTGGCGTAAGGCTTCCGCGCGATCGATCGTTAAGTGATGCGGGGGAAGACGCTTGAGGATGCCGAATTTTTCCAGACGGCGTTTGATGCTTCCGGTGGCGCCGACGATAAAGACGTGACGACCTTTATCGATGGCTTCAACAATGGCATTTTCCAGTGCCAAGGACGCGGTGACGCCCAACATGGGAACGTCGCTGAGATCGAGGATCAACGCATCGATATTTTCGATCGCATTGTGTTCGCGGGAAATGGCTTTGGCAACCCCGAAGATCATCGGTCCGCTGAGATAGAAGATTAACACGCGACCGTTCGCTCGATCGAGCAATTGCTTCTCTTCTTCGTTGAGATCGAGTTCGTCATCGTCGTCGGTGATGGTTTTCACTTCCTGAGATTGCAGGCTGGAAAGGCGATCGATCGTCAGAATATTGGCAATAAACAAACCGACACCCACGGCAACGATCAAGTCAACAAATACGGTCAGGAACATGACCCCGTACATAATCACCGTGCCGCGTACCGAAACTTGGTGAGCGCGTTTGAGGAAGCTCCAATCGAGAATGTCGATCCCGACTTTCAGAGCGATCCCGGCAAGGACTGCCATGGGAATATTTTCGGTGAGATTCGCCGCCCCCAAGACGACAACCAGGAGAATTAAAGCGCGGGTAATCCCCGAAACGGCGGTTTTTGCCCCCGTTTGAATGTTAACGACGGTTCCCATGGTTGCACCAGCACCGGGAAGTCCGCCACAGATACCAGAAACCAAGTTCCCAATCCCTTGACCGATGAGTTCTTTGTTGGAATCGTGTTCGGTGCGGGTCAAGCTATCGGAAATCACAGCCGTGAGCAAGGTGTCGATACAGCCCAGCATTCCCAACATCACGGCATCGACAAGCATTAGCGTCAGGTTAGGAAGGCTGATGGTCGGCATTTGCAACTCGGGCAATCCCATGGGGATTTCGCCGATGATGCGGACGTCTTCTCCCTTAAAGAAGAAGAGGTAAACGAGAGTGCCGACGACAAGGGCTGCCAATTGCGGCGGACAATATTTCTTAGCTTTAGACGGTACGAAGAAGATAACTGCTAAAGTAATTACCCCGAGGAGGGTTTCAATGGGGTCGATATTTTGCAACAATTCCGGTAGCGCACTCAGCGTTCCCAGAACCCCGCCTTTGGGACTGGCTTGCCCGAGAAACGGCGCTATTTGCAAAATAATCAAAATCACCCCAATTCCTGACATGAAGCCAGAAATCACGCTATAGGGCATCAAGGTGATGTATTTGCCCAACCGGAAAACACCGAACAAAATTTGGAAAACTCCGGCGAGCATGACCACGGTAAATGCCAGTGCCAAGCCTTCTTCGGGAGATGCAGCTTTGGCGGTCAACCCGGCAACGACGGCGGTCATGACCACGGTCATCGGACCGGTGGGTTCGGAAATCAGGGTAGGCGTGCCGCCGAAGAAGGCAGCGAAGAAGCCCACGCAAACTGCCCCGTACAGTCCAGCAATTGCGCCCGCACCGGAGGCAACCCCGAAGGCAAGGGCGAGGGGCAAGGAGATAATGGCGGTGGTTAGCCCCCCAAAGATGTCACCGCGCAGATTTTTGAAATGGATCAGGTTAGTGATTTGCATAGAAACAAGTCAATGAAGCATTGAGACGAGCGCATTGAAACCTCCAGCTTTTATTGAATAAAGCCTATTGTTAAATTAATTGTC
This sequence comes from Oscillatoriales cyanobacterium M59_W2019_021, assembly GCA_015295945.1. Classification (GTDB taxonomy): domain Bacteria; phylum Cyanobacteriota; class Cyanobacteriia; order Cyanobacteriales; family Geitlerinemataceae; genus DVED01. The sequence continues at coordinate 7,101 of DVED01000093.1, read as the reverse complement.
ATTGAGTAAAATCTATAATCAATCTATAATCAGAGTATCACGGGTCTTGGATCGATCGAGATTTGCATAACATTAGAATTACTTATAAGTCGGATCGAGATTTGTTGTAGCCCCACTGCCGGATGAATTCGACCCCTGCTGAAAAATGACGATCGCCACTTTACGATAAATTTAAGAGAAATTCATCAAAAAATTACAGCAAGCGAACGGCGATCGCAGTATTCGACAGAGTGTCAGTCCAACAAAACAACATTATGACTTGACTTATATCAATTATCTGAAATTGGGTCGCATCTAACGCGGAAACCATTCCCGCCTGACAGAGTGGAGCAATTTTCCAAGACCCGTAGAGCAAATGGCGTGGGAGAAATCATTATATTATTTAAATAATATCGCGAACGCGATCGCTGTAGGTTTGAGGACGCCATTGACGGAAGAATTGAAATGCCAATCGTCGCAAGCTGAGGGGTAAATAAGATAAAAATCGTCCCATTTGACTTTTTCGCGATCGTCCCAAAAGGCGATCGGATTCTTGCAACAGTTTTCGTCCTTCTGCGGTATTTCCTTGCTCGATCGATCTCAATCCCAAGGTTTGTTGAATCGCACCGAGTTTTCCGATGCGAATGTTTTCTAAGTTAGCATCAGAAAACTGATAGCTATTCAAGCAAAACTGTTTGGCTTTTAAGAAGTGGATATCTTGTTTGAGGCTAGTTTGTCCGCTGTGAATGCGATATTCCATTAAAAATTCCGGCAAAAAATAGCCTTGCTTTCCTGCCAATGCCAAACGTACGAACAGATCGAAATCTTCACAACCATCAGCTTGCGCTCTCATATAATCCACGTCGGCTAAAGCTTGCCGCCGAAATAATGTCGAGCCAACTTGCAAGCTTTGGTAAACAAACGTTTCGGTCAACAAATCAGAAATAAAACCTTTTTGTAGTTTATCTTTTCCCCATTTTTCCGAGTTTTCTCGAGTTGCCGATTCAATCCGTTGGCTTTGGCGATCGATAATCCAGTGATTGGTACAAACAAAGTCTAAAGTGGAATCGTTTTCTAAAATTGCTACGGTTTTTTCGAGGAATTCGGTAGCAAGTGCGTCGTCGTCGTCAAACTTGATAAAATATTCCCCAGTTGCCGCTTCAAATCCCGATCGCATATTGCGACTGCGACCGATATTTTGCGGGTGTCGGATATAGCGAATGCGCGGATCGTTCCATTGCAAAACCCGTTCTGGCGTGTTGTCAGTCGAGCCATCGTCGCATATAATTAGTTCTAGATCGGTATAAGTTTGCTTCAGGGTGCTTTCAACCGCATAGCTCAACAGTTCGGCACGATTGTAAGTGGGAATGCAAACGCTAACTTTAGGCATCGATCAACCTACACTTCAGGAAATTTGAGTTTCTCGCACTTCTATTTTAGGTGATTGATCGAGGTTCGGCAAGTTTTTTAAAGTTCGACAATAGACGATCGATTAAAAAACGGTTTGTCTCAAAAAACGGGTTTTGATTTCATTAGTTAATCTATTTTAAAGCCACCAGCAGAGCGAAAGGACGATCGGGATAAGGGAATCGAAAAGCGAAACGTACTCCCTCGATTCACTTGACTTTCAACTTCGATCGTCCCTCCCTGTAACTCTACCAGACGGCGGGTAATTGCCAAGCCAATTCCAGTCCCTCCCAAATGTCGCGATCGCGCGCGATCAGCACGCCAAAATCGCTCGAAAACATGAGGTAAATCTTCGGCAGCAATGCCAACTCCCGTATCGATAACCGCAACCCAAAGCCACGGAAATTCCGTCCAAACTTTCACGGTGATCGATCCTTTTTCTGTATAGCGGATCGCATTTCCCAATAAATTGATCGAAATTTGTTCCGTGCGATCGCGATCGGCAATTACCAAGGGTAAATTCTGAGGACAATCGAGCTGCAATGTCGGTCCGTCGTCGAGCAGTTGATCGCTTAACCGTTCGACAATAGACTCTAAAATAGGACGAATATTTAACGGTTGCAAATCAATTTTGAGATACCCCGCTTCGGCTTTTGAGAGTTCTTGTAAATCGTTCACTAAGCGTTCCAATCGCCGCGTTTCTACCACCAGTTTTTGATAGACTTCGGGGGAAGGATCGACCTGTCCGGCTGCCATTTCTTCTAAATATCCCCGCATCACTGTGAGCGGCGTTCTTAATTCGTGCGTCAAATCGCCAATCAGTTCTAACCGTCGCTGTTCGTTTCCCTCAATACTATCTGCCATGCGGTTAAAACTCGAACTCAATCGAGCGAGTTCGGGGATTTCACTGTTCGACATTCGTTCTTGCAAATCGCCAGATGCAAACTTTTGCGTAATTTGCTCCATTTGCAGGAGCGGTTGCGTGATTCGCCGTGCCACCCAATAGCTCAAACCGCCTGCCGCACCCGCACCAAATAGCACCGACCATAACGTACTGCGATTCCAGGTTTGCTCGAATCCTCGAATTAAGTAAGTTCGCACGGAACGCACGTTAAAAAATAACGCTTGTTCCATTTCTTCGAGTTGCAAAACGAACAGTCGAGGGGAATAAACTTTACTGATGAGGATAAAACTCGCGAGTCCGACTCCCATCACAAATAAATGGGAGAAGAAAAGACGCGATCGCAAGTTCATTTTGGGCACGACAAGATTTTATTTCTGGGTTATAAGTTATTATTGATCTATACAATATCGCTCGAATCTTCAAATTTATAGCCAACTCCTACCACCGTTTTGATAAACGTTGGATGTGCGGAATCGGGTTCGATTTTCTTGCGCAATCGAGCGACGTGAGTATCGACCACTCGTTCGTCGCCAAAAAAATCATCTCCCCACAAATTATCGATCAACTGAGTTCGACTCCAAACTCGACCGGGATAGCTGACTAATGTCGCGATTAACTTAAATTCTAGCATCGTTAAATCCAGCGGTTCCGATTCTTGGGAATCGAAATGTCGGTAAGCAGTATGTCGATCTAAATCGATCGTGAAATGTGGGGTGCGATAAACTTGCTCTTGTCCGCCTTGTCGCAAACTTCGCCGCAGCAAAGCTCGCACTCTCGCCACCAATTCTCGGGGACTGAAGGGTTTGACCATATAATCATCCGCACCCGTGGATAAACCAATCACGCGATCGATTTCTTCCCCTTTCGCCGTTAACATTAAAATATACGGATCTTTGCTTCCCGGTTTTTGTCGAATGCGAGCGCAAACTTCCAACCCATCCAAACCCGGAATCATCAAATCGAGAACGATTAAATCGGGTTGGTATTGACTAAAAACATCGATCGCTCTCAAACCATCTCGCGCGATAAAACACTCAAAATTCTCGCGTTCTAGGGTTTTCTGGATGAGTTGAGAAATTTCGATATTGTCTTCGACAATGAGAATTTTCATCTCGTCTATTATGCGCGATCAATAACAGCAATACAGTCAATTTCAACGAGAACATCTTTTGGCAACCGCGCCACTTCGACACAAGCACGTGCGGGTGCGGTGGCTTCGTCAAAATATTTGGCATACACGGCATTCACTGCCGCAAAATTATTCATATCTTTTAAGAAAACCGTAGTTTTGACTACATCATTAAAACTCGCTCCTGCTGCTTCCAGAATAGCGGATAAGTTCGCCATCACCTGCTCGGTTTGCTGGCTAACATCGTCGGTGGGAATGAGTTGGTTGGTTTTCGGGTCGATCGCAATTTGTCCGGCAACGAATAGGGTTTCCCCAGAAGCGGCGATCGCTTGGTTATAAGGTCCCACGGGTGCAGGTGCATTTTCGGTTTGAATCACTTTTCTTGTCATCGATATCTCCTATTCTACTTTTCGTTCGATTTGGGTTGATAGCGTTTTCCATCTGGCATGATTGCCATGTTTAGATTTGTGTTTTTTGTCGTTACTCCATATAGGTTGGCATTGGTCAAATTAGCTTTTTGGAGATTAGCTCCATCTAGTTTAGCTCGGATTAAGTTGGCTCCGATTAAGACCGCACTTTCTAAATTGGCACTTTGCAGGATCGATCGCAATAAATTGGCGTCTTGTAAATTTGCCCCTCGCAAATCCGATTTCATCAAATCCAGATAGGAGAGATCGACGCTTGATAGATCGACCTTCTGCATTTGAACGCTCTTGAGATAAGCGTCCTTGAGTTTTGCTCCTCTCAAATCTGCTCCAGTCAGTTTGGCTCCAGAAAAGTCGGCATTCGTCAAGTTTGCAGATCTTAAATCGGTGTTACTGAGGTTTGTATTGCTGAGAAGTGCAAAACTGAGATTGGCAGACGTTAAGTTTGCAAAACTGAAATCTGCATTTTCGATCGTCGCTTGGCTCAAATCGGCACTGCTTAATTTAGCTTCCTTAAAGTTTACATTGTTGAGAACGGCTTGATTTAACTTGATGTAGTTTCCTTCTAAATGGCTCAAGTTCGCCTGTAGGAGTACCGCACTATTCAACTTAGTCTGATACAGATTGGCTCCCGTTAAGTTAGCTTCGCTCAGATCTGCACCGGTTAAATCTGCATTTGTCAAATTAACACCACTGAGATCGGCTCCCTTTAAGTCTGCACCTCTGAGATCGATCTGTTTGAACTCGCGTTCTCCTTCTGCATATTTGGCGAGCAATTCTTCAACGGTCATCATCGATACCCTTGTACTTGTAAATTGTATACCTAAGTGCATGAAGCTCAGGACAAAGGCAAAATTGGAAACCCGGAGCCTTAACCTTCTGCCCTCTGCCTTCTCTAACCCAATCTGGGACGAATACCATAGTGCCGATAGTGAAGATAATCCCGCAAAATGCGATCGTGATCGAAGCATAAATTCGTGGGAATTTCCCAAGGATCGAACAGAGCCAACTTCTTCGCATCGTCTCCCGCTTGGGGTTCTCCCGTTGCCGTGGCGATAAACACCACGCTGAGAGTATGCTGACGCGGATCTCGCTGGGGATCGGAGTAGGTGAGCAGTTGTTCGACCAATTCGACCGATAACCCGGTTTCCTCCTGTGCCTCTCGCACTGCCGCCGCTTCCACCGACTCGCCGACATCGACGAAGCCTCCCGGAATTGCCCAGCCATAGGGCGGATTGAGCCGTTCCACGAGAACGATCGGTCGGTGAGGACGATCGACCATTTCAATGATAATATCGGCGGTGGGGGCGGGATTTCGAGGGGTCATGAGCGGTTGCAATTTGACGGGGGTAGAGAATGCCAAAATCTACCTTATCGGATTTTGCCCCACTCGAGAGCAGAGCGTGACCCCCGAAGTAACGGGCGATCGGGCAATTGCCGAAAAAAATTAAGAAAGTTTACAAAAATTTGTAAAACTAGATTAAAATACGATCGAGAACGCTGTACAAGCGTTAAAAGATTTGCTACGGTAGCTTATCCAGCCACTGAGTCGAGTGATCGACATTTGTGAAAATCGGGCTTTGGCTTCCTAGGACGTGGCTTTCGAGAAATCGGCTTTCGTTCTGCATCCCGTTACGGGGCTTTGCGGATTGGACACCCTCCTCAAGGCAGCCAGAATCTTAGATTGTTGATTGGGTGTAGGAGTGCGCTCGCGATCGTTCTACGGGAAGCGATGGGGATACGAGGTTCGTCCCACCGATGACCCCACAGTCCCTTAGATTTCACAAAATATCAACGCTGATGGGTTGCCAGTCAAGCCATTGCTTGAGGTCGAATTTTACCAAACATTCAATCTGGCAAATCGACTCAAGGTAGACAGCTTTGAAACTGACTACTCATTCTTTAATAAATCCAGTTCGTTTTACACACTTAGTTTTAGCATTTAGGGGGTGAGTCCTTACCGTGACACCAACCGAACGTGTAAATTCAAGATTTATCCGCTTTTTAGAAGAAGAGTTAGCGCTTTCGGCTGATTCTTTGGCAATGGCAATGCGACAGCGCGAACAAGATCCCGGTCCCTTGCCGATGATTCTCTGGCAGTATGGTTTGATTACGATCGAACAACTCGATCGCATTTACGATTGGCTGGAAAAAGCGTAAGGAGGAGGTAGGGGCGCACGGCGGTGTTTCCCTGCTCTCATCCTCCCCTCCTCCCACAAAATCGATCTCGCGAAGTAAAGGTTCGATCGATCTCACCCCAAATTGATTGAGAATGGCGTCAATTAAGCAACGAATTGACAGCGTTTCAGCCTTGTGGTAAAATTTTATTCTCTAGCAAAGCGCTGTCTTGTTTTCGTACGTAAATCTAAATTAAGAGTACGAACGAAAATTTGAGATTTGAGATTGCTTATCCTCAAAATCCTCTAAAATCTCAAATCGTCAATCTAAAATCGATTGACAGTTAGTCATGGAAAAATCGAGATCGGTCAAAATTAGTAAATATCTCAGCAAGCACCTGCGCCACCAACCCGAACGTCTCGGTCTTCAGTTAGAATCCGGCGGTTGGGTTGGCGTGGAAGAACTCTTAATCGCCTGCGAAATACACCAGTTTCCCATGACTCGCGCCGAACTCGAAGAAGTTGTTGCCACCAGCGACAAACAGCGCTTTTCTTTTGACGAAACGAAAACTCGAATTCGCGCCAATCAAGGACATAGTATCGAGGTCGATCTTCAGCTTTCACCGCAATTTCCACCGGATGTATTATACCACGGAACTGCCCGACAATTTGTCGCCCCGATTTTAGAGATGGGATTGCAAAAAATGTCTCGCCATCACGTCCATTTATCCCCAGATATCGAGACGGCGAAAAAAGTGGGTTCCCGTCGCGGTTCTCCAATTATCTTTGCCGTTGATGCTGCGAATATGCACGAAAATGGGTTTATTTTTTATCGATCGGACAATGGCGTTTGGTTGGTCGATTTCGTCCCACCAGAGTATCTCAAAACGCTTAAAATATAATTTTGGTTAGTGGTTAGTTGTCATGAGTTGGTAGGGTGTGCCACCGGAACGAAACGCACCATTCATTATCAAGTAATAAGTAATAAGTAATAAGTTGGTAGGGAGTGCCACCGGAACGAAACGCACCATTTTGTTATTGGTTATAGCGCTACGTACATACGTTAGGACAATTTTGTAGGGGCAAAGCATTTGCTCGACTATCGGGTTCCAGAAATGAAAAATATTGTGCAAATGCTTT
>DVED01000007.1 GCA_015295945.1 Oscillatoriales cyanobacterium M59_W2019_021 | reverse complement strand
CTTTACCGATTCTTCATCTACAGCGTCCCGAAACCCTTCTTCTTCTTATCCTTTTTCTTCTTCTTTTTCCCTGGAGCACCAGGATAGCCGCGCCATCCCGGTTGTGCGGGGTTGCCACCGCCGCCGCCAAACATTCCCCCCATTCCCGGCATTCCCGGCATTCCGCCGAAATTGCCCATACTCATTTGCTGCATCATCGATCGCATTTTCTGGAAATCGCTGACCAGCTTGCTGACATCGGATTCGGTATACCCGGAACCTTTAGCCACCCGCCGCCGCCGACTGGGAGAACTCGCCAACAAATCGGGGTCTTTGCGTTCTTGGATCGTCATCGAATTGATCATCGCTTCCGATCGCTTCAGTTGGGTTTCTCCCTTCTGTAAATCCTCGTCGGACAGCTTATTCATGCCGGGAATTAACTTCATAATTCCCCCCAGCGAACCCATATTTTTCATCAGGCGGGTTTGCTTGAGAAAATCGGTAAAATCGAACTTGGCAGATGCAATTTTTTCCTGCATCTTTTCCACGTCTGCCAAGTCTACGGCTTCGGCTGCCTTTTCCACAAAGGTCAGCACGTCGCCCATTCCCAAAATGCGGGACGCCATGCGATCGGGATAAAACGGTTGCAGCGCCTCGACCTTTTCCCCCATCCCCACAAACTTAATGGGAGCGCCGGAAATTTGCCGCACCGACAGCGCCGCACCGCCTCGGGTATCCCCGTCCATTTTGGTGAGAATCGCCCCGGTAATGCCGATTTCGTCGTGGAACGTCCGGGTCAAATTCGCCGCTTCCTGACCCGTCATGGCATCGACCACCAGGAGGGTATCGTCGGGTTTGACGGCATCCTTAATCTGCGCCAACTCCGCCATCATGTCGCGATCGATCTGCAACCGTCCGGCAGTATCGATAATCACCGTATCGACGCCCTCTGCCTTAGCGCGTTCCACCCCCTGGCGGGCGATTTCCACCGGATTGGCATCCGACCCCATATCAAACACGGGAACGTCGATTTGTTGCCCCAGGGTAATTAACTGATCGATCGCCGCCGGACGGTAAACATCCGTTGCTACCAACATCGCACTGCGGTTCTGTTTGCGAAGGTGCAGCGCCAGTTTTGCCGATGCCGTGGTTTTCCCCGTCCCTTGCAACCCCGCCATCAAAATCACGGTGGGTTTCGTCTCGGCATTGGCGAGGGGAACGTTAGTTTCCCCCATCACCTGTACCAACTCGTCGTAGACGATTTTGATAAATTGCTGGTCGGGTTTGACCCCGGAAATCACCTGGGCACCCTGCGCCTTGGCTTCCACATCGGCGATAAAATCTTTAACCACCTGCAAGTTGGCGTCAGCGCTGATGAGGGCGCGGCGGACTTCCCGCAGGGCTTCTTTGATGTTGGATTCGGAGATTTTATCCTGACCCCGCAGTTTCTTCCAGGCTTCTTCGAGGCGTTCGGCGAGTGCGTCAAACATGAATTCGGGTAAGGGCGACGATAACAGAGATTCTACGAACCTCGATTATACCGCAGAGCTAGTTCCCAAAGGCTTTGGGAGTCGGCGATTCTCTCGCGATTTTGCGGATTGAAGGGTTTAGGGGATATTTGTAAGATTTAGCTGGGAAAACGTCGGAGAAATAATTGTCATTTTCCCAGTCCAACGCTAGAACTTGCGACGGGCTAAAACGCGAACTGACCATTTCGGTCTTGCTTTTCAGTTGGGCATGTTTGCATTGTTGTGTTGGAGTTGGACTCTCCGTAGGACAACTTAAGTATCGGTAATTCGACCGATCGGCAAACGGTTGTAAATTCAACTAAGGATAATTCCCCTGTCACGAACTGTCCTCCGTAAGAACACTGAAGTTTTTTGAATTTGCAAAAACTTTGAAATTACTTTGCAAAAAACATCCTGACAGTTGTTAGTTTTGTCGATAAATTGGGGAAAGAGGGTCGAAAGAGTCAGACAGCAATGTCAGGCTTTTAACAGATCCAGATCGAAATCGAGGATGCGAGCTACCTCTGGAATCTCCAATTTTTAAAATAAACTTGCTAAACTATGCCTGTTAATATTTACTCGAACTTATCCGGAGATGGCTTAGAAGCAGAAGAGCGCAAACTCTACGAAATGGTCAATGACTATCGCGCTATTCATGGTTTGCCCGCCATTCCTCTGTCCAAAGCACTCACCACAGTAGCCAATCGCCACGCCCAAGATTTAGCCGAAAATATCGGTTATTTAACCCATTCTTGGAGCGACGCGCCGTTTAACTCTGGCGATTCGAGTATTTGGTCGAATATGTGGACGGCTCCGCAACGGTTGCAGACGGGATATCCCGGCAATGGCTATGAAAATGCGTATTGGAATAGCGCGGGAGTAACGGCAGAAAATGCCCTTTTAGGTTGGCAAAATAGCCCCGCGCACAATGAGGTCATGCTCAATCAAAATGCGTGGTCGAATCTCAATTGGCAAGCCGTTGGAGTGGGAATTTACGAGGACTATGCCGTGTTGTGGTTTGGCGAAGAAGTCGATCCGACTGGGACTCCAAGTTTAGAAGGTTTCCATCCCACACCGAGGTCGAATACCACCACAATTTCAACGATACTTGCCGATATTATTACGAGTAACGATTACGATTTTGGCATAGCTACTGCCGGGAACGATACGTATAGCCACGCACAATTATCGACGGTTCAAGCGAATTTACTCGACAGTTCGATCGGGATTGATGCGATCGTTCTCCTTGGCGGTGACGATTCGGCAGTGGACGATGCTGGTAGTCGTATTTACTTTGGAAATTCAGGTAACGATACAATTCAAGGAAATGGCGGCAACGATACCCTTGCTGCCGGACGCGATCTCGATTCTATCTCGGGAGGGGAAGGAGACGACGCTCTCTTCGGCAACCTGGGAGACGATATAGTTCAAGGTGGGAATGGGAATGATCTTCTCTTTGGCGGACAGGAGAATGATCGCCTCTACGGAGACGCGGGGGATGATTGGGTATCGGGCGATCGCGGTAACGATCTGATCGCAGGAAATGTAGGAATTGATACACTCACGGGAGGAGAAGGGAACGATACCTTTACCCTGCAAACCGCTGAAGGTCGCGATATTTTAACCGACTTTCAGCGGAGTAGCGATATCATTCAAATTTCCGGCGGCATTCGCTTTAGCGATTTAACCCTCCAAAGTACGGGAACGAACGGCGAAGACACGGTGGTGAAAGTCACCAGTACCGGAGAAGAATTAGCCATCCTGAAAAACGTTCGCGCTGCCGATCTCAAGAGTACCGATTTTGGTGAAAATTCTACCAATTCTACAAGTTTTGAAGAGCGAATCGTTCAACTGGTTAACGAAGCACGCAGCCAAAACGGTTTAGCTCCCGTTACCGTGAATTTGCAACTGATGACGGCTGCTGAAACCCACAGCCAAAACATGGCAGATTTGGATTTCTTCAGCCACACTGGAGCCGACGGATCGTCTGTGAGCGATCGCGCGCAAGCTGCCGGATACCGCTCGACCTTCGTCGGCGAAAATATCGGTGCGGGTTACTCCTCTCCCGAAGCTGCTTTTGACGGATGGATGAACAGTTCCGGACATCGGGACAACATTTTAAATCCCAATTATACGGAAATTGGGGTGGGTTACATCCTGTTGGAAAACGATACGGGTAGTGTCAATTACAATCATTACTGGACTCAAGTTTTCGGCAAGCCGTTGTAGATTGGGTAATGGGTAAGGTGTGCGGCAGTTCATTCCGTTGCGCACCTTCGCGAATTGAGGAAGATTTCGTCAGGTGTTGCGATTATCGGGTCGATCTCGGATCGTCTGCGGGAGGATGCCAATCTGAGGCAATTCTGGCTAAATCTGCGAACTCAACCAACCCGTCCCCGTCACCCGATCAAATGTGCTCCATATGTAGGGTGTGTTGGCGGAGCGTAACCTGCCATCACCCCCACAAGTAGCGTGGCTGCGTCAGTCCTGATTACCCAACGGAGAACCCGACGACTGGACTCCTGAAGATTTTAGAGCTTAGCTTTCCGCCCACCGCCGCAGTAAATTGGCATGACTTTTAGAAATCAGGTCGAACTCGATCGTCTTTCCTGACTTCTGGAAGATCGATCGCCGCGCCGTATCCAAATCGAAGAGGATTTCTCGCTTTGCCGGGTCGCGAATCAAGCTTTGCACCCAACCCACCACAACTTGTCGCGTTCCCTGCGTCACGGGTTCGACGCGGTGCAACGTGGTAGACGGGTAAACGATCGCCCCTCCTGCTGGGAGTTTATAAGATTTTTCCCCCCCGAAATCTTCGATAACCAATTCTCCTCCTTCGTAGTCTGCCGGATTGTTGAGAAATAGGGTGAACGAAAGATCCGATCGCAAAAAAGCTCGATCGCCCATCAACGCATTATCCACGTGAGATCCATAGGACATCCCCACTTCGTAGCAACTGAATAGTATCGAGTGGATTTGTTTGGGTCTCGCCACCATTTGAAACAGGGGATGCCGCCACAGCGCCACTTTTACCAATTCTCGCAACTCGTTGGCGTAGTCCGCTTTGGCGGTGAGTTGGGCGTTATTCTTGACGGTTTTGGCGTGCCATCCGGCAGTGGTTTTGCCGTCGATGAAATCTGCCGGATCGAGGCGATCGAGGAGGGTTTTCAGTTCTTCTGGGGCGAGAATATTCTCGATCGAGACAATCATGGGCGATCGGGCAAATCTAAGAGCCGTTTAGTTTTTTGATATATACTTGCATTTACACGATGGCGAGTCAAGGGGATTTCCTCGTGTAGACACGGTAAATAAACTCAATTTTCCGCCCGAGTGGACGAAATCGTAAAAGACGGTTAATATCAATAAAGTTTTCACGATTTTCGAGATTGAGTGAGGAGTCTTGATATGAATTCCAAAGCGTTGAGCTTATTGGTTGTCCTGGGTTTAACCGCGCCGTTGGCGGCTTGCGCTCCCCAAGAAGGCGGCGAAGAAGTGGAAGAACAAGCACCGGGCGCACCTGCGGCTGATGAAGGTGGCGAAGGCGGTGAAGACGGCGCTCCCGCACCCACCACAACCACCACTCCGGCAACCGAAGACGAAGGCGGCGAAGGCGGCGAAGGCGGCGAAGGCTAGATCGCTCTCCATCGTCCGCGCCTTTTCTAGCCTTTTCTAATAGTCGCCATACCCGTTAGGTCAACTAAAGCACGAAAATCCGGTTTTGCCAAAAAACCGGGTTTCTAAAACCCATCCAACTTGGCTTTTATCAAACAAATTAGATGAAAGGCGATCGCGATCGATGTGAATTCAGCCAATAAGTTGTCATTCGTCTCCCATTAAATCCCGCCGGAGATAGCGCAGCGGCGTCCCGTCTAGAAGGGTTCGCTCGTTGATCGCCCGCCCATACCGATCCGGTTTAATCTCTTCCCCAAAACGCGATCGCCGACGTTCCGATCCTAAACGATCGTTGACAGCCCGTACCGCACCCAATTGCGACGGGATTCCGCGAAACCCAACGGTCAAACTGCTAGTGCATACTGCCCGAGAAAATTGTGGTCGTGGGGAGATTTTCTCAACTATAGCCGAACCGGATGGGAATCGGCTCGCGATCGAGACCAGAATGGAGGACGGCTAGGACGAATTCCCTGGGATTGCCGACTGCTTTGGGGCAGACGGCAAGGCGGAGTCGGTTCTCCGAGAGTGGGCGAGATATTTGGTGGTGGTGGCGAGGACTTTGCGGGTGTCCATCGGTTTTGCCAAACACTCGGAAGCGCCGACGATCCTTGCCCGCAGGCGATCGATGATGCCTCCGGTGAGGATGACAATGGGGACATGGCGCAATGCGGAAACCCGGCGAATTTGGGCGCAGAGTTCGTAACCGCTGACAATGGGCATCATTAGGTCTAGAAAAATCAGATCGGGTTTGCGATCGAGTAAAATTCCCAAGGCGTGAATCGAATCCTGAATTCCGATGAATTGATAACCCGCTTTTTCTAGAATCTGTTGCATTTGCCAGCAGACTTGAGGACTATCGTCCACGCACGCAATTAGCGGCTTCGCTCGAGAAGGTGCGGTGTCGAGAAAGCGAGCGGTTTTGCTGGGAATTTCCGGACGCGGCCAGTCGGAAATTTCGCTGAGTTGAACGTATCCCGTGCGAATTAAAGGGCACAGCCAGCGGACGAGTTGGATCTCGTCTTTCTGCATGAAAGCGGCAATTTCTCGTAACGTGCGCTTGCCATTGATATATTTGACCAGGGTTTGATAGACGGAGGGGCTAATTTTAGATTTTAAATCGGGCAGATCGTGCAAAATCGGTGCTGATTGAAGGGGAAAATTACCGATTTTTGCCGCTTTCCAAGCTTGGCATTTTAAACAGAGGCGTTTTAAGGTTGAGGGAATATTTAATAAGATAAAAAATCCCATTTCTGAATCTTGAAGTTCGATCGGTTCATAATGGTAACTCAACCAATCCCGAGACTCACATTGCAGGATGTCGAACAAAACTTCATCGACAATTTGCGTAATGATTTGGGGCGCTCGATCTTGAGATAAATGCTTTCGCAGAACTAAGGTATCGATCGCTTGGTAGTCCCAACCATATTTAAATCCATTTTTTTCTCGCAAGGCGAGCATTTTTAAGGTAATGTCAGGAGACAGGTGGCAAAGGTGGCGGTACAGCCTGCGAACGACGTGATTTCCCCCCGTTGCCCACACCAAACGACCGACGCAAAAATGGAGAGTCCATTCGAGCCCCGACGTTGTTTTAATAATTAATTTTCCGGTAAATCGAGTTTTATTTTGAATCTTTAACTGATGCACCAGGTTTCGGTCGAATTCTCGACTTTGCCTTAAGTTCATTCCTAAATAATAATATTAATTT
>DVED01000027.1 GCA_015295945.1 Oscillatoriales cyanobacterium M59_W2019_021 | reverse complement strand
TCTGGCTCGTAACCCAACGGCTGAAACCCTTGAAATCTCGTTTACTATTCTCGATAGTAGAGCCTGTTTCTCAATAATCTTGAATTAATCGAGGTTTCCCTATGGAATCTTTTTACTGCTATTACTTTTTAGTTTTTTTCGGACATAAATTATTTTATTTTTTCGTTGAATCTCAAATAAATCAATTGCCTCGAATATACCACTTAACTTAGCATAACCATAGTTTCGCGAATCAAACGATGCTTGATTCGCAATATGGACGCCAATTTCAGCTAGATTTGACCACCCGTTGTCATCCTGCGTGCGCTCGACTGCACCTCTTAAGAGATTCATTAGTTTTGTATCTTGTTTCAGTTCTTTCCCCGTTTTCTTAACATTAGAATTAACCTTTGATGTTTCCGGCTCAACCGTTCTATCTATAGTCTCTAAATATAAAAATATCGAACAGGCATAGACAAAAGGTAAAGGAGTTTTCTTTTCTCCAAACCCATACACCTTCAATCCATTCGTTAAAATTCGCATGACCAATGGCGTAAAGTCACAGTCACTGGAAACGATCGCAAATCCATCTAATCTTTGCGTGTACAGCAAATCCATGGCATCAATTATCAAAGCAGCATCAGTTGCATTCTTTCCTTTGGTGTAATCAAACTGTTGTACGGGATGAATTGCATACTCGTGTAAACAATTCTCCCAACCTTTGAGGCTAGGACTTTTCCAATTTCCATAAGCTTTGCGGATATTAGCGACTCCATACTTTGCAATCTCAGACAAAATTGCATCAATCTTTGATGCAGGTGCATTATCTGCATCAATCAACAGCGCAATTTTTGATTCTGATTGTTGCATATTTTTATATTGCTTTTTTGACCGCCACGAGGTGACATATTGTTTCTATGATAGAACAATAATTACGAAAAAATCTTTTGTCAAAAAAGCTACTCTTCGGCTGTGACTTAAGTTGTGTCCAACAGCAAAACTCAAATCACTTCAAACGTAATCGAGAGGGCAGCTAATTCCGAAGGGAATTTTGTAGGTTGGGTCTCGCTATCGCTCTACCCAACCTACAGTTTTAAGCTTGCCGATCCAGTCGGGTGTGCCACCGGAACGAAACGCACCAGAATTTTTAATTTTTAATTTTGCATTGAAAAACCCGTTCCGGTTCCACCAAGGTATTAGCGCACAAAATCCCCGACGCCGCCACGGCGGGAACGCCAATCCCCGGCATCGTCGAATCTCCCACCCGATACAACCCGGAAATGGGGGTATGAATGCCCGGAAACGTCCCCTTTCCGGCGGCAATGGCGGGACCGTACGTGCCTTGGTAGCGGCGCAAAAATCGGGCGTGGGTGAGTGGCGTACCGATTAACTCCAATGCGATTCGCTCTCGGATGTCGGGAATGACCCGTTCTAATGCGCGGAAGAGGGGTTGAGATCGCACTTGTTTGCGGTTTGCGTAGGTCTCATCGCGTTCCCACCCCGCAAAGGGTTCCAGGGTGTAAGCGTGAACCACGTGGTGTCCGGGGGGTGCTAAATCGGCATCCCAAACGGAGGGGATGGAAATCATGCAAGTGTTGCCGGGTTCGGTCAAATCCCGATCGCCATCGTGCAGTACGACGTGGTGTCCGGTCAACCCCTCCAACCCGTCGGCACGGATTCCCAGGTGCAGGTGCATGAAGCTATCGACGGCGGGGGTTGCCAAGCTTTGCTGGCGGTAGGCAGGGGGCAAGTCTTCCGGTGGCAACAGTTTTCCGTAGGTATCCCAAATCGTGGCGTTGGAAATAACGATCGGTGCGGCAATAACCTCTCCACTTCGCAATTTTACCCCCTTCACCCGTCCGGCTTCTACGAGAATGCGATCGACGTGGCATCCCAACCGCAGTTCCCCACCCCAGCGTTGCAACCCGCGTACCAAGGCGGCAATAATGGCGCCGCTACCGCCGATGGGATAGTCGATGGGAACTCGACTGCGTTCGCCGAACATCAAAGCCACTTCCGGAGCGATGGTTTCGCGAGCTTTTAATCCGGATAGTAGAAAGCATTCGAGGTCGATGAGTCGTCGCACCCAGGGATCGCGTACCGTTCGATCCATGACGTTGCCGACAGAACTTTGCAGCATTCCCAACAGGGGTAAAAATTTGAGTAATGATCGCCCGTAGCGTCCGATGAGGAGGGGAATCAGTTGCCAGTCCGATCGCAAAACAATGGTAGGAATTTCCCGCATGGCAGCGTACAATTCCAGAAAGAGCCGTTCCAATCGAGCGAATTCTTCCGCACCTCGGGGGGTAATTTGGGCGATCGTTTCTCGGTACTTTTCGCTGTTCCCATAAATGGGAAACGTGCCTTCGGGAAAGTGATAGTGTCCCAGGGGATCGTAAGGTATGGTTTCTAGGGATTCTCCCAGCAAGGTTAAGACTTGGGTGAGGGGATTTAAGCTGGTGGGATCGGCAAGTCCGCAGTAAAAGGAGGGTCCGGAATCGAAGTGAAATCCCTGTCGGGAAAAGCTGTGAGCGGCACCGCCGGGAAGGGTATGACTTTCGCAGATTAGCACTCGTTTTCCATAACGAGCGAGCATGGCGGCGGTAACTAATCCTCCGATGCCGCTACCAATGACGATCGCATCGACTTTTAACATGAGGCTTTTATTCCAGATGACCGTTTCTAGTATCCCACAAACTCGATAGACTTAAACTTGTAATTTAAAGCCGAAAATAATACAATTTTTGACATCACAACTCGATCAAATATTGATAATTTATAGCACTGCGCGCTTAAATTAGGAAAATTTCTTTCTTTATGTCTTCTGTGGTTAATTTTATCCCACGATCAAAACGGATTGCGTCGCTCTGTAATTTCGAGAATAACGATCAACCTCAATGAATAAGAGCGATTTGGGTACGCACCTACAATCCATTTCATGATGCGAATTTTGCGATCGTGACTGTCGAGATTTTTTTATTAGTTTCTCATACGGTTATAGTAGTTACCTGTTTTTCCATCGGGCGTCAACTTATCAATTTCTTTTATTACAGACTTCTGAGATATTTTAAGTAGGCAATTTTAAAGCGTTGCAAAAAAATATTAACCGCTCTCTGTTTGGACTCTGTATATTTTTCGTCTTTGGCACGAATTAGATCGAGTTTTATTTCAATTTCCAGCTCTTTAATGTGATCCTCGATAATGGACATAACGCGCTCGACTCGAAAGTCGATGGATTCTTTTATTTTAGTATCAATCTCCGGATTGTTCGCAACTTTTTCTAAATTAACAATTTCCTGAAATCGATCTGAAGAGGTAGCATTTAAAAGATTGGTAATTAAAATACTCGGATAGGAAAAGGGAGATTTTTTGCTAGGATCGAGATATGAAATCGGAGTTTTTTTCAACATTTCTGTCGCGTTCGAGGTTCGTTCGTTCTCAAATTGAGTTGAGAACGAATCTTGATCGCGAAATTGGATCGTACTTTCGGCTTCTCGATCGTGTCTTTGTTGTAAATAAGTATAAAAACTCTTGGTTGATTCCAAAATAATATTTGCTAATTCTATATTTTTTTCTCGATCCTCTAAATAGTTAGCTGCGCCGTACAGCCGAAATTTTAACTCCTCGATCGTTTCACAATCGTAAAAGAAGTTCCTTACTAAATCGTCAAAATCTTGATGGTTGAGCAAACTCCAATCTTTTGTGCTATACTGAAACTCATAGTTTAATGCCGAAAAAATCAAAATCTTTGATCGACTTAAGCCTGTATATCGAGAAATCTTAAACTTTAGATCGACCAAAAACTTACAATCAAACAGTGCGGGAATATATTTTAGTTTTTCATCTGTAATTTTAATTTTATGATGAATTAAATTTAACCTAGATAAAGGGTACAAATCTTTAAGGATACGCAGGATTTGGGTGGCGATCGAAAAGTATATATATTTTTTGTTGATGCGATCGACAATTTTAATAAAAATAGCACTCAATTTTTCCAAGTTGGGAGCGAGACGATACAGATCTTCAATCAACTTGTAAAAGCTTATACTTTCGAGCTTGTTGAGATTGGTTTCCCATCGCTTGTAGCAGGCGCAAGCAATCAGCTTTTTAATCCGAATATTAAATTGATTCTGTTCTAAAGTCTTGACAATATCGTCAATATCGACAGCCGTTTTCATAGTCGTTATTATGGGAATTTTTTATAGACTTACCTTGAAAAACAGATGACAGACAAGAGCGTGAGACAGATCGACAACTGGCACGCTCGATCGCGAAGTGCGATCGAGACCCTATTTCTCCCCAAGGTTCGAGTCTATTCCCTGCGATCTTGAATTCAACACTTTACGGTATCGTAGTTTCTCAGAACCGAGCCTAGGCTTTACTGCCATCTTAACCTCAGATTTTTCTTTTGCCCTGCCACGACTGCAACCGTTATGCGCCAAGTTCCGGAAGCCCAACTTGCCACCCTGCGCCAAAATCTCTTAGAAGATTCCCAGGTTAGCCTCAATTATTTGTTTCTGACGGTAACCGCCTGCCTAATCGCCACGGGAGGATTGCTGCTAGGCAGTCCCGCCGTCATTATCGGGGCGATGATCGTCGCCCCCTTAATGCTGCCCATGCGGGGTTTGGCACTAGGCGCGTTAGAAGGCGATTTACGGCTTTTTCGTCGCAGCATCATCTCGGTTGCCATCGGCGCGCTAACTGCGATCGCCCTCTCCTGGACACTCGGACGCATTACCGGGGTTCCTGAAACCGAGTTCAGTACGGAAATTCTGGCGCGAACCCAACCCACCCTGATCGATTTGGGCATTGCCGTCACCGCCGGCGCCGTGGGGGGATTTGCCAAAATTCGCCCCCAACTCAGCGATGCCCTCGCTGGAACCGCGATCTCCGTCGCCCTGATGCCCCCCCTTTGCGTCGTGGGTTTGGGACTGTCCACCCTTTCGTTAAATATCGCCCAGGGAGCATTTCTACTCTACTTAACCAATCTGTTAGGCATTACCCTGGCGTGTATGCTGGTGTTCGTATGGGGTGGATATTACGTCGAAGGCAGCCGGATGACGCGGGCGCTGTCTTCTACGATGATTTTAACCGGATTGCTCTTCATCCCCCTAGCGGCGAGTTTTTGGCAACTGCTGCGCCAAGTCCAACTCCAGTCCACCCTCAAAGATATCCTGCTGCGGCGCACCATCACAGTCGGTCAACAAGTCGAACTCACCAACACTAAAATCGACTGGCAACAAACCCCCCCCATGGTTTACTTAGACGTGCGGGTGCGACCCCACGATCCCCTGACGCCCGTTCAAGTTGCCGAAGTGCAAAAATTGGTCAACCTCGCCATGAGGAGACCGTTTGTCTTAATCTTTAGAGCGGAGGAAATTCAGGAAATCCGCGCCCAGGATGAGAATGCGCCGACCCCGGAGATCGTGCAACCCGCCCCCCAAGCAACTCCCGCGCCCTCACCCAGTCTCCCGGAGGTTGAAAAAACTTCTAAACCTTCCCCTACTCCGGCTTCCCCGTCGCCCCAGGCTACTCCTTAAACTCATTGCCTGAGTGCCTGCATCGTTGAATGTAAATTTTCTCTATAGAACTAGATCCCGGTCAGATTGAGTGGTAAACTTTAGAGCAAAGTATAAAGAAAACCTTAAATAAGACTATGATTCTTGTCCTTTATGCTTAATTTGTGATGAACGTTACCCTTCTACGTCAGTTTTGGTCTTCCCTGGAAACCGTCCATCCCAGGCTGCTTGCATCTCTCGACGACGGACAACTCGATCGGTGTTTGATTGATCGCTTCCAAGCCAAGTACGCGATCAATTCCAATGAAGTTGAGGTCTTGAGCGATTACATTCAGTCCAAGCGTCCCCTCATCCGCGATCTGGCTGAAAACCAAGCTTAGACGTTTTTCTGCGCACCCATTGTAGAAATTGCGAGGCGGCTTCCCCTCGTCGATTCGCAGATTGCAGGGGTTGGCAGATCGATTGTCTTACACCTAAAATAACCTAAAAAACTCTTAGAAAAATTTCGCTATATTCAAGCTTTAATCTATCACAAATTCACCGAAACTCGAGGGTTTGAGTCTTGGGCTTTTTTGAGATGATTTTAGCGGGAGCGGGAGAGGTTTAACCTCAAGTGTAAAGTTTTGTAAATAAATTCAACACTTCTGCCCTAGACCCTCTCCCACCCCCCTCATTCCCCCCTCAAAGGAGGGAAGACAAATGAGGTTTAATGCACATTAGGCGTTTCTGTCTTCTGCCTTGAACTAGATGGGAATTTCGGGAATCCGATCTAGGTTCGACCAGTCGGTTTCCTCGAGGCTGAAATCGCGCTTGCGCAGCGACTCCGGAGGAGTATCGCCCTGTGGGAGATACCGACAGTTTCCGGACGGGCACAGGGTGCAAACCCCGGTCAATTCCTGCTGGGTGGGGAAAACTTGATCGCACGAGTAGTCGGACAGCCAATGGTGCAGTTGAGACAGCAGGCGGGTTAAATCGGCACGGTTGCGATCGTGTTGCTGTTGGCTGTAGGGAAAGGAGTAAGATTGGGGGCAGTTATCCTCGCCGGGGACGAACCAATAGGTCATAGAAATGCGATCGGGTTCGTAGTCGCTGGTTTCGGCGAGGACGTAGGAATAGAGGCGGGTTTGCCAGTGGTTTTCCAGGTTTTGGGGCGATCTCGGACGGGGGTAGGTTTTCCAGTCGAAGATTTGGGCGCGATCGTCGGCGAGAATGAAGTCGTAGCGGACGACGAGTAAAAATCCCAGCATCTCGAGGGTGCGTTCGTGTTCGGCTTGGCGAAAGGCGAGCTCTCCCCCCTGCGAGGCTAACAGTTCCGGAGTGGCAGCGAGAAACTCGTCCCACCACTGGCGGATTTGCGGATCGGCATCGACCAAGGACTCGACCGGCAATCCGAGCGATCGCTGCTGCATCAACAAGTGAAAGCGGCTGCCCACAGCCATGGATTCCTGCTGCTGGGAACTGATCGGCGGTTCGAGGCGATCGAGAAAAACGTGCTGGAATTGGCGGGGACAGGTTTGCAAGGTCTCCAGATGTCTTTGGGAGATCCGCAGAAGAGGGGCAGGGCGATTCTCTGATAAAGTTTCCGACATGGGTTGTTAAATCAAAAGAGTGTGCTAATATAGGTATCTGCATCGGGGCGTAGCGCAGCTTGGTAGCGCACTACTTTGGGGTAGTAGGGGTCGTGGGTTCAAATCCCGCCGCTCCGATCTCAGTTTCTATCAACCCCCACGATAAACCTGCTGGTTTCTTTAGGAAATTAGCAGGTTTCGTCGTTGAATCTGAAGATTTCGTTAAATTTGACAAGATAAAAGAATGATAACTATTATCATTCTTGATGTAGCGAGGAACGATCGCCCGTTCCTCCGGTGCATTAACCTTTCGCGAAATCATCACAACTATGTCCTTAACCATTCCTGACGAACTGTTGGTACGGGCGCAAAATCGCGCTGACGATGCCTCATTAGAACGCGCGTTTGCAGACAGCATCCGGCAATCGTTGCCCTATGCCTTTGGCATCGTGGAAACCCTGGCAGAGCAGTTAGCTCGAGGCGACGCCGATTGGGTGGAGCATTCCGTGCCGCCGCCGAGCGAATGGGAACGCGCCCAACTGTTGCGGATGATGGGGGGCGATGCCATCCGAGGGGCAGTAGAGCGCTATTTTGGCATCAAGCTGGCGTTTCAAAATTGCCATCGAACGGCGGTGTTTCGTCCGGATACCGTAGATTCTCCTGCCTATCGCGAGTTTACATCTATTCGCAGCCAAATTCTCAACCAGACCCCGGAACTGGTAGACTGCTAGGGGCGATCGATCGAAGTATCCGGACAGAATGCCGCGACGGATCTAAAAACCGGGCGGGGAAAAGATCGATCGGTTTTACAGATCTTAAATTGACTTTTTATCTCATTAAGAGGATAATGACCATCAGCTCGAATTCCATCGAGTTAGTGTTCGCATTGCTGGGCAGTGTTCCGAAAAATCTTAAGAAAGCCGATAGAATCGTCTTGAGATTATCTCGACACTGCCATGTTTTCGCGTATCTCGGCGTGTAGGATTGAAAATAAATGTCAATAAATAGAAACTTTTTGTTGAAAATCACCCCCGGACTGTTAGGAATGGCGATCGCCAGTGCCGCCACCGCCAGCGAACTCCCCCAAACCTCGCAACCCCATCTCGCCCAAGTCACCTCCGTTTCCCAGTTGAGCGACGTACAGCCCACCGATTGGGCATTCCAAGCACTGCAATCTCTGGTAGAACGCTACGGCTGTATTGCTGGATATCCCGACGGGACGTATCGCGGCAACCGGGCAATGACGCGCTACGAATTTGCGGCGGGGTTGAATGCTTGCTTAGATCGAGTGTTAGCTTTAATCACTGGAGATGATGGAATCGGTGCGGAAGATCTGGCAACTATTACCCGCTTGCAAGAAGAGTTCGCGGCGGAACTGGCAACCTTGCGGGGTCGGGTAGACGCGCTGGAAGCGAGGACAGCAGAACTGGAAGCCAACCAATTCTCCACGACAACGAAACTAGAAGGACAGGTGATTTTTGCCGCGTACGGGGTGGCGGCGGGGGAACGAGATGGGGGGGAAGAGATCGATCGCGTTCCGGCATTCGGCGATCGGGTTCGATTGGAATTAAATACCAGCTTCACCGGAGACGACTTGCTGTTTACCCGACTGCAAGCTAGTAATATCAACGCTTTCGATACCACCGGAACCTTTGAAGGCGATCTGTTTTTCGCAGATGACAACGGCAACGATATCGAAATCGACGCGCTGAAGTACGAGTTTCCCGTGGGAGAGCGATTGACGATGGCATTGGTTGCCAACGCCGCCGCTTCCGACGATTACGCGCCCAGTATCAATCCTTTCTTTGACGGCGATGGCAATACCGGATCGCTGTCCCGGTTCGGTACTCGCGCGTCGGTATTCTACCTTACCGATGCCCAGGCGGGAGCGGGTTTCATCTACACCTTCAACGACAAAATTTCCTTCAGTGCGGGATATTCTGCCGGAGATTCGGGGAATCCTGCACAGAAAGCGGGGTTGTTTAACGGATCTTACGGAGCGATCGCCCAATTAAGTCTGACGCCGATCGAAGGATTGGAAGTGGGGTTAACCTACATCAACGCCTATAACCAAGAAACCGAAACCGGTAGCGACTTATCCAACTTCCTCAGCTTTTCCGAAAATCGGTTTGGTGCGGCAATTCCCGTCATTCATAACGCCTACGGCATCGAACTCTCTTGGCTGCTTGCCGATAAAGTTGCTCTCGGCGGTTGGGTGGGATACACCGACACCAAAACCCTGTCTACCCTTGGCGGAACGGTCGATCGCGGCGATTTGGAAACCTGGAACTGGGCGGCAAGTTTGGCATTCCCCGACTTAGGAACCCCCGGAAGCGTTGCCGGAATTTTGGTGGGGATGGAACCTCGAACGCGGGGAGTCAGTCCGGCACTGCGACGGGCAGTTGGCGGTGCGGATACCGATACCTCGTTGCACATCGAAGGCTTCTATCAATGGCAAATTTCCGATAATATTGCCATTACCCCGTCGATTATTGCCATTACCAATCCCGGCTTTAACGATGATAACGATACGTTAGTCATCGGGGCAGTACGGACGCTGTTTTCGTTTTAGATGCTGATAGCTTACACCCATTCCTCATTACCCATGGGTGACATTGCCATAACATCGGCATTATTGAGCGGCATTGGCAATCTCGGCGAGAGCTTCGTGAACCACCACCAATTCGTTCAGGTACCATTGAGAAGACTCTTGGTTTTGGTCTCGAGTCAATCGGCGATAGTGCTGCCAAAGATGCGTCCAATGGATTTTCAAAATATGTTCGGACTGATAGAACGCTCGAGATGCCTCTTCTAAAGCCTTGCGGGCAATCTCATCGCCTCCGAGTGCGCCAATTGGCATCGTTGGTTGCGAGAGAGCTTGGTACTCCCGCAGTCGGTCTTGATATTGAGCTTTGGCAAGTTGGTAATTGCGAACCAGTTTGGCGGTGGTCAGGGTGAAAACGTAGAGTTGGTGCTTCATGGCGTGCTGATGGAGAGTCGAGGGTGGGGGAAGGGCGCGAAGCGACGCAGCGAGAAGACATTCAAACGCGGGAAGTGCGACCTTGCTGGGGGAACAGTGTCTGACTTCCCTAGTCTAGAAATGTCAATCTTCTGATTTCCAAGAGGGAGAAAAAACTTCCGAGTTGAAATTTTCGAGCGGTTCGAGCTGGGAATTGCCCCAAGTTTGCCAAGTCTGCGCGTTCGGGCATTATCTGCCGCTACAGGGCTAGATTCTGCGAACCTGTTACCCTTAGAATGATGAAGACGCGATACTCCCAAGTCGTCGCTACGCGATCGCCCTATTTAGGATTACGACAAAAAGCGCGTTACGTCCGGGTTGGTTTGCGTTTTTTTTGTTCGTTGCTCGGTGTGAATCTCGGCAATTGGACGCTCGTGCAGCGACTCCCGAAGAGAGTATCGCCCCATCAGAAGTCAGAATATCGATCTTATTTAACGAAACATCATGAGCGAGTTGGTTTCCCTTGCCCAACAAACCCGCCAAGCCGCACGCCAACTCGGGGCGCTTTCGGCAAGTGCGAAGAATGCCGCACTCGAAGCCGTTGCTAGTGCCTTAGAAGCGGCGGCTCCGAAAATTCTGGCGGCGAATGCTGCCGACTGCGAAATCGCCCAAAAAGAGGGACTGCCCAAACCGATTTACAATCGCTTGAAGCTCGACGAAACGAAACTATATGGGGCAATTGCTGGGGTTTGGGATGTTGCCAAACTTGCCGATCCTGTGGGCGCGACTCACATTCACCGAGAACTCGATCGGGGGTTGGTTCTCAAGCGGATTTCTTGTCCTTTGGGCGTGCTGGGGGTAATTTTTGAAGCCCGTCCCGATGCGGTGATTCAGATTTCGAGTTTGGCAATTAAATCGGGAAATGGCGCGATTTTGAAAGGGGGAAAGGAAGCTATTAATTCGTGTCGGGCGATCGTCGCAGCGATCCACGAAGGGTTAGCCGCAGCGTCGATTTCTCCGGATGCGATCGGGTTACTCACCACGCGGGAAGAAATTCTCGAATTGTTGAAACTCGATAAATTTGTCGATTTAATTATTCCTCGCGGATCGAATGAATTCGTGCGGTTCGTACAGGATAATACCCGCATTCCCGTGTTGGGTCACGCCGATGGAATTTGTCACGTTTATGTCGATGCGGCTGCGGATTTAGCGAAGGCGATCGGGATTGTCGTCGATGCTAAAATTCAGTATCCCGCTGCGTGTAATGCTGTAGAAACGCTGTTGGTTCACCGAGCGATTGCCCCTCAATTTTTACCGGAAGTGACGGCGGCATTGCAGGCAAAAAATGTGAAATTGTGCGGAGATGAAGCGGCGCGAGAAAGGGTCGAGATGGCAGCGGCAACTGAGGACGATTGGTCTACAGAATACACCGATTTAATGTTATCCATTCGGGTAGTGGATTCTCTAGAAGCGGCGATCGAACATATCAATACTTACGGTTCTCGCCATACTGAGGCGATCGTCACTGAAGATTCCCAAGCAGCGGAAACCTTCTTTTCCCAAGTCGATGCGGCGGGTGTCTTCCAAAATTGTTCGACCCGTTTTGCCGACGGATTCCGTTACGGATTCGGTGCGGAAGTCGGCATCAGCACCCAAAAAATGCCCCCTCGCGGTCCGGTAGGATTAGATGGATTGGTGACTTATAAATATCAGTTGGTGGGCGACGGTCACATCGTGGCGACTTATGCGGGGAAAGATGCCAAATCGTTTTCCCACCGGGATTTATTATGATATCTCAATTGTTTTTCTTCGGTCTTTGATGCCGATAGTAATGTGAGTTCAACTGAAAATATCGCCATTCAACATCTCTGCGATCGAGATATTAATCTCATGCGAGACTTGCTTCGGGTTTTTGGAGATGCGTTTGAAGATGCGGATACCTATGGCAATGCACCACCAACAACCGAGTATCTTCGCCAACTACTCAGCCGAGAGCATTTTATCGTTTTAGTTGCCTTAAAATATGGGGAAGTGGTTGGAGGTTTGGCAGCCTACGAACTGCAAAAATTCGAGCGAGAGCGCAGCGAGATTTATATGTACGATCTCGCGGTATCGGCAGCACATCGCCGTCAAGGGATCGCCACGAAACTGATTGACGAACTCAAAACGATCGCCCGCACGCGGGGAGTTTATGTTATCTTCGTGCAAGCAGACTACGGCGATACCCCGGCGATCGAGTTATACACAAAAATGGGAGTGCGAGAAGAGGTTTTGCACTTTGATATTGGGGTATAGTCGTCAGCCATTGGGAAAACTGGCGATCGCGTTTTTCTGACTGGATAAGATTCAATCGCCCCTACATTATTAAACTCATTTCATGAATCGATATTTTGCAACGGTAGCTCGCGGTTTAGAAACGATCGCGGCGAAAGAATTAGAAAACTTGGGGGCGACTCAGGTGACGCCCGATTTTACGGGGGTTCATTTTGAAGGCGATCGATCGTTATTATATCGGGTGAATTTGTGGGCGCGAACGATTTTTCGGGTGCTGGTTCCCATTGCAGAATTTCCCTGCCGGGATGCGGATGCGCTGTATCGCGGCGTCCAAAATATTGAATGGTCGGACTATCTTTCTCCCGAACAAACTTTAGCCGTTCGCTGTACGGGAGGCAATTCCAAACTCAACCACACCCACTACAGTGCTTTACAGGTCAAAAATGCGATCGTAGACCAACAACGCCGTCAATTTGGCAAGCGATCAAGCGTCGATTCTCGCGAACCCGATTTACAAATTAACGCCCATATTTACGGCGATCAATGTATCCTCAGTTTAGATAGTTCGGGTGATAGTTTGCACCGTCGGGGATATCGCCCTGCTATGGGAATTGCTCCCCTGAAAGAAACTCTAGCTGCTGCTTTATTAGAGTTAGCAGAATACGACCCGAATTTACCGTTTGTCGATCCGATGTGCGGTTCGGGAACGCTACCGTTAGAGGCAAGTTTAAAGGCGTTGAAGATCGCACCGGGATTGTTTCGCGATCAATTTGCCTTTATGAACTGGCAAGACTTCGATCGCTCGTTATGGCGACAGTTATGCCAAGAAGCACTCGAGGGTCAATTGGACGAATTACCCGCACCGATTTGGGGCAGCGATCGCGAGCGAGCGGCGATCGACCTGGCAACAACGAATGCTAGCAATTGCGGTGTTGCCGATTTTATCCAGTTAAAACAGATGGATTTTTCTCAACTCGAAGCACCGGGCGATCGCGGTATTTTAATTTGCAACCCTCCCTACGGCGAACGGTTGGGAAATACTGAAGAATTGGGCGGTTTATACAAACAGTTAGGCGATACATTTAAGCAGCGATTTAAAGGCTGGACGGCATTTATTTTGACGGGGAATAAGGAACTAGCAAAACGGGTTGGGTTGCGCGCTTCTCGACGTTTTCCTGTGGAAAATGGGGCGATCGCCTGTACGTTGTTAAAATACGAATTGTATTAAAGCATCATCGAATTTTTAACCGAGATAAGTGAGACCGATTTATGCGTATTTCTATCCGATCAATCGCACGGGAAATTGCCGACTTTCGAGAAGGTTTCTAATTTGTTGACTGGCTGTGATTTGTCCTTGTTGTCTGAATAATTCAGCAGCCGTTTGCCAATCTTGGAGAGCGGCGGATGCGTTGCCGAGATTCTCGTGAATGAAGCCTCGATTGGCATAAGCTTGGGCGCTATTGGGTTCGAGTTCGATAACTCGGGTAAAATCCCGTAACGCTTGTTGAAATTCGCCGTGGCGGTGGCAAGTACAAGCGCGATTGTAATACGCTCGGCTGCTGCGATCGTCAATAGCAATTGCTTGATCGAAATTGTCGATCGCTTCCCTCGTTTTTTCGAGCATTAAATAAGCCAATCCTTGATCGGTATAAATCGCCGCTTGTTGACTTTTGTCTGCGGAGTTACTGTAGTGCAATGCTCGGTCAAAATCGGCGATCGCTCGTTCGTATTTGCTTAACTCAACCCAAGCTAATCCGCGATTGTAATACCCTCTCCAATCTTCAATATTTAAACCCAGAACGCGATCAAAATCGGCAATAGATGCTTGATATTCTCTCAATCTATATCGAGCTAATCCTCGATTTAAGTACGTTTCGACAGAGGTTGACCCCTGTTGTATGGCTTGGGTACAATCTTCAGCCGCCTGACGAGTATCTCCTAAATAAAGGCGAGCTAAACAACGATTGCTATAGGCAGCAGTCACGTGCCGATCGGTCTCGATCGATCTCGTAAAATCGGCGATCGCTCTTTGATAATCTCCTCGTTGAATTGCCTGAACTCCCACCTCAAACGCATCAAAATTTGTCGGTGCTATCGGGGCAGCTTGACTTGATTTCGTCGGGATCGACCAAAATCCAGCCGCGATCGCCACAACTAGGGTTAAACTGACCAAACTTCCCAAGAATGACTTCACCATCCTTCGGTTTCTATTTCGTTGGCAAAACATTCTATTCCCCGAGCGAATTGTCTGCAACAAAAAATTCGGTGTTAAAGATAACAACCGTTTGCGAAATCTCTAACACCGATTTTTAAAGCTCGATGGTTACCAGCCCTTTTCGGCTTGAGCTAACACGTAAGCTGCCACATTGGCAATGTCATCTTCGCTCAATCGACCGAGAAAAGAAGGCATCGCATTTTTCCCCTTAGTAACCTGGGTGATAATTGCCTCTTCAGACGCCATGCTGTACTTTTCTAAATCGGTCTTTTTGAGGGTTTTTGCCCCATTGACGACATTGCCGCCACCGATATGGCAAGCTGCACAGTTGGCACTAAAAACTTTGGCTCCTTTTGCCGCATCCCCAGCCATTGCCGGCGAAGCAAAGCCGAAGGCGACGATCGCCACTGCCATTACAACCAGAGAAATGAGCTTTTTCAAAATCGTTCTCCTCTCAAATCATCGGACATTCTCCAGAGCGATTATTCCGATGTTTAAATGCGTTCGTCAAACGACAGCTTGTCAAACTTAAAGATTTGTAAAATTTGGCTTTCTGGGTGGTTTTGTCAACAGACAAGCTGTCAAAGATCGAAACTGGAAAACATCCTAAAATCTCGTCGATCGCCCTCAGACCGCACAAACACTAGCCGATCGACGAAGAAAGCGACCGAACGATCGTCGCCGATCGGGTAAACTAAGGAACAGGCAATCGCCCAACCGTCCACTCCAAGAAACCCATGCCCCTACCCGATCGCCGTCCCAAACAACTGTCCCTCGGTCCCCTAGAAGCTGAAATTCTAGAGATCGTCCACGATCTCGGTTCGGCAACGGTGAAGGACATTCACGATCGCATTCTCGCCGATCCCGATCGCGAACTGGCTTACGCTTCCGTCACCACCATCCTCAATCGCCTCGTCAAAAAAGGATGGTTGTCCTGCGATCGCAAAAACCGCGCTTTTGTCTGGAAACCCAGCATTTCTCGGGAAGAAGCCCAAATGCTCAAAGCGCACGATCGCTTGCAGCAATTCCTTGCCGTCAGCGATCCCGACGTGGTTGCCGCCTTTGCCGACAGCCTCGATTGCGCCAGCCTCGATCGACTCGACGCCATCGCCCAACGCCTGCAAGCCGTCCGCAAAGCGAGAGAATCCCAATGATGCACCTGACGACCATCGCTGCCGCCGTCGGTTTGGCATGGATTCTCCGCACGATCGACCTTCCCAACCCCGATTCGGGGAATTACGATCTGCGCTGGCAGCACGCTTTACTGCAATTTTCCCTGCCCCCCCTGCTCTTGCTGGCAACTGCGGTGGCGATCGTTTGCATGGGACCGGTGGGACAAATGGTTTGGCAGTGGGAAGGCTGGTCTTGCGATCTCCTCGCCGTCGGTTTTTTGGCATATAGCCTCGTGGTTGGGGGACAACTGTTTGCCGAGGTGCGGCGATCGTTGCGCCAGATTCGCACTTATCCCCATCGCTCCATTTTGGGACACTCCAGTCGCTTACTGGAAACCCCTTTAGTCTTCAGCGCTCAAATTGGGCTGTGGCAGCCGGAATTGGTCGTCAGCCAGGGATTGCTGGATACCCTCGATCGCGAACACTTGCAAGCGGTTC
Source organism: Oscillatoriales cyanobacterium M59_W2019_021 (assembly GCA_015295945.1). Lineage (GTDB taxonomy): Bacteria > Cyanobacteriota > Cyanobacteriia > Cyanobacteriales > Geitlerinemataceae > DVED01. The sequence continues at coordinate 1,138 of DVED01000027.1, read as the reverse complement.
TCGCCCACGAAAACGCCCACCTCTATTACCGAGACACCTTCTGGTTTTTCGGTTTGGGTTGGATGCGCCGCTTTTCTAGTTGGTTGCCCGATACCGAAGTCTTGTGGCAGGAATTGCTGCTGTTGCGAGAAATTCGCGCCGATCGCCAAGCCGCCCAACACGTCGATCCCCTGCTGCTTGCCGAGTCCCTCCTCTTCGTCGCCCGCGCCCCCCTGCAACACGCCGAAAGTTTCTGCGCCGCCTTCAGTTGCGCCGCCCCCCGCAGCCGCATCGAAGAACGCATCGACGCCCTTCTCGTCGAGTCCCCCGTCCCGCCTAAAACCAATTGGCAGGCGATCGCGTGGCTTTCCCTCACCTTCATCCCCCTCTTCGCCATTCCGTTTCACCATTAATTGAAGAGGCGATCGGGAGCCGGGGAAGCCGGGGGAGCCGGGGGAGCAGGGGAAGCAGGGGAAGAGAGCAACTAACCCTGCGGGTTCACCATTTGCTCCCCAAGACCGCAATGGTTCACCACTAACAAACCCCAAACCCCCACAACAAGATATGTAACATTTAGCGGGTTGCCTTGGGGGGATCGATTACTATTCTGATCGAAACGTGTTGCAAGTTTCTTGCAGGCGCGTCGGATACCCTTGACACATCCCATACAGCTTTACTGAAGGGGGAATTATGCACAGAGTTCTCGCGATCGCCATTGCCCTAAGTGGGTTGGCGTTACTTTCCCAAACCGCATCCGCGCAAAACCCGAATCCGCGATCGACCCCTCCCATTCAAGCCATTCCCACCGTCGAAGACGCACCCCAAGGCACGACGAACTATCTCGGGACGATCGATCTGATTTGGACTCCGTCTTGGCAACCGCTACCGCAACCCAAGACCTTCGACTTTGCCACGTCCCCGCTCCGGTTTTCCACCCCATCTTATACCTCTTATTCCACGCTCACCTTTGAAACGCCGATTACGCCGGATAACGTCAAACTCCGCGTCAATTTCGAGCCATACCGCGAAGGCGGCAATTTTGGACTGGGACTGCCTTTGGAGTGACCGAAAATTTTGGGTTTCAAGCCCCGTCCTTCTAGGACGGCTTTTTGTGATTCAATCCGGATTAGTGCATCGAAATCGCGTCTAATTAAATTAG
>DVED01000068.1 GCA_015295945.1 Oscillatoriales cyanobacterium M59_W2019_021 | reverse complement strand
TTCTCTACCCGTTGCCGATCGCGCTCCCAAGAACCTTTCCTTGGAGTTGGTGGATTTCAGCCGGCATTGCCGCTGCGTTTTCCCTGTTCAGCACCTATCTGTGGGGGCGAGAAATGAATGCTGCCGCAGACCATTCCGATTGTATTTCTGGCAACTCTTATGGCGATGCGTACGAACCAAACCCACATCCCCATCTTGCCAGCGAGTTACCGTTTTGGTGGTCGATCGCCTTTTTGCTCCACTCGCCGTTCCTGGTTCTGTTTTCCCTCGTTTGGACGATCGGACTGGAAATGGCTTCCTGGGTAGAAGCGCGCGATGTGCTGCTGCGCGATCGCCAGCGCCGCGATCGCGACGGCATTCTCCAGCCAAACTAACTGGCGTTTACGGTTGACCCAACAGCACGAACGCGCTCCACTCTAACGGATCGGGATATCGATCGAGGGTCAACAACATCGCTTGGCGCAGCGCCCGAGCTTTATCGGGTTGCTGCTGCCATTGGCGATAGAACTCCGCCATCAAAAATGCCGTTGGCGCGTCGGGAACTGCCCACAAAGACACGATCGCACTGGGGACTCCGGCAGTTACGAAGGATCGCGACAACCCGATAACACCATCCCCCGTGATATTTCCCCGCCCGGTATCGCAAGCACTGAGAACGACGATATTGGCATTTAACTGCAAATTAAAAATTTCCTCCGCGCTTAACAACCCGTCGTTCCCCTCTCCCGACGCGAGTACCACCGCCCCCGGAATTCCCGTCCCGAAGTCGTCTAACAAGCCGTGGGTGGCAAAATGGACGATATCCGCTTGGGGGAGTCGCTGCCGCACTGCCGTTTCCGTTGCCGCACTACCCGTCAAGGCTTCCGCGTCCAAAAGTTCGGCAATCTCGATCGCCTCTCGTTCGGCACCCGGTAGCGGCGGCAAGTCCAAGGTTTCCCCCGACGGCAATTTCACCGTCGGCATCGTCGGATTCCCCACCACCAACGCATTAGACGCGGGGATATCCGACCCCTCCCCAACCCCTGCCCTGCCAGGAGAGGGGCTTTCGGTTTCTCCCGACGGGAGCTTTGCCCATACTTCCCCTGCTTCCCCGGCTCCCTCTACTCCCCCCGCTCTCCTCTCCTGCTCGGTGAGTTGCAACACCTGAATCGACGGGGCAACGATCGGCGTATGGTTTTCCACCAAATACGTGCCGTTTTCGTCCTGCAACGCGGCAAAGGGAACCAACAATAATTCTCCTTGGGGGAGGAAGATAACGCGATCGTCGGCGTCGGTGGGGAGCAAGTCGGCGATCGGCTCGACGAGTAACCGATATAATTCCCGTAGCTGTTGGTGGGTTTGGCGATCGGTTTCCGGCTGGCGACCGATTACCTCTACCCCCCGATCCTGGATACCGATGGCTTCGCGGCTCAGTGCGACTAAATCGGCGATCGAAGTCTCCTCCGGCGACAAATCCACCGATCGAAAGTCGATCTCTCCTGAAGGTCGCACCGTCCAAATATACAGCGCCACGTTGGGAATGATAGAATACTGCACCAAGGTGGCATCGAGATCGGCGGCAACCTGGCGGATTCGGTCGGCAGTGGGGGCAGCCACGTCATCGGTTCCCCGAACGGTCGGGTTCGATCGCGCTGCTAGCAACTCTACAAACGCCCGCGCCCTGCCCCGTTCGGCAATTTCTAACGCCGCTTCCGGGCGATCGAGGGCGATATAGGTTTGTTGCAGCAGGCGATAGCTTTCCGCTTGGGTATCGAACAGGGAAACTTTGTTGGCGTCGGTTAAACCGGGGCGCAGGGACTCGTAAACTTCGATCGCCTCTAGCAAGGTTTCGGCGGCTTCGTCGTAGCGTTGCAGCTTCATCAGCCGAAACCCCATGTTATTGAGTCCCCTGCCTTCGCTGGCGCGATTTCCCAGTTCTCGGAAGAGAGCGATCGCCTCTTGGGAAAAGGTTAAGGCGCGTTCGTTGTCCCCGAGTTCGGAGTAAGCCGTACCGATATTGTCCAACACGCGGGCGAGATTGGGACGATCGCCCAATTCTTCCAAAATCGGGCGTACTTGTTGGTAGAATTCTAAAGCCCGATCGTATTGTTGCAATTCCGTGTAATAGGCGGCTAAATTGTTGAGGGCAACGGCGATACTGGCAGGGCGATCGAGGTCTTGAAAGATGGCTAGCGCTCGATGGGCATAGTCTACTGCGGTTTCGTCGTCGTGCAAACTGAAGTAAACGTTACCGATATTATCGAGGAAAATTCCTTCGGAAAGGCGATCGCCCAACTCCTGCACCGTTGACAGGGCGGTTTGGTAGAATTCTAAGGCTTTATCGTACTGACCCAGTAATTTGTAGGTATAGCCTAAATTATTCGAGGTTAAGGCGACGTTTGCCAGATTTCCCAAGTCTCGATCGATGGCGAGAGATGCCTCAAAAAATTCGATCGATCGGGCGTATTCTCCCCGTGCCTGATAGATAATCCCGATATTATTAAGAGTGGTAGATTCTTCTGCGCGATCGCCCAATTCCCGTTTAATTGCCAAGGCTTGCTGGTGCAATTCCAAGGCACGATCGTACTCTCCCAAACGAGAATAAGCCGTTCCCAAATCCCCGAGAGTTTGTGCTTCGGCTAAGCGATCGCCCAATTGTTGCTGAATCGGTAGTGCGTTCTGAAAATAAGTAATACTCTGCTGGAATTCGCCAGATTTTAAATAGATTAATCCGATACTGCGGAGGGCAGCCGCTTCGCCTTCGGGAACTCCCAATTCCCGCGATCGCACCAAAACTCGATCGAAGGTTGCCAGCGCTTCTGAGATTTGACCGTTGGCTTCTTGTTGCTGTCCGAGATCGTACAGATCGACGAGATCTTCGACGGTATTTTGGACGATCTCAACGGGGGAGATGGTAACGGCAGGAGGAGGTAGCGTTCCTGCCGCCATCGCGATGAAAATTACCGAAAAATATGCCACAGACCGTCCGCGATCGGACATGGATTTATTGCGACTCAGACGAATCGGATTTTTTCGTTTCTTCGCTGGGTTCGGTGAGAATTTTCCAAGCGGTACTAATCGCGCGATCGAGGCGATCGCCCATTTCTTTCATATCTTGAACTAAGGATTCCCAGCGTTGGTTTGCCGTATCTTCAATTTCGTCGATCGACTGTTCGAGTGAGGTTTTGCGATCGTGGAAGAAACTTTCCGTTTTGTTGAGAGTTTCTTTAGCTTGCTGGAGGACACTCACATAGGCTTCGCGGGTCATTTCTCCCGTCGTTTCTAGTTGGGAAGTCGCCCGTTTTTTAATCGCTTCTACCAATGCCATCATGTGCTGCTTGATTTCATCGGGTTCGTCCGCCATTTGTTCTTCTACAAGCGCTTTGGTCTCGGGACTCACTTCGACGATCGCTGTCGTTTTTGGATCTGTAGATTCAGAAGTCATGATTCTGGAAATTCAAAACACACCTTCTTATTATATCACAGGTAAATTTGGAGGTAGATTTTATTAGTTATGGGCGATCGATCGTGGGTTAGTAGAGGGGGTTTACAAAGCACATCTTAACTGCCAGTCGGGTGAGCAAGGACGCTCGCGATTGGGCTGCGTTCCCCACGGGCAATAGACAAACCACCATCGCCCATCGAGTTGCCAACTCCGATCGCGCTTCAGAAAAAGTTTAGAAAGAGCTTCTAAAAAAAGGAAAAAATTGCAGGTGAAATGGGGAGCGAAGATCGTTGCATTTCCCCAGAGTTAGCGGTAGCATTCTGGTATTCCGAGGGAACTGACCCCTAGGAAAACGGTCTATTCCACCCAGTATCCAACTTGAGGTGTATCGCGATGTGGCAACGGCAAAACCCTTTAAAACCCACTCAAAAATCGATGATCGCGGCAATAGTGGCGATCGCACTGAGTACCGTGGGGACGACCAAAGTTAGCGCCGTCGATCCCCCCAATCCCAACATCGACTGCACCCGCGCCACCTCCAACGTGGAATTGAAATATTGCGCCGAACAATCCTATCTAGAGGCAGAACGCCAACTCGATCGCACCTACGACCAACTCCTCACCCGACTCGATCCCCAGCAACAGCAGCGATTGCGGGAAATTCAACAAACCTGGACGGGATTTCGCGATCGCAACTGCGAGTTAGAAGTTGCCCCCACCCGCGACGGCACGGGATACGGACTGTTTTTGCATCAATGCCTGGAACGGATGACCCGCCAGCGAACGATCGATCTCGAAAGTTACTTCACCTTTCGCCAAGAACCCATCAGTTCTAACCCCGCGCAACCCACCATCGCCGATCTCCCCGACGGCAACTATCGCTACTGGACGGGAACTCCCCAAGGTTTGACCGTCAGCGACGAAGAACTGATAAATGCTGGGGGAGCCCTCTTCCGGTTTCGCAAAAGCGGTGATCGCATCGTCGGCATCTACGGCATCATCAACGGCGAAACCATCTGCATCAACGGTCGTATTCGCGGTAATACCGTTGCCGGGAACGCCGTCCAAACCGAAGAACCCTTCATCCCCGCCATCGTCCTCAGCAGCGACGACACCTTTGCTGCCTGGGACCCCAGCGCCCACTTGCAAGTGCGGCGGGGTCGGAGTTCGGGAAACTTCGTCCGCTACGAAAGCGCCCTCTTAGAACTGAGTCAGTTTAACCGGATTAACGCCGGGTCGCAACTGCCGCCGAGCCAGTGTCCGTAGGCGATCGCACCCGGTTGCCATCGAGGGAAATAGAGGGTCTCGATCGGGCGATCGCCCCCACCCAAACCCGCTACACTAGCTAGACAATAGACCGACTTTGCAGAGCGTTCTCTATGCCAAGAACGCTCTTTTATTTGTAATTTGGGGTTTGGGGTTTGGGGTTGGTTATTGGTTATTCGTAAAGCCCTTCTGCCCTCGGCCGTCTGTCCTCTGCCTTCTGCCTTATTAAATTTCAAATTTTCTCAAAAATAACCTCAGAACGGGTTAAATTATCCATAAACTTGCATCTTCCCCTCGTTCTTCAAGCTTGCCTGCCGGGTTAACCTGGGATGGACAATACATCTTCCCGATCGAGGAGCAAGATGCAACCCGCATCAACCCCGTACAATGTGGTTGCTGTTACCTTATCAATTGGCATCGATTCGTTCTCTATTTTTATGTCAACTCTCTATTTTCGTCGTAAATCTCGTCGTCCTCGCCGACGCGCTACCTTCCTCGCCACCTTGTTCGTCCTCAGCGCTTTACTGTTGGCGTTTCGACCCTTGCCAGCTAAACTTTTAGCCCGCACCACCCCCCAACAGATAACCGCCGTACGTCCGGAACTGGAAGCCGCGCTGGTCAGACAAATTAAAACCGTCGATGCTCAATTGGTTAAAGCCCAAGAAGCTATCTCTGTCAATAGTGCCATTCCCGCCCAATTCCAGGGACAAATCTTACCAAAGATCGATCTCCAAAGTGGCGAGAAAGTCGTTGCCCTGACCTTCGACGACGGTCCGTGGACGCATACCCCTGAAGTCCTGGATATTTTAAAAAAGTTCGATATTAAAGCTACATTTTTTGTCATCGGGCGTCACATTGCCGCGCACCAAGAGGCGCTCAAACGAGTGGTCAAAGAGGGTCACGCCGTGGGCAATCACACCTGGAACCACCACTACCACAACGTCAGCGCCCAAACAGCGGCAGCAGAACTCGGTCAAACCGCCAATTTAGTCAAAGAAGTTACGGGTGTAGAAACGGTGATGTTCCGTCCGCCGGGAGGAAATCTCACCAACGGACTAGTGAACTATGCCACCGGACAAAACTACTTTGTGGCAATGTGGTCGGTGGATAGCCGCGACTATACACGCACGACTGTAGCCGCAATGACCGAGCGAGTCCTCCGCGATGCCCATTCCGGGGCAATCGTTTTGATGCACGACGGCGGCGGCAATCGCGCGGCAACTGTTGAAGCGCTGCCCCAAATTATCGGTCAACTGCAAAAACAAGGCTATCGCTTTGTCACCGTACCGGAGTTACTGGAACTGAAAGCTCGCGAGAGCAAGCCGAAAATCAACCCATCGCAAGGATGAGTAAAGAGCCATTCGCCCAAATCGCGATCGCCCAGATTCCCAAAATTCTCACTCTGCTCGATCGCAACCCTCACAGTCCCACTTACGGCTGTTTCGATCGCAACTTCTGGCATTACAAAATCGTGGACTTTCCCACGGGAATGTCCCAGGAGTTCGTTTGGCCCCTGGCGCTGGCATACGCCACCGACGCGCCAGATAACCCCTTTTACCAACAGCCGATTTTGCCTAAGTGGGTGGAAGCGGGCATTCTGTACGCCGCCCGCAGCGCCCATGGCGATGGCTCTTGCGACGATTACTTTCCCTACGAACGGGCGGCAGGAGCGGCGGCGTTTTCCCTGCTCGCCTGCGTGGAAAGTTACCAACTCCTGCAACTGGACAACCCGGAAATCCTGGCATTTTTCGAGCGTCGTGCTGATTGGCTGGCACACCACGAGGAAAGCGGGCGACTGTCCAACCATCAAGCGCTGATCGTCCTGTGTTTGAAATTGGTAGGACAATTGCTGCACACCTCCAAATGGTCGCGAGCTAAGGCGCGGCGGTTGTCGAAGCTGTTAAGCTGGCAAAGTCCCGAGGGCTGGTTTCCCGAATACGAAGGCGCCGATCCCGGCTATCAAACCCTAACGATTTGGTGTTTGGCGCAACTCGATCGCCTTAGTACTCGATCGGACGATAATTTGAAAGAGGCGATCGTCAAAGCTGTGGAATTTGCCAGTTTGTTCGTCCATCCCGACGGCTCCTTTGGCGGGGAATACGCCAGCCGCAACACCTATAACTTTTTCCCCCACGGTTTCGAGTTGGTGGGGCGCTGGATGCCTAAAGCCTTGGGCGTCAACGACTTATTCTTAAAAGGTCTGGCAAAGGGGCTCGCTCCCTGCTACGCCGACGACCACATCATCGGACACCATACTTGGAACTATTTTCTGGCGTGGCGGGACTTCGTAGACGATCGCCCGCCGCCGTTGCCCCGTCCCCTGGGTCAAATCTGGCTCCAAGACGCCAAAATCGCCATCGATCGGGCGGTGAGCCAGCCCTATACCCCCGAGAACAGTCCCCAAACCCTGCCTCCGAAACTGGACGAGTCCAACCCTGCCGAACTCGCTCCTGCCGTGACCGAACTTTATTTAGCGGCGAATAAAGGCGGTGTCTTCAAGCTTTTTCGGGGCGATCGGCTGGTGGCGTCCGATACTCACTTTTCCTTACTCGTCCACCAAGGGGGTAAGCTCAGAACCGCTGTGGGTCATCTCGTCGGCGACTACGAAGTGTCTCTCGACCACGAGGAAATGATCGTGCGGGGCAATTTAGGCTGGGCGAAACAACCGCAAATGACCCCGTTGAAACTGATGGTCTTGCGCGTCGTCATGCTCACAGGCGGTCGATTTTTTCCGGATCTGATTCGGAAAATTCTCCAGAAGTTGTTAATTACTGGAAAAGATCCCGCGCCCTATTCCTTTATCCGCCGTTTGCGCTTTGAAGAAGGGCGATGGCACGTTATCGATGAGTTGAGTGCGCCAACTTGGAAAGATGTCGTCTCCGCCCAAATTGGAGGCGATCGCACCTCAATTTACGTTGTCATGAGTCGCACTTTTCAACTCAATCAACTCCAACCCTGGATCGATCTCACCCAAACGGTGCGACAACTCGAAGACGGACAAATCCTGCGCCTAGAACGCTGGCTGTGAGACGGGGTTATATGTTTTTTACTTCATACTGCTACAAATGCCGAGCTTTCTCGATCGGGGGGAGCCGGGGAAGCCGGGGGAGTAGAGGGAAAGTTTGTGTAGCCAACATTTAGGTAATCGATATTAAAATTTAGGCTCGCGCGGATCTTTTCAAAAAATCTTCATAGGCGTGGTTAATCGCTTGCATTTTCCCGATCGCCTCCATAGAGGAATTGAGATCGGGATGGTACAATCTGGCGAGGCTGCGATACATCAATTTTACCTCTTCCCAGGAAGCATCAATATCGACGCCTAAAATTTGCCACCATTCACCGAATAAAACCGAGCTATTGACCTTTGTTTGACTCGATTGCTGCCAAATTCGCAATCGATTTTGCCTATCGCCTGTCACCAAAGTATAGCCATCGGAGCCAAAAATCACCGGATAATTTCCCGCAATATCCTGGATGTATTCCCCCGTTTGTAGATTCCAAATTTTAACCTCATTGCGGCTAGCAGAGGCGATCGTATTGCTTCCTGGATCGATCGAGACAGATAAAACAGCCGAAGAATGTCCGGTTAACGTATGCCGCAATTCACCCGTTTGTACATCCCATATTTTAACGGTTCCATCGGTACTGCCACTGGCGATCGTTCGATCGTCCGCACTGACATCGACCGAAGTCACCCACCCCGAATGTCCCGTCAAAATTCGGATCGGTTTATAATGTTCTAAAGACCAAATGCGCGCGGTTCCATCAACACTGCCGCTAACCAAAAATTTTCCATTGTTGCTAATTTTGACCGATCGCACGGCATCGGTATGACCGTTCAAAATCTGTTTTAAATCTCCGCAAATTCGATCCCAAATCTTAATAGAACCATCGCGACTACCGCTAACGCTCGTGCGTTGTGTGGGACTTAAGTCGATCGCGAAAACCATGCCTCCATGGATGCCAGAAAACGATCGATTGCTCGTCGTTTTCCTTAACGTTTTGCTGTCGAGATTCCAACTGGTAATCGTCCCCTCGAAATCGCCGCCTACTAAGAGGTTATTATCGAGATTGATCGCTACGGTATTCACCTCTTTCGTCCCAAAAAAGGTAAAAATCGGCGTTCCATCCTTCGCATTCCACAACCGAATCGTGCGATCGTTACTAGCACTAGCTAAAATTCGACCGTCGGCACTCATTGCCAACTGATTCACCGATGCCGTATGACCTTTCAAAATTCCCACGCATTGCCAATCGCAATTCCGGTTATCTCCGACTGCTAACTGTTTCTCGTCCTTGGGAGGTGAATGGGGAATATTCGTTGTCGAGTTAGAAGTGGGTGTGGCGAATTGAGACGTCCGATCTCCCAAAATTTGTGCCTTGAGTTCGGCTAATTCATCCTCAACTTCTAGCCGCGAAAACTTGTATTCCCACTCCAATTCTTGCCACAATGGATCTAACTCCATCAACGCTTGAGTATAGGCAGTCGCGTAAGCTTCCCGTTCCAAAATTTGACTTTCGGCGCGATCAAACGCCTCTGCGGCTCCCCGTCCGACATCGCCAGCAAATGCCTGATACAACCCATAAATTCCCAAACCAACGACCCCACCCGCAAACGCCATCGTTCCCATACCGATGCCGATGGCACTACCGCCGACGCTCAATCCCATACCGCCTACGGTTGCCGACACCCCCATACCGCCAATTGCACCGATACCGATCGCCCCAACTGCTGTCGCATCTCCCTCGGAGAGCGCATGAAATGCCCCGTAAACCGCCGATCCCGCCACCGTTCCGGCTGCGGCAACCGGTGCCATCCCCACCCCGATACCGCCAAACCCTCCCACCAATCCCATACCGCCCACGGTGGCAGAAAAACCCGCACCTGCTACCCCACCTCCGGCGATAAACACCGAACTCGCTACTTGTTTGGATGTCATAAACTTAGGCTCGATCGGCTAACTTTCTTAGGACTTACGCAACGCCTCCATCTGTAGGGTGTGAAGCGCGGAGCGCAACGCACCATCACCCCCATGAGCAGCGCGGCTGCGTAAGTCCTGTTTCTTTTAAGTTAGACGGATTTCTCGAGCCTAACCTCCGTGCGATCGCGGAATTTTCAGGTCTTTCTAAATTGACAAACCCAATTTAAATCCCAATACCATGTGAACGATCGCCAGAACGAGGGTGGCACTCCCCACATAAGCGTGAACGGTACGCAAAGAAGAGCGATCTCCCCAAAATCCGCTAACAGACAAAAGTGCCTGCGCGGTTAGCAAAATCAAAACGATCGAACCCGTCCAAAAGTGAGGACTTTGGAAAATCGATTCGCGCTGCATCACCAGCGACAGAATGCCTCCGGTATATCCCAATGCGAGAAACAGAAACATCAAAGGGGCAATTTGGCGGTGAGAGCCCAAATTTTTCTGTTTGACATCGGGATCGGTTGCCGTGCGTCCGCGCCAACCGGCAATTCCTGCCGCCGTTCCCATTGCCAAAATGACAATACTCATCATCAAAGGGTGTCCCCAATGGACGATGGGTTCCGGCATTCCCAAACTGCGAAATTGACTGGCAATCGGTTCTAATAAATTTTCGATCGTTTCCATAACGGCTGATTGTTGAGTTGGAGTATCTTCAGCTTTTTAATGTAATATAAAACCTCGTTTTTGTCGTCTTCCACAATCAGTTTGACCGATCGGGCATTTTCAACGATCGATTCGCTTTGCCAACGAGGTTCGTCTGCGATCGCCTCTTGATCGAGGACGATAATATCGGGTTCGTAGCCCGATCGAGCGTTTTTTGACTTCACAATTGATTCTCTAGGAATCGTCCAAATACCTCGCTTAACCATCCCCACGATCGTGAGAATTAATTCTTCAATTAGAAAACCCGTTACGTGGGAATGTTTCCCGGTTGGTTTTGGCATTTCAACAATGATTCCATCGTAAAGTTCGTAGTGTCCGCCTGCATTCGGATACCACGTCACGAACCCTTCAAACGAAACGGGTTTAACTGAGGAACGAACCCTAGTTTTATCTTTTAGGACGATCTTTTGGGAGCTATCCCCTAGTCAATTATTCAGCCGAACTGACTTCAGCCAGCCGTGCTTCGAGACTTTTAGTTAATGGAAATCCCAGCTTTTCTCGTTGCTCCAAATACAGATGAGCCACGCGCCGCGCTAAATTCCGAATGCGGGCGATATAGCGCGTCCGTTCCGTCACCGAAATCAAGCCTCTCGCATCCAATAAATTGAAGGTGTGAGAACACTTGAGAACGTAATCCAAGCTGGGCAAAACTAACCCTTTTTGCGTCAGTTGTTCCGCCTCTTTTTCGTACAACCCAAATAAGGTAAACAGGAGATCCGGCGTCGAGGCTTCAAAATTATAGGTACACTGTTCAATCTCGCCTTGCAAGTGAACGTCGCCGTAAGAAATTTCATCCGTCCAGCGAATTTTTGGGAAGGCATCCACTTCTTGTAAATACATTGCCAACCGTTCCAAACCGTAGGTGATTTCGATGGAAACGGGTTTGCAATCGATGCCACCGCACTGTTGGAAGTAGGTAAATTGGGTAATTTCCATACCGTCGAGCCACACTTCCCAACCCACACCCCAAGCGCCCAACGTGGGGGATTCCCAGTTATCTTCTACAAACCGAATATCGCGATCTTCGATCGCAATTCCCAGTGCTCTCAACGAATCGAGATACACATCTTGAATATTATTCGGAGAGGGTTTGATCAGAACTTGATATTGGTAATAATGTTGGTAGCGATTGGGATTTTCTCCGTACCGTCCGTCCGTCGGACGCCGACAGGGTTCGACATACGCGACCGACCAAGGTTCCGGACCGATCGCCCGCAAAAAGGTATGGGGATTCATGGTTCCCGCCCCTTTTTCGAGATCGTAAGGTTGGGCGATCGTGCAGCCGCGATCGCTCCAGAATTGGTGTAACGTCAAAATAATCGATTGAAAATTCACAGGTCGATTTTCCGCTGAGTAGTGTGCGATCGCCCCTCTTTTCCCAGAGAGCGTGTCAAGCTGAGGCGAACCGCTCGTAGCTCTATAGCTATAACAGAAAAATAACCGCGCCTACAAGAGGATGCGGTCGATCGATTTGCTAAATTGTTGAAATCCAGTTGAAATCAAACTGAAAGGTTTTTGGCTTTCCGCACTCGCGACTCACGCAAATTGGAAGTGCAAGTCCGGTGTTGGGAAAACGGTCAAATGAATTTGAAAAGTCTGGGGAAATTCAGACAAGATTTCAACATTTGGCTCAGCCGCCCACTTTAATATAGATGGACAGAACTTGCCCTATGAGAACTGTTTTTTTGAGAATCTTTGCTGCTTTATTCCATTATTTTCAGCTTCATTAAGGTCTTGTGGTTTTCGCAGACTGCCTGATTACAGGTGCGCTACTCTTAAAAGCTTGGTTACGGGTACTAAGCGCCCTAGTTTTTTCGCTTGATCTTCGCATTATCGACTATTATAACCCCTGGCTACCGGGACAAAATGTCTAGTAATGTCTAGTTTTATCCAAAGATTAGCTTACAGTTTCTTTCCCCCCATTCCCTCAGTTATTTAGGCGCTTCAGCCGGTGCATCCTTAGCCGCGCAGGGATTTTCTTTCGCTGCACAGGGATTTTCCTTAGAAGCATCCGGAGCCGCAGCCGGGGTTTCCGCAGGTGCATCCTCGGCAGCGCAGGGGTTAGCGCAACCCACAGCCAAACCCAGGCTCATCAGGCTTACCGCCGCCAGGGTCGTGAAGTATTTGACTTTCATAGAGTTCTCCCGTTAGAGCATTCAGGAATATTATCTATGAATTATAGGGCAAAGATCGAAAATTGCTAGTGGCTTTTCTCCCCCGGTTCCCCCCGCTTCCCCGGCTCCCCCACCGCCCACCGATCGTGGTAGCATTGGGGATGTCGATTTCAGCATCCGTTTTCGCGTCAGTTAACCCACCGATCGAGTTTCCGGGGGAAGATTGATTGCCAAAAAAACGGGTTTTCGCGTCGCCATGGGAGTACAAAACCAACGTGAACAGGACAACGGCGATCGTTTGCGGTGTAGTAGCAGCCAGTACGATCGGCTGTACCCAGACTCCGACACCGGATTTGCCCGCGACTGAAAGCTCGAACCCCCAACCGCAGACGATCGTCCTCACTCAGGTCGGCTGTCAGTTGATCGAAACCGAAGCCAAAAATTACCAGTATCGACCGACTCAAGCCGAAGATTGCCGTCGGATTAATGCCGAAACGATCTCAACTCGCCAGCGATCGTTCAAACCCTTAGAATTACCCGCCGGGGACTACATTTTTCAAGTCACCAATCGCGACGTTCCCTACGAAGTCGGGTTTTATTTACGCGGAACGGGAGTCGGCTTTGCCACGTTGCCCAAAGTTAGCGGTGGGGGATTGACCCCCGGAACGACGAAAGAGTATCGCGTGATGCTCGCGCCGGGACAGTATGCCGTCAGTTGTCCGCTCAATCCTACTCCCGATTATCCGTTAGTCGTTCGATGAAGTCCTCCGCCTTGCTTCGCTAAATTCGGAGCCTCAATCCAGCAACCATCATCGTTTCCGGTCTCATTCGCCCCTACCTCCTTGTACGAGTATAAATTGGTCTTACATAGCGTCATCTTGAGAATATTGAGAGGTTAAATTGATGGAGACTTGCGATTGGATCGTCACCAACGAGGGACAATGGGACAGATTGCCCCAGGCGGATGCCAACCTTTCCCTACCCACTCCCTATCGATTGTATCGATTGCTCGGGGATCTCGACGATATTTTGGCTGCCACCGAGGATGACGCGGGACGCCTCGGGCACATTTGCCCGCGCGTGCGGCAGTTTCTCAGCGATTCTCCCTGGCTGGAAGCGCAATTTTTGCCGCCCGATCCCCAGAAAGGATGGTCAGTTCTGATGCTCTACGACGAACCGGATTACCCCTTAACCGTACAAATCGTGACGTGGGAAGCCGGGCGCGTTTCTCCCATCCACAATCACGGCAGTTGGGGATTGGTGGCAATTTTAGCCGGACGAGAAAAGAATACCATTTGGCGGCGGGAACCCGATGCCGAGCATCGCGATCGCCTCGAACGAGCGGGGGATTTGTACCTGGAACCCGGACAAATTGCCAGCTTTTTACCCGATGCCATTCACTGCGTAGAAGCCCTGGGAGACGAGCCGACGGTTTCATTCAATCTCTACGGAAAAACCGACTACAACCGTCGTTTTGAGTTCGATTTGGCAACGCAAACGGCTAAAAGATTTTAGATTTTTTAAAGAATTGAT
Source organism: Oscillatoriales cyanobacterium M59_W2019_021 (assembly GCA_015295945.1). Lineage (GTDB taxonomy): Bacteria > Cyanobacteriota > Cyanobacteriia > Cyanobacteriales > Geitlerinemataceae > DVED01. The sequence goes on along the minus strand of DVED01000068.1, from coordinate 34,906 downwards.
AAAGCATAATTGCTGAGTGGAAAGTGGCGGATAAACTCATTTTCAGGATATATCAGAAGATAGGGACGCCCAGACGCAACTTACCCGTGTGGGAACTCTCATGCCGATAGACACAATGGCAATCACCCAATCATCAAACCCGCGTTTCTAGAGAAGCCTCTCTAGCCATCAGTCTCGTCGCCGACCCAGCAACGAGAACATCCGTTCTACCGCCTCGCTCTCGCTCGTCGAACGATCCCTTCGATCGGGAACGTCTACCCTTTCACTGCCCTGTCGGAGTACCGAGCCTAAAATATGACGTATCAACCCTCAACCCTCTCTTACCTATCGGCTTTATCTGTCGAAGCCGCGATCGATCCCGACCCTCTGCGGGTTTCTCCCGAAACGTCGGCATTAGCGGCAGTTGCCGGGATGAGTAACGCCCGCAGTGTTTGCCGATTGCCCAACGGGACGGGGGCTGCCAGTTCGATTGTGGGGGAAGAGGCGCGATCGAGTTGCGCGGTGGTGATGGCAGGGGAGCAGCCCATCGGTTTGTTAACCGAGCGAGATATCGTCAGGGCAATAGCCAGAGAGGTAGATTTCGATCACATTCCCATTACAGAGATGATGACCCCCAACCCGGTTGTCCTGCATCGATCGCAGTGTCGGGATGTCTTTTGCGTGCTGAATTTGTTGGCGCAACATCGCATCCGCCACTTGCCGATTGTCGAAGATAGCGGGCAATTCGTCGGCTTGGTCACCGCCGATACCCTGCGTCAAACCTTGGAATTGGGCGAGTTGTATAAGTTACGTCAGGTGGCAGAAGTGATGACCCCGGAAGCCATCTGGGTCGGACCGACAGCATCGGTGTGGGATGTCATTCAGACGATGGTGGAGTATCGAGTCGGTGGCGTAGCGATCGAACCCCTATCCCCCGATGCTTCCGACTCCATCGGCATCGTCACCGACAGCGACTTAGTACAAGTCCTCGCCTTGGGTTTAGATCCCCGCAAAATCCCGGCACGAACGATCGCCAATTTTCTCCCCGTCGTTTTGCGACCCTCCGATCCTTTGTCGATCGCCCACCAGCAAATGCAGCAGCATAAAGTGCGGCATTTAGCCGTCCGCCACAGTGCCGACGAACCCATCGGCATCGTCACCCAGAGCAATTTGCTACGATTGCTCACCCCGATGGAATTGTACGGCACAATTCAAAAGCTGCGCCAGCAAATCTACAACCTACAAACGGAAAAAGTCGTCCTCCTGGAAAAGCACCACGAAGAACTCGAACGAGAAGCTGCCGCGTTGAAACTCGCTAACGGCAAATGGCAGCGCGAAGTTGAAGCGCGCCAACAAGTAGAATTGGCTAAGGGTCGCGCCGAAGACTTAGCTCGGATCACTTTCGAGAAAGCCGCTGTGGGGATGTTCTACTGCCAGTTCGACGGACGCTTCTTGGAAGTCAACCAGCGGTTCTGTCATTTAGTCGGCTACTCCCCCGAGCAGTTAAAGCAGAAAACGCTCTTTCAAATGACCCACGAAGAGGATACTCAATCCCAGCGAGACTGGATCGAGCGATCGATTTCCGGACGGAAGCGATCGAGATCGTTTTCCCTGGAGCAGCGTTACTTTCACCAAGACGGATCGCAATTGTGGGTGAATGTTACGCTGTCTGTGGTGAGTAACGACGAAGGGGAACCCGAGTATTTGATCGGGGTAGTCGAAGATATTAGCGATCGCAAGTACGGAGAAGAACTGCTGCAAGACAGCGAAGAACGCTTTCAAGCCATTTTCGAGCAAGCTGCCGTAGGGATGGAAATTTGCACCCTCGAAGGTCGATTTTTCCGCCTCAATCAAAAGTTTTGCGATATTGTCGGCTACTCTCGCATCGAACTGCTCGAACGCACCTTTCAAGATATCACCCACCCCGAAGACTTGCCGGAAAGCTTGGAACTCAAACGGCGGTTGCTGGCGGGAGAAATTCCCTATTACAGCCTGGAAGAACGCTACGTCCGCAAAGACGAGTCGATCGTCTGGGTGAACATGATGCTCTCCCTGATGCGAGATCCCACCGGAGAGCCGAAGTATTTGATCGGCGTGGTGGAAGACATCAGCGATCGCAAGCAAGCCGAAGTGGCTTTGCGCGAAAGCGAAGAGCGATTCCGAGCGATGTTTGAAAACCACAAATCGATCATGTTGCTGATCGAACCGGAAACGGGAGAAATTATCGACGCCAATCAAGCGGCAGAAACTTTCTACAATCGCGCTCAAACCGATCTGTGCGGTCTGACGATTTTCGACCTCAACCAATTTCCCAAAGATCGCGTCGAACAAGATATGCTCGAAGCGAGGTTAGAACTCAAAAATACGTTTGTTTGTCCGCACAAGCTTGCCGATGGCGAAGTGCGATGGGTGGAGGTGTATTCTAGCCCGATCGAATATCAAGGCAAGCAACTGTTATTTGCCATCATTCACGACATTACCGATCGCAAAGAAGCCGAAGAAGCCCTCAAAGAAAGTCGGCATTTCGTCCAGCAAATTGCCGACTCGACCCCAAACATTTTATATCTGTACGACTTAATCGAGCAGCGGAACGTTTACGTCAATCACGAAATTACGACCATTCTCGGCTATACGCCCGAAGAATTCCAAGCTCTCGAATTTTCTCAATTTGAAACCTTAGTTCATCCAGAAGATTACACCCATTTCACCAAACATCTCTGCCAATTTCAGACGGCGCGTACCGAGAATATTTACGAACTCGAATATCGGATGCAGCACGCCAACGGTCAATGGCGCTGGCTATACCGTCGGGATACGCTCTTCAACCGCACCGAGGAGGGCAAACCCAAACAAATTTTAGGAACGGCAACGGATATTACCGAACGCAAGCAAATGGAAGGGCAGTTGCAGCAAGCCAACCAACAACTGCAAAGTTGGGTCAACCAACTGGAAGTTCGCAACCACGAAATGAAGTTGCTGCGCCAAATGAGCGACTTTCTGCAAGCGTGTTTGACTGTAGAAGAAGCTTATCGGGCGATCGCCGATTTGCTCAAGCCCCTCTTCCCCAACTGTTCCGGCGGCATCTTTGTCTTAAATCCCTCCTCCAGTCTCGTAGAAGCCGTTGCCACCTGGGGCGATAACCTCCACAGCGAAACCTTATTTACTCCCCACGAATGTTGGTCGCTGCGGCGGGGTTTGCTCCACGATGCCGAACGCACCCGTCCCAGTTTATTCTGCCAGCACGTCCACAAACATTCCGCTCCCGCCGAAACCCTGTGCGTGCCGATGATGGCTCAAGGCGAGACCATGGGATTACTCTATTTGTGTTCCCCCGACGCCGGAGAATTTTCTGAAGCCAAGCACCAACTAGCGCGGACGGTTTCCGAGCATTTATCCCTGGCTCTGGCGAATTTAAAACTGCGAGAGACCCTGCACAATCAAAGCATTCGCGATCCCCTAACGGGATTGTTCAATCGACGGTACATGGAAGAGTCCCTGCAACGAGAAATCTACCGCGCCGATCGCGGTCAACACCCGTTAGGCATCGTCATGATCGACGTCGATCATTTTAAGCGATTTAACGATACCTGGGGTCACGAAGCTGGAGACTTAGTGCTGCGGGAGTTGAGTCGATTTCTCCAAGGCAGCATCCGCGCCTCCGATATTGCCTGCCGCTATGGCGGGGAAGAGTTGACATTAATTTTTCCGGAAATGACCTTAGAAGAAACCTACCAGCGAGCCGAGGAAATTCGCCAAGGGGTGAAGCAATTCGATCTCAAATATCACGAGAGTTCTCTGGGGGCAATTACCATTTCCTTGGGTGTCGCCAGTTTTCCCTTACACGGCAAAACCAGCGACTCGCTGATTCAAATGGCAGATGCGGCGCTGTATCGTGCCAAGTATGAGGGACGCGATCGAGCGATCGCCGCCCCGTAAGAGAACCTCAGTACGGGATAAGACAGCTTCCGGTGAAGGTGAGCCGGGGAAGCCGGGGAGGCCGGGGAGGCCGGGGAGACCGGGGAGGCCGGGGGAGAGAAGCAACTAACCCCAAACCCCAACAAGGGATACAGGGTTTTGCTTAACCCGTACTGAGGTTAAGAGAGGGTGGGAAATGGAGAAGGGTGGGTTTCGTTGTGCAACACACCCTGCCAACTCACTGCTAACTACTAGCAATGAGGCTCGATGGAATCGCGTCCGGCAGTTCTTTCTCCACGCGGCGCAGGCGGGGGGTGCGATAGGCGATCGCCGTGACCAAAATATTCAGCATACCCATCAGCACGAACAGCAAGCCGATACCGCGTCCGGGACCAACGCCGAGCAGTTGACCAACACTATCGGCAAGCAAGCCATCGGGCGCCATCAGCGGCTCGAACACCCGCTCGACCAAAGGACCGGCACTGAGCAAGGCAACGATCAGTAAGGACTTTTCAACGACATTTTGCAGGGCAAACACCCGTCCTTGTAAATGTAAGGGAACTTTACTCTGCCAAATAGTCTGATTGCAACTGGCGATGATGGGACGGGCGAATAGATAGCCGAAACCGACGATCGCCGCGACGATGACAGTTGGTCGAATGCCGCCCAGCAACAGACACAACCCTTGCAGGAACATGAACAGCAAAATGCCGTAAATCCGGCGTTTGGGACCGCCCCAAGCGCTAATGGCAATACTCCCAAGCAACATTCCGCATCCTGCCACCGACAACACCATTCCCAGCCCGACTCCAGATGAGTTACTCAGCACCATCGGCCACATCAGAACTTGCAACAAACCTTCAGAGAAGTAGGTGACCATAAAGAACATCATCAGCATCAGCAAACCGGGGCGTACGGAGATGTAGTTCCAGCCGGACACCATTTCCGACCATAGCTGACCGATGCCCAAACTTTTTTTCGAGTTCTGGCGAGGGGCTGTTCGCTCGAGTTGGGGAAAACGCACGATCGACAGCGTAACCAAGGCAAACAAAAACGAGCCGAAATCGACGACCAAAATCCCCTTGATGCCGATAATTTCGACTAAAATGCCCGCAATCACCGGACCGAGAATCTTAGCCGTGGCGCGAGAAACCTGCACCATGCCGTTGGCGCGACCCAATTTTTGTTTGGGAACCAATTGGGCGATGGCGGCGGTATACGCGGGCCATTGAAACGCACCGAACAGCGAGCTAATGGCCACGGCAATATAGATGTGCCAAACCTCGAGTTGGTTGGAGAATGCCAGCACCATGATCGAGATTTCGACGACGCCGGATACGGAATCGCTGAGGATCATGGCGCGGCGGCGTTCCCACCGATCAACGATCGCTCCGGCTAACGGGGAAGCCAGCAGGTTGGGTAAATGGATGCAAAGGGAAATTAAGGCAAACTGGGTAATTGAACCCGTTTTCTGGAGTACCCAAACGCCCAAGGCAAATTCAGTGAGATTGGAACCCAATAGGGAGACAAGCTGTCCCCACCAGACAAGGATGAAAATCCGCATAGGGTAGGTTTTCTAGAATCAGGGTTCTTCTACAGTAGCAACCGATCGGGTGATCGGCGCTCGAGATGTGACTCTTGCTCGAGTGTACGTAAAACAATTGCCAGGATACCATACGAAATCCCCGATTCTAGGTAGATTTTCCGATTTTGCCTCGTCTGCGTGCGGCGATCGCATGGGACGAAGCCACGATCATCCAGGTGAAGGGTTAGAATCGTCATAGGTACAACCCCACATTCAGGTAGAAGGTGCGATGAATCAGTGGCAAATGGCGATGGTGGCGATCGGGTTCTGGAGCGTCCTCGCTTCCGGGGCGATCGCCCAAACTCCCTCTTCCGAGGAGATCGAAGCGATGTCCTGCGAAGAATACCAGCAAATCAGCGAACGGGGAGGACGGGAGTTCTTCGGGCAACTCTACAACGAACGGGGAGAAGATGCCGCCATGAATTGGATCTCCAAAGGCGGTCGCTGCACTCTCGAAAGGATCGAATCCATTGCGCCTCCAACGATTCCCGTCCCCACCCTCACCGATTTAGAGCAAATGCCTTGCGACGACATCAAAGCCATTCTCACCGACGGCAGCACCGTCGCTCGGTGGAATTTCGCTGCCGAGTGGGAGTTGTGGTTGGAACGTTACGAAGCGTGCGAACCCGGTAGCGTGATTCGGGTCAGCGGGCAAACGCAGATGCCATTCTCGAGATCGTCCTCCGATCGCTGATGGGGTGACTTCGGACGCCGATCTCCGGAAATGACTGCCCGATAAGGCTTCGCGACCTCGGACGCGCTCCCCAACCGTCACAATGCAAAGCAGACAATTTTAAAAGTCAGACGGTTATTCCCTTAGAGTTTTAACCCTGCCAACACAATGAACGTATACCCATCAACCCACTGAACTAACCGAGTTTTAAGATGATGAAAACGTCTCGTTCTCTTTCCCTCGTTGCTTTAGCCACCACCGTTGTCTCGTCTGCTATTGCTTCCACGCCCCCAGCGGCATCCGCTTCTCCCCTGGAAGGACGCGAGACCAGCATCATTCAATCGGTCACGGCATCCGACTCGAGTAACTCCGGCGATCGCTCCCCCATGCCTGGAGATTCCCGCCGCTAAGTTAGATCCCCGTCGCAGTCTCAAAAGGCGGAATGGATCGAGCTTCTGGGGATAATTGCGCCGATCGCTGTCCGATCGCCCTCGAGCGAGTGTTGAACAAATCGATCGGCACTCCCCAAATATCGGTAAGTGTAGCACGACCGGACACCGCGGCGATCGCCGTCCGAGGACACTCTTTGAATACCCACCGCAACAGTCGATAGGCGTATTCTCCCGCCGTCATTTCCGGCATCAAATCCACCCCGTGCAATTGGTGCAGGTAGCGATTTGACTCGCCGTAACGCCGCCACTGACGGCTCAGTTCCCGCAACGTGGCGCGATGGCGGTGCAGTACCACCGCCGACTCGGCAAACCGCAGTTGCCAATGGGTTTGGCGCAAAATTCGCCAGCACAGATCCGCATCCCCACCCGTTGTTAAATACGGACGAAATAACCCCACCTCCTGCAAGGCATCTCGGCGAATGGCTAAGTTCGCCGTTTGACCGTAGGCACAGAAAGAGTGGTTGAGGGTGTGTTTCTGGGATAAAGTTTCTGCCCGTTCCGCGTGCCGTTCCAGCCAGGTTTGGGGAGGTAGCGCCCGGATTTCCCCCGCCACGATGCCGACGTTCGCCTCGGTAAAGGGGGCGACCAACTCCAACAGCCAGTGCGGTTGCGGGCGGCAATCGGCATCGGTAAAGGCTAAGATTTCGCCTCTCGCCGAGCGAATCCCAGTGTTGCGAGCCGCGTAGGAACTTTGAATTTGGGTTTCGCGGAGGGGAAATAAGGCGATGTCTCCCAGTTGTGCTGCGGCTTCGAGGAGGGTAGTCGTGCGATCGCCACTGTTATTATCCACCAGATAATACTCCACGTGATCGCCCGGATACACCTGCGATCGCAAACACGCCAACAACTCCGGCACGTCCGCTTCGCCGTTATAAATCGGAACGATAACAGAAACAAAAGGTTTCATGTTTGCTAAAGAAGAATACAGGAGTTCAGGAGTTACAGGAGTTCAGAAGAAAAAGCAGAAGGAGAAGAGGATGAGGAAGTGAAGATGTGAGGAGGTGAGGGGACAGTGACCAGTGACCAGTGACCAGTTGCCAGTTACCAACCCCAAACCCCAAACCCCCAACCCCCAATGACCAATGACCCATTACCCATTACCGATAACCATCTGGCGATACCCGACGGCGGGGTTCCCTCGATTCCCCTCGAGACGCTTTCAACTGCTGGGCAATTTCCTGGAATAAATCGCGACGAACGCAAGGATAGTCGCTAATCCAAAGATTGCAACTGGGTAAATAAATATCGGAACATTCCGCAATGTAGCTCAAATCCGCTTCGTTTGACATTACCAGCATTTGCGCGACTAAACCGCGCTGCACGACTTGGTGGCTGCGAACCAGAGGAACCTGTACCGTAGTGGCAAATCCCGTTTTGTCCCCCACTTCCAAATTCAGCCGCCGTTCTCGATTTTCCACAATCACTAATTCGCCCCGTTGGTTCGCCGTTTCTTCCGTTCCGATCAACTCTTCGGTGACGTACACGTCCAGAACTCTGCCCTGCCAAAAGCCGCTATATTTGTAGCGACGGTATTTTAGGTTGCGACTGCTGGCTTTGGCTACCGGAACCCACAGCCAGTAAAGCGCGGCAATAATCCCGAGCGTGAGTTGCAATCCCGAGCCGAGAAAACCGCCACCAAAGGCGATGATGGTGACTGCCACTACCGAAATCAACAATTGTTGGATGAAGTCCCGGAATTTGCCCCAATAGTAGACGTATTGAGCGCCAGTGGCGTAGACGGGGATCAGTTCTTCAAAAGCATTGCGAGTGAGGGGAACTAATGGCATTGGATGCGTGAATGGTTAGTGGTTAGTTGTTTGCGAGCGGTTATTGGTTATTCGTAACAACCTTTTGCTTTCAACTCCTATGACCCGCCCTTGCCGGAAACTGATGTTATTTATAAACTAACTCCAATTCCACTCCAATCGGGACGAAGGTGTTTGGCGTTCCGCAAGTAGGGATGGTAAATGTGCAGGTGGGATGTGGGAAAGTTGATGTGAATGAGGAGGCGGATGCAGCGTTTGAGATCGTTGGGGACGTACATATGCTGGACGTCGAGCAGGGGAACGTTGCCCCACCGGGGTCGGCGACGGGCAACGGCTGCCGGAAAGATCGCATCTAAGTCTCGCGTTACGGAAAAGGTGACGCTGATTAAATCCTCGGGGTCGAACCGGTTGTGGGTTTCTAATTCATCGAGCAGTTCGTTAACTGCATCTCGAATGGCTGCCTCTGAATTTTCCGGTACGGTTGTCGCTCCGCGAATTGCCCGAACTCTCCACTCCACGCAAACATCCTCCATCGTCGATCGGTTTTCAGGTTGTAATTTTGGCTCTAATTTTGGCTTCGAGCTTGGCTGTAATTGCCAATCTTGACACCCGGAACTCATACCCCAGCAATCTATTTTACTGTTTTTTCCGGAAACCTTCGATCGCCTTCGGGACGGAGATGGCTCGTTCGCGAAGCGCGACTCTCTTTGGGATTGTACCTAGGGGTGGTACATCCACAAGGGCAAACCATTGGTCGATAACTCGAATTCTAACTGTTGAGCGTTCGCTCTCAAACCCACAAAGCTTTGCTGATTTCCCAACAGTCGTCCGACCCAAGATTTCCGTTCTTCTAAGGTAGAACATTCCGTTTTGTCGGGATCGAGTCCGACGAGTTCGGCAGCCCAACGACGGGCGTCATCTTCGGTTCCCAAGCGATCGACCACGCCCAAACTCAGGGCTTGTTGTCCGGTGAAAATCCGACCGTCGGCAAAGCTGCGGACGGTTTCGACGCTGAGTTGGCGAGCTTCGGCGACGGTTTCGATAAATTGTTGGTAGCTGGTATCGATTAACTCTTGGAGAATGTGCTGCTCGGGTTCGGTGAGTTCGCGATCGAATGCCAAAATGTCTTTATAGGGTCCGGATTTGATGGTTTTAAAGGAAACGCCTACTTTTTGTAGTAACCGCTCTAAATTATTCCCGCGCAAAATCACGCCGATACTGCCCGTAATCGTACCGGGATTGGCGACGATGTGATCGGCTCCCATACCGATATACACGCCCCCCGATGCGGAGATATTGCCAAAACTGGCAACGATTTTCACCTTCTCGCGCAATTTTTTCAGGGCGTGGTAAATTTCTTGGGAGTCGCCCACCGTGCCGCCGGGACTGTCGATGCGCAACAGTAAAGCGGGATATTTTCGGTCTTCGATGGTTTTGAGGGCTTCCAGGACTCGCTTGCGCGTCCTGGAAGCGATCGCTCCGGTAATTTCAATCCGCGCGATTTTTTTCCGAAACTTGTTAAACGGCCAAATCATACTTTATTTCAACTATTCATCAATTGACAGAGACACTTCTCCCTCACAGGATAGAGCGATCTGCGCCCAACTCGGTCGCTCGTCAATCCTAGTTGTAACGCAACCAGCAAAGCCTCTCAGCATTCTGACGATTTCCCCACCGCACTCGTTCTGGCATCACGTTCGACAGATCTGCTTCCAGCACTTAACATAAATACATAATATCAAGCCCATCTATTCCCAATCATCTCCAATCTAAAGCGCCGATGGAATTAAAACTCGCCCGATCTAAGTTTGACTTCACCCCCTTACTCCTGATTGCACCCTTTTTTCTCTGGGGGACGGCAATGGTGGCGATGAAAGGGGTGATGTCCGATACGACGCCCCTCTTTCTGGCGAGTTTGCGAATTGCTCCGGCGGGTGCTTTGGTGCTGATGGCGGCGGCAATGATGGGCAAGTCTCAACCCCGAAGCTGGCAAGCTTGGCTATGGATTTTGCTGTTTGCCCTGGTAGACGGGACGATGTTTCAGGGCTTTCTCGCCGAAGGATTGGTTCGGACGGGAGCGGGGTTGGGATCGGTGGCGATCGACTCTCAACCCCTAATTGTCGCCCTCCTCTCGGGGTGGTTTTATCAGGAGCGGATTGGGTGGAAAGGTTGGTTGGGCTTGGGTTTGGGAATTGTGGGGATTGCGGCGATCGGTTTGCCGGATACTTGGATCGATGCCTTCCTCGCTGGTGAAGTCCACAAAATCCAACTCGGAGAGCTTTTTGAAGGGGGGGTCTGGTTGATGCTGTTAGCGTCGGTTTCTATGGCGTTGGGAACGGTGATGATGCCGAAAGTGTCAGAATACGTCGATCCGGTGGTGGCGACGGGTTGGCACATGATTTTAGGGGGATTGCCCTTGTTGGGAATGTCGGCGATTTGGGAATCGCAGCAATGGGCGAATATCCACGGGTGGGGTTGGTGCGCGATCGCCTATTCTACGGTATTCGGTAGCGCGATCGCCTACGGTCTGTTTTTCTACTTTGCCTCGAAAGGCAATCTCACCCGCCTCAGTGCTTTGACGTTTATGACCCCCGTATTTGCCTTATTCTTTGGCAATTTGTTGTTGGCAGAAGTGTTAACTCCGCTACAATGGGCGGGGGGGGCGATCGCCTTGTTAGGGGTTTGGTCGATCGAACGCGGGAATCGACCCGATCTCGAGGAAAATGTTTCCTGGGCATCTTCCGACTTAGAGTCCGAAAAGTTGTGAATGGGGAATTTAATGATTTTAACTGTCGCGATCGTCAATCTATATCGAGATAAAAATTGGGTCTCGATCTCAAAAATAGCAATTTTATTTTCTTATGTATTCTGTTTAAAGTTTTCGTTATTTCAATTTATTTAACAGAAAAAATAGCAACTCTATTAAAAATATAATTTCAACTTTTGAGTCGGTTTCTAGCGCGATATCAGCTATGAGTTGGTTGTTTTGTGGGAGATGCGGGCTTCGATTGTTGCTAAACGTTACAAAAAAAACAAGATTAAAAAAATATGAATTTTTACGAGCGAGCTGAAATCGATTGTCGAGTGCCAACACAGGAAAACCCATCGAGTCAAAAAATCGCAACGTTTCTAGGAAAATGATAAGATTGCCTTGACAATATGCGCGTCGAGGTTTTGTCGTGACCCGTTCTGCCACTTTAACACTTCAGCCGTCTTTGCTCTCTGTTGTTGATAATAGCCGCTTGCGATTGTTCTCCGGTTCGGCTAACATCGCCCTCTCCCAAGAAATCTCCCGCTACCTGGGCATCGATCTCGGACCGATGGTTCGCAAGCGGTTTGCCGACGGAGAACTGTACGTTCAAATCCAGGAATCGATTCGGGGTTGCGATGTCTATCTGATTCAGCCCGTTTGCCATCCAGTCAACGATCGTTTGATGGAATTGTTGATTATGATCGATGCCTGCCGTCGGGCGTCGGCACGGCAAATCACCGCCGTCATTCCCTACTACGGTTACGCTCGAGCCGATCGCAAAACTGCCGGACGCGAATCGATCACCGCCAAACTCGTTGCTAACTTAATCGTCGAAGCGGGCGCCAATCGCGTTTTAGCCATGGATTTGCATTCGGCGCAAATTCAAGGGTACTTCGACATCCCCTTCGATCACGTCTACGGCTCTCCGGCTATTTTGGAATATTTAGCCAGCAAGCAACTCTCCGATATCGTTGTTGTCTCGCCCGATGTCGGCGGCGTCGCTCGTGCTAGAGCCTTTGCCAAGAAACTCGACGACGCTCCCCTGGCGATTATCGACAAACGCCGACAAGCCCATAACGTGGCAGAAGTGCTGAACGTCATCGGCGATGTGGAAGGGAAAACCGCCATCTTGGTGGACGATATGATCGATACCGCCGGGACGATTACCGAAGGCGCTCGTTTGCTGCGGAGCGAAGGCGCGAGTGCCGTTTACGCCTGTGCCACGCACGGTGTCTTTTCATCCCCGGCATTCGAGCGTCTCTCCAGCGGCGTCTTCGAGGAAGTGATCGTCACCAACACCATCCCCGTTCCCGTCGAAAAGCGCTTCGACGGTTTGACGGTGCTGTCGGTTGCCAATGTCCTGGGCGAAACCATTTGGCGGATTCACGAAGATAGTTCCGTTAGCAGTATGTTTCGGTAATTAGGGTTTGGGGTTTGTTAGTGGTGAACCATTACGGTCTTGGGGTTTGTTAGTGGTTAGTGGTTAGTGGTTAGTGGTTAGTCGCTTTGCTCCCCCTGCTTCCCCTGCTCCCCCTGCTGCTCCCCCTGCCTTCTGCCTTCACATCCCATTACCGTCGCTCGTACCAAGAATGGAGGGCGAGGCGGCGGATTTCTTGCCAACCGATCGCGTGTTGTCGGGCGAGTTGGGCGCAGTCTTCGTACTCGGGTTGGACGTTGAGTAGGGTGTTGGAGCGATCGCGGGCAACTTTGATTCGCACGTCTCCGTAGGGGGTGGAAACCGTTTCTAATTCTCGCGATAAGATCGATCGCTGCTGGAGCGATCGCCGAATCCCCAGGGTAGTCGTTTCCCGAAAGATGGCAGCTTCGCAAGCTTCCACATTTTCCGGCGGACAAACGATCGTCAGCAGGATACCCGGACGGCATTTTTTCATCCCCACTGCCTGGGTGAAAACATCCAGCGCTCCTTCTTGAAACAAGATCTCGAAGAGATAGCCGATTGCCTGCGGATTGCAATCGTCGATTTGGGTTGCCAGTACCGCTATGGTTTCTGGATGGGTTTGAGGGTCTCGGTGGGAGGTCCAGGTGCTGGAAATTTCCTTGGAGGTGTGGGTCGCCAGTGGGTGTGCAGCGTTCGTTTCTCCTTCGCTCGTTGATTGTGGCGGTTGGCGATCGTGAGAGTGCCAATGGGGGTGGGTCAAGGGTACAGAAGGTCTTGGGTGGGAGGAATGGTTTTCCACCCCACCGTTTCCACCCGCAGTTGGCTGGCTGTCTTCTCCAATCCAAAGACGGAGAATATTGGGAATCGGTAAGCTCAGAGAACCCGCACCCTGTCCCACTTTGTGCAGGCGCATGGGTGGAGGAGAGCCAAATTCCCACGCGAGCGCTACGGCGATCGCCGCACCTGTAGGCGTCACCAGTTCTCGATCGATGCCATTAGAATAGATGGGCACTTGGCGGGATTCCCACAGTTTGAGGACGGCAGGAACCGGAACGGTCAGCAGTCCGTGGGCGGCGCGAATCGTTCCCCCTCCTACCGGAAGCGGCGAACAGTACAGGCGATCGATCCCCAGCCAATTCAACCCCAAACACGTCCCCACGATATCCACAATGGCATCCGTTGCCCCCACTTCGTGAAAATGAACTTTTTCGGGGGGGATGCCGTGAACGGCGGCTTCGGCTTCTGCCAATGCCCGGAAAATGGCTAAACTTCCATCTCGAACGGATTCGGGTAAGTTGCCAGTCTCAATTAAGCCTTCGATGTCTGGGAGATGGCGGTGATGGTGATGGTTTTCAGGAATGTTGAGGAGATCGACGCGCATTTTCGTGGCTTGCTGGGCATTGTGTCGGACGACTTCAACTTGCAAGCGATATTCCTGGGAGATGCCCAATCCTTCTAACTTTTCAATTAGATAATCTAGGGGAACGCCAGCATCAACTAGCGCCCCCAAACACATATCCCCAGAAATTCCCGTCGGACAATCTAAGTAGGCGAGCTTAGCCATTATGGATAACCAGTCATATTAGGAGGCTTCATTTATCCTAAGTCCGAATGTTGCGAGATTTGAAGTAATGGTTAGTGGTTCTTGGTTAGGAGTCGATCTCCAATTCCCCATTCCCCGCCTTCACCAGAAACTGCGTTATCCCATAGTGACGTTAATAAAGCGCGAGATTCCGCCAGCCGATCGCCCGATCAAGATCGATATCCTCGGGTTAAACCAGACGTTTCCATCGCTCTCAACGGGGGAAAGATGGGATGATGGGAAGGCAAAAATTTTAAGAGAAACGCTTTTTCATCGATATATTATGGCTGTTCTTTACGAAATTCATCCGGATACGCCCCAGAAAGACCGAATAGATCGGATTAGTAAAGCATTACAGGATGGCGCGGTGATGCTGTACCCCACCGACACGGTTTATGCCATTGGTTGCGATATCAAGGCGAAATCAGCAGTGCAACGGGTACGGCAGATCAAGCGATTGGCGAACGATAAACCGCTCACCTTTCTCTGTTCCTCGCTGTCGGATATTGCCAGTTACGCCCAAGTGACAGATTCGGCGTATCGGATAATGAAGCGCCTGATTCCCGGTCCTTATACCTTTCTGCTCCCTGCCACTAAACTGGTTCCCCGGTTGGTGATGGACCCCAAGCGGAAAACCACCGGGATTCGCGTTCCCGATCGCCCCGTCTGTTTGGCACTGTTAGAAGCCTTGGGAAACCCGATTATTTCCACGTCGGCGTACCTCCCCAGCGAAGACGATAGCACCCCCATTCCCACCCTGGAAATGGGATGGCAAATCGGTAAAGCAGAACTGTTCGATCGCTGGGAAAAATTAGTAGATGCGATCGTCGATGACGGATCTCAACCGAGCGATCGGGTGTCCACCATTTTGGATTTGACGGGTCGAGAACCCGCGATCGCTCGGAAGGGATTGGGTTGGGAAACCGTCACCGAATGGTTGCCCGAAGTCTAAACTGTCCCATCCTGTATTGTGCCAGTCAAAGAAACGGATGAGGTAGCAAAAAACAATTTGTAAATTGTCTACTGCTAGCCCGTTCGAGCCTCCTCGCGCCGAAATTGCCCGAAACACTTGCTCGGTAAAGATTTGAGTTCGATCGAGGCTTGCAAAAATTGTCACACTATTAAATGTGACAATAGACCGATCTCGTAGGTGTCCATCCACGAGATCGGTTGTGGAAATACTGGCAACAGCTCGCTCCTCCAAACACGGCGGCGTTTTTAGAGTGTAAATGTAGACGGCTGGCAAACACCCCACTCGTCACAGCATTTCAAGAAACGTGCTCTACCCGAGGCTAATCAGGATGAATACCAAACTTGCCCAGACCCATCTCCGGAACAACTCCACCGCCCCACTCGGCATTGTGGCGAACTCAATCGATCCCGACACGGATCGCGACGATCTCCAGCAAGCCGAGATCCTACGGGAGCAAGAAATCGAAGCCTTCGCTCAATCTCTCCTCCCCGAATTGCAAGCGGGATTGAAAGCGAAATCCCTGTCGCACAATGCCGTAGCGGTTGCAGTTCGGATCGCGCGAGAAGTCGATCGCATTTGCCGCAAGAGCGATCGCATTCAAAATTCTGGCGATGTCGAAGCTTGGAAACTCTCCCTAGCTCGCCATCGCTTGCAAAAAATCCTCGCCTATTACCGCTTGGGTTCCGAACGCGGACGGGTCGAATTACACTCGACTCTGAGTACGATGGTCTATCGCCATATCGCTCCGGCTCAAGCTCAGTTAGGCTTCCAAGCCCGTTATAACTTAATTGAAGATTTTCTCCAAGGTTTTTATATCGAAACTCTCAGAGCTTTTCGTCGGGAACACGCCGTTCTGGAAAACTACTCTCCCCGCACCCGCCTGGAGTTAGCCGAATATATGACATTTGCCGAACAGTACGCCAAACGCCGCATTTCCTTACCCGGACGCAACGCCCAACAATTAGTGATTCTCAGAGCGCAAGGATTTGCCAAAGGTCAACCGCCGGAAACCTGCATCGATCTGGAGGTGGCAATGGAGTCGGCAAAAAGCGAAGAAACCGAAAATCACGGTCGTTCCAGTGCGGTGCAACAGGTGCGGGAGCAAATGGTTGCCGAAGCGAACGATCCGGCCGAATCGGTGGTGCGCGATCGCGTCATCGACACGCTCATCGAATATTTTGAAGCCCAAGGTCAATCCGACTGTATCGATTATCTCGTTTTGCGATTGCAAGATCTCCCCGCTCACGAAATCGACGAAATTTTGGGTCTGTCGTCTCGGCAGCGCGATTACCTGCAACAGCGCTTTAAATATCACGTGGAAAAATTTGCCCGCACCCACCATTGGAAACTCGTCCATCAGTGGTTGGATGCCGATTTGGATCGGGATTTGGGAATGTCCCCCCGCCAGTGGAACGAATTTCGCGATCGCCTCTCCTCCCAAGACCAACGCTTGTTAGAACTCAAACGGGAAGGCGCAGATGATACCGCTATTGCCGCTTCCCTCAAATGCACCCCCAAACAAGCTCAAAAACGCTGGACGCAATTGTTGAATTTGGCTTGGCAAACTCGGAATGCAGAAGAGCGGTAATGGTTATTGGTTATTGGCTATTGGCAACTAACAACTAACAACTAACAACTAACAATTTCAACGAATTTGTTGGATTAATTGCTCGGTTCGATCAACCCATTGCGGGTTATTTTGAGTTCGATATAATTGACGGGCGTATTCTAGGACTCGTAAGGCTTCTGAAGGGCGATTTAAGCCGATAAAAGCCAGTCCCGCACCGTAGTAGGCATTGGCGTAGCTGGGGGCAACTTCAACGGCTTGGCGGAACGCATCGAGGGCGTCTTCTAGTTCTCCTTCCGTTAATAAGGTCGCGCCGAGTTGGTAGTGGGCTTCGGCGTATCGGGGGTTGATGTCGATCGCCGCTCGGAAGGCGGCTTTTGCCCTGCGGGTGTTGCCCTCGAGGACGTACAACCGTCCGAGGTGATAGGCGGGTTCTGGGGCGTTGGGGCTGTAGCGGGTGGCGGTTTGCAAGGTGTCGATCGCCTCTTCTGTAAGTCCTTGCTGCGCCTGGACTAGTCCTAAATTGTAGTAGGCAACCCCCAGTTCGTCGTCGAGTTTGATCGCCCGTTCTAGGTAAACTGTCGCCTGTTCTAAATTATTGGTTTCCAGCATGAGGGCGCCTAAATTGGCGTAGGCGAGGGCAAACTCGGGATCGACGCGAATGGCTGCGACGAAGGCGTCTCCGGCGGGTTGGAGTTGCCCGAGTTGCCGCAGTGCTAATCCTAAATTGTAGTGGGCGGGGGCGAGGAAGGGATCGAGTTGGATGGCTTGGCGAAAGGCGACGATCGCTGCGGGAACGCGCGAGGCTTGTACCAGTTGCAACCCTTGGTTCAACCGATCGATCGCTTGCAGTTGCGCCGGAGTTTGGGCGATTTCGCTCGCCTCGGGCAATCGTTCCCCCGCCCAAACTGGGACGGCGATGCCGATTGCCGCAATCGCTATCGCTGCGATCGCACTGCCTCTGCGCTTCAACCCTACAAATCCCATGCAATAGACCTCGTTAGTTGGCAACAAGGCTATTATGCCCTTTGCCGTCGGCGACGTGACTGTTGCCCCGATTCAGAACGATCGCCTGGTGGGGCAATCCAATTTCCACACCCGCCTCATCCAGCGCCAATTTTAAACGACGGCGAAACTCCCGCGCCACATTCCACTGCTGCAACGGCTGAGTTTTGATCCACGTCCGAATTAACATTCCTTCGGAGTCGAGGCGATCGATCCCCAAAACGTCGGGCAATTCCAGGATGCGATCGCGCCAGTCGGGATCGCGATACAGCGTTTCCCCAACTCGATGAATGGTTTCCATGGCGCGATCGGGATCGGCGTCTCCCGCCACCGTCACCGTCAAATCCACCCGCGACCATTCTTTGGATAGATTTTCCACCACGGTAATTTCGCTATTGGGGATGGTAATCAAGCGCCCTTCCGGGTTGCGAAGTTGGGTGATGCGCAAGTTCATATACTCCACGAATCCATCTTTACCGTTAACGACAATGACATCGCCTACGGCAAACTGATCTTCCATCAAAATCAAGAAGCCGTTAATCGCGTCTTTGAGGACGCTTTGGGCAGCGAAGGAGAATGCCAACCCCACCAATCCCGCCCCGGCAATCAGGGGGCTGATGTTGACGCCTAGGAACCAAAGTCCCGCGAGAATGCCCGCAGCCACGCAGGTCAGTGCCGCGATACTTTTCAACACGGGAGCGAGGGTATTGAACCGCAATTCCCGCCGTCGCGAGGTGCGGTAGTCGAGAAATTCGCCATTTTCCAAGGTGGCAAAAAAGCGATCGATCGATAAGCGACTCAGCCGCATGGCAATGTAAGTGACCACTACCGTGACGATAACGATCAACGGTTTGGCAAAAATCAGCGGTTGCAGCCACCGGGTTTGGGGAAACAGCCCCACGGCAACCGACAATCCGCCGCCCCACAGCAGCCATTGTCCGATTTGCAAAATGCGCCATTGCAAATCCAGCCAGTTGCGTCGCTGGCGCTTGGCAAACTCGTATTGCAGGGAAAACAGCGGCAACCCTTCCCAAATGGTGTTTTGAGGGGTGGCAGCCGCTTTTTCGGAGGCGGCAACCGCCGATTGCGTGGGGGTTTCTTGCAGGGTGATGCTGTCGCGTTTGGCTTTGAGGCGGCGCTGTCCGACTTTGACGATCGCGTTGAGGGCGATCGTTCCTGCCAAAATTCCCGCCGCGATCGCCCCTTGTCGCAGTAAATAGTCGGGCTGGCGCTCGCGAACGGCGCGTTTGAGGGCGGTTTCCAAAATGTCGCTCAGTTGTCGGGCGCGGGCTTCGGCTTGTGCGGACGAGCCTTCTCCGTTTGGAGAATCGCCATCGATCGTCGGGGTGGCTAGTTGGGTATCGGGTTGGGTAATCGTGACGATCGCCTCTTCTTGCCATTTTGCCGAGGCTTCCGGCGAGGTAAGCTGGAACTTCGCGTAGACGACGGGCTGTTGGTTGAGAATTTTATACGTCACGTCCAGCGTTTGCAGATCGAGATGGCTGCGGACGATTTTGTAGAGATTCTGCTCGATGTTACGCTGCCGCAGGTCGATGGGCGTTGTCGTTTGGGCATCCGCACCGTCGGCAACCGGAGTTCCGGCGATGTGGAAAATTGGGCGTCCGTCTAGCCAAATCGGTCGGAGTTCTAACCCGACGGTGGGTTCGGGGGGCAAAATGTTGGCAAGTCCCTGTAGGGGTGGCATTTGTCCCCAGGCGGGCGGGATGAAGGTGGCGATGAGGGCGATTGCGCCTAGCCAGACTCGATACCTGCGGGTCAGGCGAGCGATCGTCCGAGCCAGCCCAGCGTGCCAAGGGAAAATAGGCTGGAAAAATTCAAAGGGTCGTTTCATGGTTTCGATTGAACGTCTCTACCAAGTCCCTTCAACTTTACAAAACTTTACTTCAAACGCCAACTTTTGCCCGTTGGAGTGCGGGCGATCGCTTCGTAGGGTGGGTCTTGAATGCAGCTACAAATCCCGAATCCCGTTGAACTTAGCAATCGCCCCTTTTTGAATCTAAATTTTTTCGGACGAATCCAGGGGTAAAAAGACGGAAAAAATGCTGCCTTCTCCTAGGGTCGATCGCACGGTGACTCTTCCTCCCATTTCCTCCACCAACGTTTTGACGATCGCCAAACCCAAACCCGATCCTCCGGTGGTGCGACAGCGATCTTCATCGCAACGATAGAAGCGCTCGAAAATGCGCGATTGGTGTTGCAGGGGAATGCCAACGCCGCGATCACAAACGCGCACGATCGCCTCTCGATCGCACCGTTCTAAGTGTAGCGTCACGGCTTCTCCGGAGGGGGAATATTTAACGGCATTGTCGATCAAATTAATTAAAACTTGTTGCAGGCGATCGCGATCGGCTTTCACTTTAATTAAAGTGCCGCGATCGTTCCAAATAATCTCCCGTTGCGCGTACTGCCGACCCATATTCGCCACTTCCGACAGTAATTCGTTCAATTCTACGGGTTCGAGATGAAAGGGAAGATAACCTCGATCGGCGCGTGCTAAATCTAATAAATCCTGCAACAAACGCACCGTGCGATCGGCTTCCGAAGCGGCGATCGACAGTGCCTCCCGTTGCGGTTCCGTCAGGTTATTTCCCCGGCGCAGCGTACTTTGTAAATACCCCGAAACCAAGGTGAGCGGCGTTCGCAATTCGTGGGAAACATTCCCCATAAATTGCCGTTGTTGTTCCCAAGATTGAGACAGTCGATCGAGCATCATATTAAACGTTTGCGTCAACTTTCGCACTTCCGAAGGCGCGCGATCAAGCGAGATTTGAATTTGTCCTAAATCTTCCGCCGAAATCTTCGCCGTCAGTCGATCAAACTGACACAAAGGACGCAACGATCTCCGGACGTAAACGGCAATTGCCACTGTCATCAATGCGATCGCTAGCAAACTGGCAATTCCCAAACTGCGAATCGTCCCCGCAAACATTTCCCGATCTTCAGTAATATCTTGCGCCACGTACAACTGTCCCAGATCTGTCCCCTTCACCTTTAACGGCACGCTACACACCATAAAATCGCGATCGTTCAACCGCGAAATCCGAGGCACGATCCAATTTTGGGACGCTTGGGTTAACAACATTCGCGTGTTGTCGCTGCGACCCTCTAACGCCATCGATTGCGCCACCACTCGACCGCGAGTGTCTTTTACCCACAACCAAATATTGTTCGCTCCCAACCGATCGATCGCCGGCTGCAAGCCAACTTGCGCCGATTTCATCTCGCTGTACCGTTCCACATCTTCGGGAAACCGATCGACCAAATACTGAACTTTTTGCTTGTGGGTCACGATGAGCAAATCCTGCATTTTCCAACTCGTCCACAGTGCCACCCCTCCCATCCCCAACGCCGCCACCGCCGCCACGCCAACGGTCAACCGGAACCGCAGGGAATGCGGATCGATGTTTCCTTGGAGTTGGCGGACACTGTGACGCAGGCGATCGAACAAGAACAATGGCATGAACGGCAAGAACGCGGAGACGGCGATCGAATGAAACAATTGATGAGAGTCATCCTCTCAATCTTCAAGGCTAATGTAACAAAAAATTATGAGAAGGCGCTGATACAACAGTGGGAAAATTAGTTACAGGAGTTCAGGCGTTACAGAATTTCAGGAGTTCAGGAGGGAACAAAAGGCAAAGGGTAGAAGGCAAAAGATGGAAAAGGGGGTGAGGAGGTGAGGAGAGAAAGTGGTTACAAATGACAAATGATGAATGACACACGATCGACCCCAAACCCCAAATAACCAATAACTAATAACTAATAACCCATTACCCATGACCGATTCATTATTTTCCGACGCCACCCAACGGTTAGATACCGCTTTAAAATACGTCTCTATTTCCGAAGATGCGATCGAGCGGTTGAAATATCCTAAAGCCAGTTTGCGAGTGTCCATTCCCGTTCGCATGGACAACGGTGACTTACGCATTTTCCAAGGCTATCGAGTGCGCCACGACGATACCCGAGGTCCGACCAAAGGCGGCGTTCGCTACCATCCCAATGTTTCCTTAGACGAAGTGCAATCTTTAGCCTTTTGGATGACGTTTAAATGCGCGGTGGTGGGAATTCCCTTCGGCGGTGCGAAAGGGGGAATTACCCTCAATCCCAAGGAATTGTCGCGATTGGAATTAGAACGCTTGACGCGGGGTTATATCGATGCGATCGCCGATTTTATCGGTCCGGATGTGGATATTCCCGCTCCCGATGTCTATACCAATCCCACCATTATGGGGTGGATGATGGATCGATATAGTACGATCCGACGCCAACTTTCTCCAGCGGTGGTTACCGGAAAACCGATCGCGTTGGGAGGCAGCCAAGGTCGAGATACGGCAACGGCAATGGGAGCATTTTACAGCATCCAAACGATGATGTCCAAATTTGATCGCCGTCCCGAAAATACCACCGTTGCCATTCAAGGATTTGGCAATGCCGGATCGACGATTGCCGAACTTCTATTTAATGCCGGATATCGAGTGGTTGCCGTCAGCGATTCTCAAGGCGCGATTTACTCTGCCAACGGTTTAGATATTCCCAGTTTGCGCCACTACCGAGAGGCGAATAAAGGCATGAAAGCGGTTTATTGTGAAGGTTCGGTGTGCAATATCGTCGAGCATCAAACCTTGACCAATGCCGAACTTTTAACCTTAGATGTCGATATTTTGATTCCCGCTGCTTTAGAAAATCAAATTACCGAAGACAATGCCAACGATATCCGCGCAAAATGGATTTTTGAAGTGGCAAACGGTCCGATTTCGCCTGCCGCCGATGGCATTTTAGCAGAACGCGATATTTTAGTCTTTCCCGATATTTTGGTCAACGCAGGAGGCGTCACCGTCAGCTACTTTGAATGGGTGCAAAATCGTACGGGATTGTATTGGAGTTTAGAAGAAGTGAACGATCGTCTCAAAGTTAAAACGGTGGAAGCTACCGAAGCTATTTGGCAAACCTCTCAAGAGCGATCGATTTCTCTGCGAACGGCTGCCTACGTTCGTGCCTTACAGCGGTTGGGAGAAAGTCTCGACGCGAAAGGCACTCGAAATTACTACCTCAATGGAATGGGGAATGGGTAATGGGTAATCGTCAATCCGACCGAGTATCGACTTCTTTAAACCAGCGATCGATCCGATTGACAAATGTGGTGGTAATTTGCCGATCGTAATACGGAATGATGCCGAGAAATCCGGAATCTAAATAATGATCGGTCTCGGGAACCGTCCAATACTCTCCCGGTGGTGTCATCTGTTGGCAAAACGATCGCAAAAACGCTAAATCTTCCGGAGGTTCTTTTTCGGCATCAATGATGAATAGGGGAATATGACCGGGTTGCGAGAATTGTTCGGCGTAGTTTTCGATATTTAAAGACTCGATCGCCGGTTTCCATAAAGTAAAAGTGAGCGGTTGGTTTAGCTGCATATCCAATTGCCAGCGAAATAAAAGTTTCGCTTTTTCTCGCGCTGTTGGATTTAAAAAACGTTCGGAAAGACGGCGTGGCGGACCGAAAACCACCACCTTTTCAATCCGTTTATCTTGCGCTTGTGCGGCTAATGCCGTTCCACCCCCAAATGAGTGACCGACAACGTACAAACGCCGATTTTTTAAGTTAATTCGTCGCTCTAAATCATCGATCGCCGCTACCACATCTCGTCCGAAATCAAAGGATGAAGGAGATGTATAATCTTGCGGTTTATCCGACTCGCCATGTCCTCGCAAATCGAAGGTGAGAACCGTATATCCCAAAGCCTGAAACTCTTTAGCTAAAGCGCGAATGAGAGGAATTTTTCTGCCAAAAATCGAAGATCCGTGAAGTAAAATAATAATTGGAAATTCATCATTTCCTCGGTGCAAATCTCCAATTAATTTGAGATTGTCGGCAACAAATGTCACTCGTTCTGAAGGGAAATTGTTAACGCGCTGAAGTTTTTGGAGTTGACCTAATTTTGACAGTTTTAGATGGTGTCGTTTGTAGCTGAGGAGAGGATGAATCCATTTCAGGAGTGCGTATTGGCGACTGAGAAAGTCATAGATTCGATCGCTGAGTTTACGGGGTTGAGTGCCAGCTTCTACAGTCATAGAGTTGATCGGACAATAAGGTTATCGATATTCTAGCAAACTTACTTTCTTTGACGGGTAGCGATCGATCGTTATGAGGATTGAGTTCCCGGATACTTCTGAGGAAACAATTAACCGATCGGTTTGACTGCGCACCGAATACCAGAATCTCGATCTCGATCCCATCGAACCGTTACCTATTACCCCTCATCCGTTTGTACGACGATCGACCCGCGACAAAATAATTCCCGATCTTCCAGGTTCAATTCTTCAATAAAAACATCCGATCCCAAATCTAATTCGATGGTTTCTAACGGCGTAGAAATAGCGGGAATTGTAGTCGTTTTCACGATCGGATCGAGGAGTTCGATCCGATCGTGACGTGGGAGTGTGACCCCCATATTAAAAATGGCGGGATAGGGTTCGGAAACTCTTAACACGAGGCGATCGATCTCCAGTTCCAGGCGACTGGTAGACAGGCAAATCGAATAGGGAAGCTTCGGTTGCACGAATTCGCCAACGACCTCTTCGAGCCATGGGGAACCCAGGCACGCATTCAAATCCGATTCGCTCACATGCAGTTTGGCATTCACCGAAACGGGTTCTATCAACTGAAGTGGCGATCCTTTTAAAATTCGATCTAAGTTAATCCGAATATTTTCGCCTTGAATATACAGCTTGGAGAGGTGCAATCCTCGATAGACAACACCTTCAGCCACAATGGCGATACTGGGAATGTAACCATTGAGAATCTCGCGATTGCGTCCGCCAATCTTCACCTCTAACCGTTCGACTCGTTCGGCTTGCGATCGCAGCCACAACTGGACGGCGGGAGATAAAACCGAGCCAATCAGATAGCGTTGTTGAGAAAGTTGAGCTTGAGAATCGGACATCGATGCTGTCGGCAAAACCTCCAAGGTCGTCTTGCGGAAATCTAAAGCGTTGCCAATCGTCCGCCTTCAGCTGAAGTGCGATTTTCCTGGGGAATAGCTGCGCCAACGATAAAATGCCAGCGCGGTTTCTCAGGGAAACGTTCGCTCTGGGGAGAGGGTCTACCCATCGGACACGATCTTCTCGTTACCGCAGCAGCCCCAACTGGAGACTTAAGGATCGCGAAGCCGCAAACAGACCGATCGAGGCTGAAGGCTGACGCATTCTATGTGGGAATCATATCAGATTGCAGCGAATCTCTACTGAAAATCGGCAATTTTTCTCGAGAACGAAGGGGTTTAATCCTCGCAGTACAGCGTTTCTCGCGTCTTGCGACCCGTCACCGGATTTGTTCCGGTTGCCGACTCGCACAGCAATCGCTGGGCATCTTCTCGAAGCAAGGCATCGGTAAAATCAGCTCCTTCGATATTGGCGCCGTTGAAGCGAGCGTTATAGGCTAACACCCCTTCTAAAATGGCATTTTTTAAATTAGCTCGGGTAAACCGGGCGGTACTGATGGTGGCATAGGTGAGATTTGCCCCTTCTAAGTTGGCGTCTTCGAGATTGGCGCCGAAGAGGCTGACATTTTGTAAATTGGCGTTGCTGAAATTGCTTTTCGGCAATTTCGCTTGGGTAAAATCCGCTTCGGTTAAATCTTGCCCGGAAAAATCCGCTCCGATCAGGGGAATTCTTTTATAGTCTTGTGCCTGGGTGGGGGTAGCCCGTCCCACGATCGCCGAGCAAACGATCACCAAACTGATTACACTACAAATAACGCGACGAACGAGCCTAGACATAGTGTTGTTGTTAGTATTGTTGTTTTCCATCCTCTGAGTCAATCCTATCAAGAAGCGTTGCCCGTGAAGTCTCGAGATTCCCAGAAGCATCGGCGGCAATCCCTCGCCATTGGCGAATGGGGAGAAGCGATCGTGGCACGGTGGTTGGAATGCCAGGGATGGGAGATTTTGCACCGTCGCTGGCACTGTCGCTGGGGAGAATTGGATTTGGTGGCGATATCGCCCCAAACCCTCGCATTTGTGGAAGTGAAAACGCGCGGCAGCAGCAACTGGGATGCAGGCGGTTTGCTGGCAATTACCCCCCAAAAGCAGGCTAAACTCCAGCAGGCGGCGGAGTTATTTTTATCAGAACATCCGCAGTTCGCTGAGTTCCCCTGTCGCTTCGATGCGGCGATCGTTTGCCACCGTCCCTTACCGCGTTCGCAACCCCCCGCAGTTTCTTCGGTCATTCCCGCCCAAATTTCCCTCGGGGAACCTTTCGTTCTCGCCAACCGCCAATGGAGGTTTCAACTCTATCTCGAATCGGCATTTGACGCCGTAGATTGAGAATCGAATCGCCCGATCGCCATGCCCCCATCCCTGTACAATAGTGGGGTATCTTCATGTCACTCGAGCGTTAGCCGATCAATTATGCCTCCCAAAGCCAAAGGTATTAAAAAAGGTTCCTTCGTTCGCGTCGTCCGCGAAAAGTTAGAAAATAGCTTGGAAGCCAAAGCCAGCGATCCTCGCTTTTCGTCCTACATTTTTGAAACCAAAGGGGAAGTGTTGGACACTCAAGGAGACTACGCTTTGGTTAAATTTGGCTTAGTTCCTACCCCCAATATTTGGCTGCGACTCGACCAGCTCGCAGAATTTGAGTAATGGGTAATGGGGTTTTAAAGGCAGAGGGCAGAGGGGAGAAGGATTTTACAAATAACCAATCTCCAACCCCAAACCCCAAACCCCCATTTCAAACTTATTATTTATTACTTATTACTTATTACTTATCCCCTTGACCGATCGTGCAAACTTTAAATCCTGCCTGTCCTGCTGGTACCCAGAACCGCGTTTCCATCATCGGCGCGGGGAAAGTCGGCAGCACCCTCGCTCACGGTATTATTTCTAGAAATCTCGCCGATGTGGTGTTGTTGGATATCCAAGACGGATTGCCCCAAGGCATCGCCCTAGATTTGATGGAAGCGCGAGGATTGGAAGGACACGATCGCCAAATTATCGGCACCAGTGACTATGCCGACACTGCCAATTCCGACGTGGTGGTGATTACTGCCGGACGCGCGCGTCTCCCCGGTATGAGTCGGGACGATTTGATCGAAACCAATGCCAAAATCGTCATCGAGGCGGCGAAAAAGGCGATCGCTCACTCTCCCAATGCGGTTCTCATCGTCGTCACCAATCCCCTAGACGTGATGACCCACCTCGCCTGGGAAGCAACGGGACTTCCGGCGCGTCGGGTGGTCGGCATGGCAGGGGTTCTGGATGCGTCCCGGTTGCAGGTCTTTATCGCCGCAGAATTGGGCGTGTCGGCGCGGGACGTGCAAACGATGGTTTTGGGCAACCACGGCAATATGATGGTTCCCCTGCCCCGATATTGCACTGTAGGTGGCATTCCTATCACTAAGTTGATGGATGACGAGAAGATCGATCGCCTGGTACAGCGAACCCGCCAAGGGGGGACGGAAATCGTTGAGTTGATGAAAACTGGAGGGGCTTACTACGCCCCTGCCGCTTCCACGTGTTTGATGGTGGAATCGATTTTGTTGAATCAGTTCCGGTTAGTGAGTGCGGCGGTTTATCTCCAAGGGGAATACGGGATTAAGGACGTATTTTTGGGCGTTTGTTGCCGCTTGAGCGGTCAAGGCGTCGAACAGATTTTTGAATTGGATCTGACAGAAAAGGAACATGAGGCGTTACAAGCAGCGGCGGATTTGGTACGCCAAAATGTCGATCGGGCGAAGTTGATTTTCCCCAACGCCGCATTGTAAGTGGTTTACTGATACGCATCAAAATTAGGTTGTTCTCGCATCAGAAGACCGATCCAGAACTCTGCACCCAGTCGATGGGAGCGACTCCGAACCGTTTGGGCTGCCAAAAAACTGCCAAAAGTTCAATGAATCGAGATGCCCAACCTTTAGTCGCAATTTAGTCAGACGTTAACGTTCCAGATTTAAAATGTCAATCGGATACTCCTCTGTCTAGCCGCTCGGTTTTGTAGAGATTTGGATGTTCAGTCCAATCTCTGTTCTCGATCGTCAAAGTTTAGAAAATTGGCAACGCGACTCAACTCGCTCGACATCTAAGCTAAAGATCGAGTCCGATTCCCAACTCAGTATTTTGATCGTAACCAGCGAGATTCAAACTGTGGCATTCACCGACCTGTTAATTTCAGAATACATTGAAGGCAGTAGCTTCAATAAAGCGATCGAACTCTACAACGGAACGGGAAATTCGATCGATCTTTCCGCCGGAATTTATACCCTAGAACTTTATTCTAACGGAAGCCCTACCCCTAACAATACCTTAAGTTTAATGGGGACGATCGCCTCTGACGATGTATTCGTCCTCGCCAACTCTCAAGCCGATGCAGCAATTTTAGCCGTTACCGATTTTATCAATAACTCTGTCATTAACTTTAACGGCGACGACGCGATCGTCCTCAAGAAAAATGGCATCATTCTCGACTCCATCGGTCAAGTTGGCTTCGATCCCGGCAGCGAATGGGGAAGTGGTTTAACTTCAACCGCAGATAACACCCTGCGTCGGTTATCCACCGTCATGACCGGGGATACCAACGTTAGCAATGCCTTCGATCCCGCCGCCGAATGGGAAGGATTTGCCCTCAATACCTTTGATGGATTGGGCAGCCACAGCAACGGAGGCGGTGGCGGGACTTTCGCCTTCATCCACGAAATTCAGGGAATCGGCGACGCCTCCAACACCGGAACCTACGACATCGAAGCCATCGTCACGGGTGTCTTCAACGGAACGTCGGGATTGAGCGGATTTTACGTTCAGGAAGAAGATGCCGATGGGGATGCCAACCCCCTCACCTCGGAAGGACTGTTTGTCTTTTCCAACACCGCCGTCAGCGTTGGCGACAAAGTGCAAATTAGCGGCAGCGTCGTCGAACAGTTCGGACAAACTCAGATGAACCCCACCTCGGTAACGGTGGTGGGAACCGATGTTTTACCGACTGCAACAACCGTCAGCTTCCCCATTACCGCCGTCAGCGACTTGGAACGGTACGAAGGAATGCGGGTGAACGTGCAGGCGGCATCCGGCGATTTGACGGTAACCGAGCATTTCAATCTCGATCGATTTGGCGAAGTTCTCCTCTCCTCCGGCGGACGCTTGGAACAGTTTACCCAAAATAACGACCCCAGCGTTTCCGGCTATACGGCGCATTTAGAAGACATCGCCCAACGCAGCATCCTCATTGACGACGGACGCAACGGACAAAACCTGTTCCCCATTTTCAACGCCCGAAGCGGCAACAACCTCACCCCCAGCAACACTCTACGCGGCGGCGATACCGTCTCTGCCGTCGAGGGAATTCTCGGGTACGGTTTCGGGGAATATCGGGTACAACCGATCGCACCCATCGACTACCAAGCGACTAACCCCCGTCCCAACTCCGCCCCCAATGTCGGCGGCAACCTCAAAATTGCCAGCTTTAACCTCCTCAATTACTTTAACGGCGACGGGGCGGGTGGCGGCTTCCCTACCGCTCGCGGGGCGACGACGTTCTCGGATTTCCAACGGCAGACGGATAAACTGGTTGCCGCCTTGAACGAACTCGATGCTGACATCATCGGCGTCCAAGAGTTAGAAAACGACTACGGCGATGGGGTCAACAGTGCCATCCAACAGCTACTGAACGAACTCAACGCCGTCAGCAGCCGCAACTATACCTATGTCGATCCCGGCGTTGCCCAACTCGGTTCCGATGCCATTGCCGTCGGCATTATTTACGATGCCAATACGGTTGCCGAAACGGGGACGGCAGCGTTTTTGAATACGTCGGGAATTTTTGAAGGGGTGAATACCAGCCGCGTCCCCTTGGCACAAACTTTTACCGTCATCGATGCCAGCAATCCCGATTTGGGGGAAGAATTTACCTTAGCCGTCAACCACTTCAAGTCTAAAGGCGGAACCGGAACTGGGGCGGATGCCGATGCTGGAGACGGTCAGGGTAACTGGAATCAGCGGCGGGTGGATGCTGCCAACGCCCTCACCGCTTGGCTGGCAAGCAATCCAACGGGGAACGGCGATCCGGATATTTTGACGGTGGGGGATTTCAATGCTTACGATCGAGAAGACCCGATAACGGCGATCGAAAATGCGGGCTATACCAGTCTCATTACGGGAGATTACTCCTATGTCTTCGACGGACAGTGGGGTTCTTTAGACCATGCTTTTGCCAACGGGAACTTGGAATCCCAGGTAACGGGTGCTGCTAAATGGCACATCAACGCCGACGAACCGGATGCCCTCAGCTACAGTACCGAGTTTAACGATCCGAGTTTGTACGCCCCCGACGAGTTCCGCGTTTCCGACCACGATCCTCTGGTGGTGGGTCTGGACTTGTCCTCGATCGATCCTTGCACCCCAACCTCCGGGAACGACGACCTGACGGGTTGCGCGACGGCAGGAAACGATACGGTCAATGCCCTGGCAGGAGACGATACCGTTAGCGGCGGTGCGGGGAACGATCTCCTGCGGGGGAACCGAGGAAATGACCTCCTGGATGGGGGGGCGGATGACGATACCCTCAATGGAGGCTGGGATGACGATACGCTGACGGGTGGAGATGGCGTCGATCGCCTAATCGGTAGCTACGGCAACGATTCGCTGGTGGGGGGTCTTCAGGGCGATCGCCTCTTCGGCGGTGACGGAGCGGATGCCCTCATTGGCGTCGATGATAGTGCAGCTAATCCCGGCACAGGTGAGATAGACATTCTCCGAGGTCAAGGGAATTCTGACTTATTCGTGTTAGGAAATGCCAGTGGCGCGTTCTACGTCGATGGCGGCACGGCAGCCCAACGCCATAGCGGTCGCGCCGTGGTAGCTGACTTCGATCGCGTGGAAGATACAATTCAACTCGCGGGTAGTGCTGACAACTATCGGATTGTCGAAACGGCTTCTCTGACGCGGATTTTTTACGGTGAGATCGGATCTCCGAAAAACGAATTAGTCGGTATCGTTCGCGGTGATTTCTCCGGTTTGGATTTAACGGAAAGTTACTTTAGTTACATTTAATATTCGTGTTTTAGGCGATCGTCAATTCGATTTGTCGATACAGTTCAGTCAAGGATCGTTACCGGGTTGGGTAGGGCAAAGAATGAATCAGACATTCTCCAGAATTCTTTTGAGTTAAGTTCAGTCCATTCATGAATTTAACTTGATGGTATCCTTGCCGCCAAAATAGCTTACTGGTTAAGGTGACTACGGTCGAATCTAAAGGAAATAACCTTTGGGCAGTACCCGGATGTTTTCGCTTTAACTGTTCTATGAGTTGGCAATAGATACAGCAAAAATAACTATCTTGTCGAGTTTTACAAGCTTTCGAGAAAGTCGAAATATCTAGAGAAATCCCGCTCTTATTCAAACGATAAAACACGTCCCTCATGCTGGTTAGACTCTGGTCTAGTACATAGGTTAACCAGATTTGAAAAAATAAGCACGAGTTGAGAACCGGGTAATCATGAGGGCAAAGCTGTTTGAGGATGGATTTGACAATTCGAGAAAAAAAACGTTACCATAAAGTATTATTTTTTGTAGTTGTTGGGGATAGAATATCACATCTTATCCCCGTTTTTTAATTTTTAAGCTAACTTTCAACACTTCTGGCTCTCCCCAATTCGGGGTGATAATTTCCGCAATCCTCATAGCATAGGGATTGCAGAAATATCAAGTTAAGGAAGCTGTCAGAAATACCGAGTTTTTCACCACAAGTCGAGGAGAGCCAATTTCAGTCAGTTGTCCTACAAGGCAGCGGCTGCGCGGGCAGCAGCGGCTTCGTCGGGGTGAATGTTCAAGCGAGTGAGATTGATCCGACCTTTGTTGTCGATTTCCCGAACCTTGATGATGACTTCATCGCCCACGGAAAGTTCGTCTTCCACTTTCCCCACCCGATAATCGGCAATTTGGGAAATATGAATCATCCCTTCCTTACCCGGCAGGAACTCGACGAACGCACCGATGGGAATGATCCGGGTGACGCGCCCCGCGAACACTTCACCGGGGCTGATTTTGCGAGTCATGCCGTGAATGATGCGACGCGCTTGCTTGGCTTTCTCGGCATCGAGTGCGGAAATCGTTACTGTTCCGTCGTCCTCGATATCGATCTTGCAACCCGTCTCTTCGGTAATGCCTTTGATATTCTTGCCGCCAGGACCGATGACCATGCCGATAAACTCCGGATCGATCTTCAAAGTCAACAAGCGAGGCGCAAACGGTGATTGTTCGGCGCGAGGTTCGGGAAGCGCCTCTAGCATTTTCTCCAAAATGTGCATCCGGGCGGGTTTGGCTTGGTGGATGGCCTCGGCAACAGTTTGCAGAGACAGCCCCGTAATTTTCATATCCATCTGCAAGGCGGTAATCCCCTTATCCGTTCCGGCAACCTTGAAGTCCATGTCGCCGAGGAAATCTTCGATGCCTTGGATATCGGTGAGGATGCGAACTTCGTCGCCTTCCTTAATTAAACCCATTGCCGCACCGCTCACGGGTTTGGTGATGGGTACTCCGGCATCCATCAGGGAGAGGGTGGAACCGCATACCGAACCCATGGAGGTAGACCCGTTGGAGGATAGCACTTCCGACACCACTCGAATCACATAGGGAAAGTCTTCCTTGGGGGGAAGGACGGGTAGTAGCGCCCGTTCTGCCAGGGCTCCGTGACCGATTTCCCGACGACCCGGTGCCCGCATGGGTCGGGTTTCGCCGACGGAGTAGGGAGGAAAGTTATAGTGGTGGAGGTAGCGTTTTTCGTCTTGGGGATGGAGGTCGTCGGCAAGTTCCTGAGCGTCGCCGGGGGTTCCCAAGGTGACCAGGGAGAGCACTTGCGTCAAACCGCGATTGAAGAGGGCGCTGCCGTGAACCCGGCGGGGCAGAATGCCGACGCGGGCGGAAATAGGGCGAACTTCATCGAGTTGGCGACCGTCTACGCGGACTTTTTTCTCGACGATTTGCGATCGCATCAGTTGCTTGGTCACGTTTTTGAAGACTTTACCCAATGCCTTACCATCTTCGGTGGTGGCAACGCGGATGGGGTTTTCTTCTTCCAATTCGGCAATGCGTTCGGCGATCGATTTTTCGATCTCATCGAGCGCCGTATCCCGAGCGTTTTTATCCAACTCGAAGTTCGATAAAATTTTCTCGATGGATTCGGTCGCTGCTTCGCGCACGAAGGTTTCCAGGGTGGAGTCTACCACGGGGGGTTCTTCGGTCGCCAGTTCGATGCCCAGTTCTTGCATTAGTTCTTGCTGGGCTTTAATCAGATCGCAAGCAGCTTCGTAACCGAAGTCGATCGCCTCGATGATATCCTGTTCCGGTAACTGGTTGGCTCCGGCTTCCACCATGATCACCCCATCGGGAGATCCGGCAACCACCAAATCCAAGTCTCCCGCTTTGACTTCAGCGTAGGTGGGATTGATAATGAAATCGTCGCCCAGCAACCCGACGCGCACGGCTGCCATCGGACCGTAGAAGGGGATTTTGGCGAGGATAGTGGCGATCGAAGCGCCCGTCACTGCCAGGACATCTGGAGGAACTTGTTCGTCCATGGATAAGGTGGTGGCGACGATTTGGATGTCGTCGCGAATCCAACCGGGAATGAGGGGACGCAAGGGGCGATCGATCAAACGACTGGTCAGCGTCACTTTTTCCGGGGGACGCCCTTCCCGACGCAAGAACCCGCCGGGAATCTTGCCACCCGCATACAGCCTTTCTTCGTAATCCACCAATAAAGGCAGAAAATCAATTCCTTCCCGTCCGCTGGAACGGGTCGCTGTCACCAAAACTGCCGTATCTCCGGACTCTACTAAAACGGACCCACCTGCTTGTGGCGCAAACAAACCGACCTTCAGTCGAATATCCCGTCCGTCAAAGGATATTAACTTCTCTATTTCTTGGTTGTAGGACATGTAGGATGTCTTCCTTTCCTTGGACTTGTTACTTTTCTGTGTCTCTATTTAGCATAACGCGCCAGAAGTCCCCCGTTGGTATCGATTTTGGGGTTGGTCATTCGTCATTCGTCATTTGGGGTTTGGGGTTTGGGGTTGGTTATTGGTCATTGGCTATTTGAGGATTTGCGCGTTCACATTCACGACACGATCTCCGTGTCTCCGCGTCTCCGTGTCCTGCCTCCCCTGCCTCCCCAAGTCAGGAGATGTACCGCATAAGGTTGTAAATCGCTGTATAGCTAAGCGCGTAGCAGTTAGGACAATTTGGGTAGGGGCGTAGGCGCAGCCGGCACTCTTGTGCCTAGCATTTGCCCGAAAATTGTAGATCTGAACCCATAAAATTTCTGCAAATGTTTCGCCTTCTTCTTCGCCCGCCGCAACTGTCCTAATCGCCCTGCGCTTAGCTATATCATTTTCCCAATTTACCGATCGCGGAGGTTTTACCCCAATATTTTGGAGCCAAGTCGGGTCGAGGGGAGAAATGCGATCATCAAACAGTTTAGAGCTTGGGTACGGGAACGATTTTAGAAAACAGATTGATCGCAGCGAAACGACCGGGTTCTTACCAAATGGTCGATAAATCTAAGACAAATTCTGGTAGTACGTCTTCTCCAGAAAAAGTGTCGGGATTATCGAGAATTTCCACGTCTCGATTCGGTCGGTAAATTTCAATTTGTCGTTGTTTGCGGTTAATTAGTAAACCGAGTCTCGCGCCGTTTTCCAGATATTCGAGCATCTTGGCATGAGTTTTTTCCAGGGAATCGCTGGGAGACATTAACTCAACCACAAAATCGGGACACAAGGAAACGAATTTCTCTTGTTCTTCTGGGGTGAGTGCATCCCAGCGTTCTTTTTTCACCCAGGAGGCATTGGGAGCGCGATCTGCACCGTTGGGGAGTTTGAAGCAGCTATTGGAGTCGAAAACTTTGCCCAGTTTGTAGCGACGATTCCAGGCTTGGAGCTGATAGGTTAAATCGGTGTTTCGTTCGCTGGTTGTGCCACCAGTTGGGGACATAATGACAATTTCTCCGTGGGATGTGCGCTCGAATTGGAGGTCGCTATTGTCGCAACACAGTTGCCAGAATTGCTCGTCGGTGAGGTCGAGTTTGAGTTCGAGGATGGGGGGGTAGGGATACGGACATGGGCTTTCCTCGATCGATGGTCGATAGGTTTAGGATAACGTCAATTTTGGATAAGGAGGAGCGAAGCGGGTAGGCTGAAAGAGCCAACCATCAACCTCCCGCTTGCCCCATGCTTAGTCTAACGTCAATTTTGG
>DVED01000196.1 GCA_015295945.1 Oscillatoriales cyanobacterium M59_W2019_021 | reverse complement strand
TGGCGATCGCAAATAACTACAAAGAACAACCAGAAACCTTAGACTGGCTCAAGGAACGGGTGCTACAAGATGCCCATGAAGATGTGCGGCAGCAAGCAGTTGCGGCGATCGCAAATAACTACAAAGAACAACCTAATATCTTAGACTGGCTTAAACAGCAGGTTCTACAAAATGCCCATGAAGATGTGCGACTTATAGCAGTTTTGGCGATCGCAAATAACTACAAAGAGCAACCAGAAACCTTAGACTGGCTCAAACAACAGGCTCTAAATAATGCCCATGAAGACGTACGAATGGAAGCCGTGAACGCTATCGTGCAGTATTATGGAGAACAACCCGAAACTTTCTCTTGGATCGAAGAATTCCTGCTCGAACAGAATCCCGAAGAAGCGGAACCCATCCTGCGGGAAGTGGCGCAAAACCACCCCGATGAGGCGGTGCGAAATTGGGCGGAGGAACGGCTAAGTAATAAGTAATAAGTAATAAGTTGGAGGTTTGTTTTTGGGATGGGTTGGGAATTGTTGGGAAGGGCTAAGAACCGTCGGTCAGTACCAGTAACCGCCCAGGGTTTAAACCCTGGACTAATAGCTCAACTCCTCTGAAGAGGACTGGGGTAATTGTTTTTTAGTCGTCTTTAGACGAGTTTGCCTATTAGCCCGGAGATTCATCTCTGGGCGGGATACGATCCAAGAAAATACTAGTTTCGCTGAGCTAACCATCGATCGAAGGATTTCTGACTTTCACCACTGCGCCGACCTGCTATTAGTCCCTCAACCCCAATATGTTCGTCTAAATCTACCCATTCGATCGCGTATCCATCCCCCAGCAATTCCCAGTTTTGTCGTTCTTCGGATGTCGCATTTAACAGGCGAGGATACCAAGTCAATGGCACGCTGAGAATACGATCGTCGGCTAAATGAACTGTCAACATTGTATCCGTAACAGCAACATCTACAGCTAACGGTTCACTCTCCAGTGTCAGCGTCAAAGAAGTCATGCCATGCCTCCACTAGCACTTGTTTATGTTCTTCTATTAATTTCTCAATTTGATTAAGTTCGTGGTCTTTAAAACCTCGATTCTTTTCCAGAGCTATCGGTTCAAGCCAAAACTTAGCAAGTTGGCGATCTCGTTTGACGTGTATATGAGTAGGTTCATCCCGATCTGAGCTAAAAAAGATAAAGCTGTAAGGTCCAACCTGAAGAACTGTTGGCATTCGAGCAGTGTATCTAAATGGTGAAACTTCAGTGTAAAATGGATGTTAACATATGTCAATTCGAGACGATATATTTTTCTCTATTATAATACAATTTTATAAGAAATGGGTTAGAAATGACTGCAATGCACCCAAAAATCGGAACGTTTTTCCTCCTTCTGGGATTGACGATCGCCCTGGTTCTCGTAGGATACAATTTGTATGCTAGCAAATCGCAAGAATTGTCCCCCATTGTTGTCAATTGCGGCAGTTCCAGCGGCGGCGAAACGGACAACCCGATCGCCACTCGCTACGGCAAATCGGCGTATCCGTGGACAGATGAAATTCAATGGCAGTGCGTTTATAATATCGAAGATTTTTCGGGGAATACGGCGATCGATCGGTTTAAAGCGGCGCGAGATGCGGCGGCGGCAAATGGTGGCGGTGTGGTCTACTTCCCGGCGGGAATTTACGAGTTTACCGATAATCTTGCGTTAACCAATGGCGTGGTGTTGCGGGGAGAAACCCCATCGGTTGCCGATGCTAAGCAGGAAGATTACAATCCGCCGACAAAGTTGATTTTTCCCCAATACGAACCCCAACTTTCGGGAGAGGGAACGCCCAACGAAACGGCATTTAAGAAAGTTTCTACCATTGCTCCCGATCGCGATTCTAATCTCGGTTTGGTGAATGTCGAGATTAACCGCGCTGCGATTAACCTTGTGGGGAATTTAGAAACGGGAACGCAGCAAAATCGCCTCGTATTCGGCGTTCGCAATAACAACGTCGCCCAACCGGAATCGAAAGTTCCCGATTTAGAGTTTCAAGAACCGTGGATGCGCTATAGTTCTCGCTTTGCAGCAAATCTGAAAGTGAATGCCATTCAAAATATTCTAGTTGCCAACAATCGCATTAACGATGCCGTGACCGATACTTACGAACAACCGGGATATCGGGTTAAATCGGTGGATGGAAAGTCGATCGTTACCTATTCTCAGGGCGATCGCGTTCCGTTTAGCTATACCAATCATTACGGCATTGTCATCAATCGATCGGGAGACTTCGATAAAGCAGCAACCCCCGATATCGAACCGAGTTTATTTCGTTCCGGCGTCGTCATTCGCGACAATTGGGTCTACCATACCATGCGCGTTGCCATTTCCGCGTCGGGAGATGGTTTGGTGATTCGAGACAATGAAATTAAAGACGAACCCGATAAAATCTGGTGGACGAATCCCCAAGGAACTCGGGAAGCAAAACCTTCAGTTACGCTAGAAAATCGGGCGATCGATTGGTCGGGTTGGCACGTTACTGTTACTGGAAATCAATATGAAGTTTACCGCCATCAAATTCGGGATACAAAGTATCTCAGCGTCGATGGAGAAGGCATTTTAATTCAAGAATGTTGCGGTGGGACGACGGTCAATGGAGCCAAGATTTCGGACAATACGGGCAATGCTTATATTGCGTTGTATAAGGTTCGCGATCTTCGAGATGTAGAGATTTTAGGGAATACGATTTCTAATAATCTGTCGAACGAATCGGCAATTTTTGTGATGGCAGATACGAACGAGAAACCCTATGAGATGCACAATGTTCGGATTGAAGGAAATACTTTAGATGGGGGGATTTTGGCGATCGCCGGCGCGGGAGGAGAAGACAATCTTATAGAGAATAATCGCGGGAACGATCGAGGTAAACTGAAATATTCCTGTCACGTGCAGGTGAGGAATAATCCGGGATTTCAACAACAAGATTGTCTGCGATCGTAACTGTTTATTATAGGGGCGAAGCCTTTGCATCAATTGAATCGGTTGGTTTCTGAAATTTTCCGGCAAAGGCTTCGCCCTCTTCGCCCTCCGACAGTTTGAAAACACGCCCTAGTGCCCCCACCCCGGCTACTCCCAAAGGGAGTCGCTTACGCGCTAGTGCAGCCATGCCGAAGGCTATACGCGGGGGGATTGCCCCTACAGAGCGATCGAATTTATATAGTGGGAAATGTTCCTTCACGATTTCCTCAACTTGTTGTCTTATAACAAACAATAGGTATAGGCTTTCATCCGAAAAGGGGGTTGGTATGTTCGCTAAAATTCTCGTTGCTGCCGACCATTCGGCAATGGGCAAACACGTCTTCCGAACTGCCCTGTCCTTAGCCAAAGCTACGGGAGCCAGCCTGCAATTATTGCACGTCTTATCCCTCAATGAAGAAGGCTCTCCGGGATTGCCGCTGTTCCAAGGTTTGGATTACTATCCCATGGGAAACGATTCCGCTTTGGATATTTATCAGCGGGAGTGGGAGGCTTACGAACGGAAAGGTTTGGAGTTTTTACGATCGATCGCCACTGAAGCTCAAGCTGCTGGCGTAAGTGCCGAATGGACTCAGATGTCCGGCAGTCCCGAACGCAGCATTTGCGACCTAGCACGGACGTGGGAAGCGGATCTCATTGTGCTGGGCAATCGAGGTCGGACGGGGTGGAGCGAGTTGTTCCTCGGCAGTGTCAGCAACTACGTCGTCCATCACGCTCCCTGTTCGGTATTCGTGGTTCGCGCTCCCATCCCCGTCGATTCTGCCGCACCCGAGTCCGCACGAACGGAACCCGCCCCGATTTCAACATAACCCAATGTCATTGGGGGTGACATTTGATTTTATTTTGGTTTTCTGCCCATTTCTCAACCCTTAAGAATTCGCAGGAGCCTATTCGCCTTTCGGATCTTTTTCCCCGGTATGATGTCCGTTTTTCGGCTCGCCACCGGGTTGCTCTTTCGCGGAGGGGTCGAGGGACTGCCACCACATCATCCGTCCGGGAATGGGTTTGTGGCGCGGTTGCAAGCCGCTGAGGACTTCGGAGATTTGAAGTTCCAGGGGAGCGTGTTTGGCTTCTCGCAGTTTGTGCCAGACCGATCGCGACATGAGTAAAGTAGTCTGAATGGGGGTTGCCTCGACTTGAGTGAGATACTCTTCCCGTTCCGGTTGGTAATCTGCCGAGGCTAACAATAAAGACTGCGGCGGGAAATCCTTGGTAATGCGTGCCATCTGCGCCAGCAGTTCCGGGTACAGCCAGGTGTAGGCGGGATGGACGGTCAGTTGAGCTTTGTGAGGGAACGTGCCTTGGCGGCTGAGTTGAATCTGAAAATACCCGATCGCCGCTTTGCGCTGGGTTTCAAATACGTAACCGCTAACGGTTTCGGTGCGATCAAACCACTGTTGGATTCCGGCAATCAAAGACTCGACTAAGCTGGTTTTGAAGTCGGAGATGTGGCGATCGAACACTTGCCGAATTTGGGGCGGCATCGCCACAGTATCGAGTTGGTATAGCAGTTGCGCGTCGGCATTACTGACGGGCATCAGATTGGGTAAGGTGGGCTCTCGTTGGGCTAACTCCTGCAACCGATCGGCACAAATATCCCAATAGGTCATTTCGGCGAGGGGTTGGAATCCGTTGAGGCGGTATAACCCCACTGCCGTTTTGTTGTTAATTTCAACTTCCAAAATCCAAGTTCGCGCTTCCCAAATGGTTTCCAGGCAGTAGCGCAGCAAACTCGTCCCCGTATCTTGGCTGCCTGCCGATCGAGCGGCACCAATGCAATCAACCCGCCAGGTGCTGGCGGTGCGGTTGAAGGGGGAAACTTGGATGAATCCCTGAAGTTGTCGATCGCGGTGGGCAACGTAGGATCGAAACAGGTTTTGATACGGATTGGGAAACCAACTGAGAAATTTGAGAACCCCGAAACACTGGCGAACTCGTTCTAAATGGGGATCTAAGGAGAATGTCGAACTGGGGTTTGCCGCCGTGAAACCTTCGGCTAGCAACTGTTCGATCGCCTCTAAATCCCGATACTGGATGGAGCGGATCTCGGTCTGGGAATTGGGGGAAGATGGGGTCATGGGTGGTAGGCGAACGGGGGAATCATTCGCGAGCAGAGGCGCGATCGGTGGGTCGAATCAACACCAGAGGGGTTTGCTCGTCGGCGTTCCCAGCGGGGTTGGTTCGCAAAGCGGCTTCTAACAAATCGGGGGAAATATCGGAAGTCGCTGCTAATATTTTAACGGCTTTCAAATCGTTGACATCGACGATCGCCGCCGAAAGTCCGGTTTGGCGTTTGATGTCGTTTACCACCTCCTGGGAACGGCTCGGACCGAGTACGGTAAATTGGTCGTAGGGGGGTAGGGTTCCGGTGATGTCGTCGATCAACCGCGCTTGTTCTCCAGCGAGTTGGTAAAATACGCCGGGTTTGCCTAAAATTTTGGCGATCGCTCCTGCGAGAAAGGCGAAAACCACGCGAAAAGGTCCGACTTCATCGACTAAGCTTTGCAACCCGTAAGCGGTGGAAATACTCGCCGTTTGCAGGAAGTAGAAACAAAACCGACTGGCAACCCAACCCAATTTCATTTCTGCGGGATGCTTCCACCGTCCTTGCATAATGGCAACGGGGGTTTCGCCGAGGGTGAGGATGTCTCCCGGTTGCGCGTGGGGTTTGACGTAGCGATCGATAATCTCTAAAATCTTATCTTGGTGACACAGTAAGTGGGTTTTGATGGGGAGAACTTGCGATCGCTCTTTGGTCAACCACTTGGGGGTTGCACTGGCATCGGGATAGCGCAACGGCAAGACGATATGTTGCTCTCGGGGATGGCTGCCGATGGAACCGTAGGCGATGTAATCCACTTTCACCCACGCCGATTCCAGTTGGCTCAAATCGTCCCCGGAAATGTCGATGACGATTTTTAACCGGGTGGTTTTCCCCTCTTTCATCAAATAGGCGAACCAGTAACCGTCTTCTCGGGGTTGAGCGTCGTCATGCAGGGGAATCACCTGAGTGCGGGTGGTAATCCCCTCTAAACTGCCTTTGGAGAAGAGTTTGACTTCGGCAGAGAGTTCGGGAACGACGATGGCGAGGGTGGAGGAACGGTTGACCAGTTGTAAGTCTCCCACCAAGCGATAGCAGTGCGGATCGTCTACTTTGATTTGCCACTTGCCTCGCGTCAGTTCTAACTGGTCGATCGGGCGTTTCCGATAGCGCAGTTCTAATGCCAGCGCTCCCAATCCTACCGCTAAGCCGATGCCTATACCAATACTTTCTACGATCGCCACCGTTGTTTCTACTCCTCTAGACCCGAACACATCGATTCTATACAAATGTTTACCATATCATCGAATCAGGAGTTGCAGGAGGAAGAGAAGGCAGAGAGCCGGGGAGGCAGGGGGAGCAGTTACCCATCTAAAATCTAAAATTCCCCAATCCAAACCCCCAACCCCTAACACCAAATGACCAATGACCCATAACCACCCCTTAAAACATAGACGGGTTCGTGTTTTTTTTGCTACCTTATACGTAATCATAACGATTATGAGTTAAAAGCTTATCCCGTTGGGAAGAG
This sequence comes from Oscillatoriales cyanobacterium M59_W2019_021, assembly GCA_015295945.1. Lineage (GTDB taxonomy): Bacteria > Cyanobacteriota > Cyanobacteriia > Cyanobacteriales > Geitlerinemataceae > DVED01. The sequence goes on along the minus strand of DVED01000196.1, from coordinate 37,460 downwards.
GATTGGAAAGATGGTCAAAATAGTAGGAATTGCGGGCAGCTTGAGAATCTTGCCAATCTTATCTGGGGCGTAATACGATCGGGAATTAGGAGTCAGGAAAAGAGGTGTCGGATGAGTTTTGAGAGCGATCGCCAGCAATGCCTGAACAAACTGATTTGGGCAACTCGCCAGCTAGAAATCGATGTAGAAGTCGATCGGCTGTCCCAAATCGCCGAATTGATCGTGCAGACCATGACCGGGTGTTGGAGATCGTTTCACACGCCCGAGCATATTTTTATGGTCGGCGGCGAGGACGACCCCATCGAAGTTTTGGCAGCACTTTTCCACGATGTGGTCTACGTCCAAGTCGATCGTGTGGTCAACTTCAACCTCAGCTATTATATCGCACCCTACGTTCGAGAAGTGCGCGGTCAACTGTTTATTCGCAACCCAAAAGAATTGCCCGAAGATATCACCTTCAAAAAGGTGATGGCAATTTTCAATCGGGTTCCCGGTGAAGGACTCTCTCCCACCAACGGACAAAATGAATTCTTGAGTGCTCTGGTAGCGGCTAAAGTTTTCGAGTCATTCCTGAGTCCTGCCTTGGTGATGCAAATCGTCACCATCATCGAGTCTACCATTCCCTTTCGATCGAAAGACGAGACGGGACAGAGCGCGATCGATCGCTTGCACCAGCGGTTGATTCGAGTCAACCAAGACTTTGACTTGCAAATGAGCGACGCGGAGATTTCCGACACCATGCGGCGCTGCGTTCGCCTTTCCAACCGAGATGTCGGCGGGTTCGCCCATCCCAACTCGGCGGAGTTCTTGGCGAATACGTGGAGCTTGCTACCAGAAACCAATCACCACCTTCACGACTCCGGTTCCTATACCATTTCTCAATACCGACAGGCGTTGCAAAAAATGGAAGGGTTTATGGGATTTCTCAAACCCGAATTAATTTTCCATCAGTTTCAAGGGGAACCCGACGATGCCGCATTCCAAAAATTACTTGCAGGAGCGGGTAAAAACCTGGAAGTAAGCCGCTTGTACCTCGGAAGTAAGCTAGCGGCGATCGCCATTTTAGAGGCTCTGTCGCTGCGTTTTGGTCAAGATGTCCCCCTGTCGACGATGATGGGAGAACTCCCCTTGCCGGATGCTCCCAACCTGAATCTCGTCAAATTTCTGCCCGAGATCGAGAACCGCCATCCCTTGAAAACCCCGTTAGAAGCTGAAGTCTTAGACTTGCTCGAAAAAGGTCTTGATCGCAATGCTGATTATGATTTGAACAACTCTCCTCTGACGACCTACATGGTGAAATATCTCGGGTTCGACGAAATTAAGCGCTTGCGAGAACGCGCTCGCGACTTTTTCAACGGGACGCTCTCGGGGGAAAAATTCCTTGCCGAATGCGACGATCGAGTGCTGAAAGTCGTCACCGACAGCGTTTTGAAGTTGTTTGACAGCCGCAAAGCTGCGTTGGCGAAAACGGAAAATTTGGCACTGGGGGCGCTTTAAGTAATAAGTAATAAGTAATAAGTAATAAGTTTGGGGTTTGGAGTTTGGGGTTTGGGGTTGGTCATTTGGGGATTTGCTAGTTGCTAGTTGCATTCACTATCCCCGTGTCTCCGTGTCTCCCTTCCCCTGTTCAAGACAGCTCCTCCTGCTTTTGACAAAGATGCCCGTCGTCCCGTGGTAAAGTGTACCTGCCCGAATCCGCGATCCCGACGCTTCTATGAATCCCTTGACACCACCGTTCTCCACAATTGGATTGACAACTCTGGGATTTGCGATTGCCGCTCCCGTTATGGCACAACAGCCGCTGTTTATCGCTTACCCGCCGACGAACCACGAAACCACCGCCGATCGCATTTTTCTGATCGGTACGGCAGCCGCAGAAGGAGAAGTGACGGTGAATGGAGAAGCGATCGATCGCTCTGACGCCGGACATTTCGCCCCCAGCTTTCCGCTGCAAATTGGGGAAAATCGGTTTGTCATCCGCTACCAAAACCAGGAAATCCAACTCGTGGTGACGCGCAACTCCACCCAGCCAATTTTGCCCCAAGGCATCGACTTCGCCAAAGGATCGCTGCTACCCGCCAATTCGATCGCCCGCTTGCCGGGGGAACCCATCTGTTTTGAAGCGATCGCCCCGGCAGATGCTACCGTATCCGTACGGCTGGGAAATCGATCGGTTGCCCTGCTCCCGCAATCCCAAAGCGTCGCCCTTCCCGCGAATAATGCCGTGTTAACCGGGAACAACCAGCCGGAAACCCAAGCGATCGCCGGGCTTTACCAAGGATGTACGAATTTCGATACGCCGGGAAATTTGGGGACTCCGGTGTTTCAATTAGAGTTAAACGGCACGGTGAAGACGCAACCGGGATCGGGCAGTATCGAGATTATGACGGGCGATCGCACCGAAGTTGCCGAAGTCATCGTCGATAGCGGCACTGCCAGAACCGGACCCGGTACCGATTACTCCCGCCTAACGCCGCTACCCCAAGGAACCCAAGCCGCAATTACCGGAAAAGAGGGGGACTGGCTGCGGTTGGACTACGGTGCGTGGATTAAAGCCGAAGAAGTGCGGGTGTTTCCCGCCGGGATGCCGCCGCGATCACTGATTCGCAGCGTCCGTGCCAGTCACGGTTCCCAGTGGACGGAAGTCTTTTTCCCCTTGCAAGTTCCCGTTCCGGTATCCGTCGCCCAAGAAACCGACAAGCTGACGCTGACTTTACACAATACCACCGCCCAAACCGACACGATCGCCTTTAACGACAACCCCCTCGTGGAATGGATGGACTGGCAGCAAGTAGAGGGCGATCGCTTGCAATATACCTTCCACTTCAAAACCCAGCAACAGTGGGGCTACAAACTCCGCTACGATGGAACCACACTGGTTCTCTCCCTTCGCCATCCCCCCAAATTGCGCCCCGACCTGCAATCTCTCGCTGGCGTGACGATCCTGCTCGATCCCGGACACGGTAGCGATGCCGATTTGGGAGCAGTCGGTCCCAATGGCTACCCGGAAAAAGAGGTGACGCTGCGGGTATCGCAGTTATTGCGCGATCGCCTTCAAACTAGGGGGGCAACAGTGGTCATGACCCGAGAAGGGGATGATGATATTTTACCCGGCGCCCGTGCCGACAAAATCGCCGAAGTGGAACCGACGATCGCCCTCAGTATCCACTACAACGCCCTCCCCGACAACGGCGATGCGGTCAATACTGCCGGAGTCGGCACGTTTTGGTATCAACCCCAAGCCCGCGATCTGGCTACCTTTCTTTACAATTACCTCGTTGAAGATCTCGATCGTCCCGCCTACGGCGTCTTCTGGGGAAACCTCGCCCTCACCCGTCCGGCAGTGACGCCCTCGGTCTTATTAGAATTGGGCTTTATGATTAATCCCGCAGAGTTTGAATGGATTGCCGATCCCGCCGAACAGGAGAAACTCGCCGACTCTTTAGCGGCGGGAATTACAGCATGGATACATTCTCGAGGGGGTAGTTGGTAATACTCCTGCGAAGTCGCTGCACGAACGGTAATTGGTAATTGGGAAAGGGCGATCGCTTTAAAGATTCGCCAGCCAACCGAACAGCACTCGGGCGATCGCCAAAGTGACCGTTGCCAGTAGCAGCACGACTAAAATTAAGGCGAGGAGAGCGACGACGATAAACCCCATATTCGCTGCCTGAGCGGGTTCAGGAGCGCCGAGATGTTCTTCGAGTAATTCGACATTGCGAATATTGGCTTTCCAGCCCACATCGAAGACATCGCCCAGTAACGGCACGGTTCCTAACAGGGACTCGACCAAAATATTCCCCACCATTTTGCTCAAACTTTCCGTTGGCACGCCCATTTGAGCGGCGCGAAACACGATATAAGCCGACAGTAGGGCGCCTACGGTATCCCCTCCGCCGGGAATCAAGCCTAAAATCGGATCGAGACCGAAGCGAAACCGGGTTCCGGGAATGCCGATGGCACTGTCGAGGACGCGGCTGAGTTGGCGCAGGTGTTGGAGGGTTTGCAGGTGGGATTCGCGTTGTGCGGTCATGGGATCTCGATCGGATTTGTCGGTGGAATCCCTCTGATTATCCATCTTTTGGTTGACCGATCTTGATCGAGGGGAATGCTAGTCCGAAACTCCGTTTAGGTTTGCGCGCGCAAATTCGGCATTTTGCAGAGTGGCGGTTGGGGAATTTCGATCGTAAATTCCGTCCCTTTCAAAGGATGTTGCAAAATTAGCAAAGTATTGTCAAGTCCTTCATGGAGATCGGCTTCTTTCACCTCCGATTCGTCAAGTCGAGAAAAATTACGCAACGACAAGACGATTTTACGAATGCGATCGCTGCCGATTTTTATCGATTTTAAAGCTTTTGTATCGCTTCTAATTTACGATCGCAAACTCGATGCAATTCTGCATCGTTCAATAGCAAGTACATTAAATTTATCGATGCAGAATCCGCCCATTGCAAATCGTCGAGAAACAAAACTAATGGATGTTCGGAACTGGCAAACACCCGCACGAATTTTTGTAAAAGAAGACTGGGCGTAGCGTAGCATTTGTATAAACTTTGTCGGTTAGCGGACAAGACGATCGGGCAAATGCTACGCCCCTACCCAAATTTGTCCGAACGGGTATGGCAACTGCTATACTTCGATGCTATTGATTTGGGGAGGCAAATAGGGTGACGGTTGTCACAAAAGAGATAGAATCCTCAATAAACGAAAGCCATTCAGATCGAAAACAGCAAACGTTCTCAATTCTGAATGGGTTTTGAGGCAAATCTTGCGATTAATTAAGTTGGCGATGCGCGATCGCTCAGCCACCGGCCACGGCAGGGACAATACTCACTTCATCGCCCTCTTGCAACTTCGTATCCGTTCCTTCCAAGAAGCGAATATCTTCGCTGTTGACGTAAAAGTTGAGGAAGCGTCGGGGTTTCCCCGATTCGTCGCACAGCCGTGCTTTGATGCCGGGACAACTGGTTTCGAGCGCGTCGATCAGTTCTTCAACAGAACCCGCACTGCACTCTAGCGTGGCTTGGTTGTCGGTTAAATTTTGTAACGGCGTGGGAATGAGAACTTTAACCATTCGTTTTTGGGTAATAGGTAATGGGTAATAGGTAATGGGTAATGGGGTTTTAAGGCAGAAGGCAGAGGAGAAATCCAGCCGGAGGAGCAGGGGAAGCAGAGGAGGCAGGGGAAGCAGGAGGAGAGAAGCAACTAACCACTAACAACTAACCACTAACCAACCCCAAACCCCCAACACCCAACCCCAAATTAAATTAAACCAAAACTTGCTGCCATTCCAGGCGTTCGAGGGTGCGAGACCGCTCTAATGCACGCTCGAAGGCGTCAAGTTTGGGTTCGATGGTCAGAGGTTCGCCGATTTCGCCTTGGACGGCTTCTTGGGTTTTCAAGCCGTTGCCGGTGATGTAGGCGACGGTGGTTTCTTCGGGATCGATTTTACCCGCTTCGACCAATTTTTTGAGAACGGCGATAGTGGTTCCGCCTGCGGTTTCGGTGAAGATGCCTTCGGTTTCCGCCAGCAGTTTGATGCCTTCGACGATTTCGCGATCGTTGACGGATTCGATGTTACCGTTGGTTTTCTGGGCGATATCCAGCGCGTAAACGCCGTCTGCGGGGTTGCCGATGGCGATCGATTTAGCGATGGTGTTGGGTTTGACGGGGGTGATGAAATCCCGTCCTTCCCGGTAAGCTTGGGCGATGGGGGAGCAACCTTCGGCTTGTGCGCCGCTGAACCGAACGTGTTTGTCGTCCACCAGACCGACTTTGATGAATTCTTGGAAGCCTTTGTAAATTTTGGTGAACAGCGATCCGGAAGCTAACGGGGCGACGATGTGGTCGGGAAGCTGCCAGCCGAGTTGTTCGGCAACTTCAAAGCCAAGGGTTTTCGAGCCTTCGGAGTAGTAAGGACGCAGGTTGATGTTGACGAATCCCCAACCGTGGGTGTTGGCGACTTCAGAGCAGAGGCGATTCACTTGGTCGTAGTTGCCTTTGACTGCCATGACGGTGGGGTTGTAGATCAGCGTTCCCAGGACTTTTCCGGCTTCTAAGTCGGCGGGGATGAAGACGCAGCAATCTAACCCGGCATGAGCGGCGATCGCGGCGGTAGAATTGGCTAAGTTCCCGGTACTGGCACAAGATACGGTGGAGAAACCCAGTTCTCGAGCGCGAGTGAGCGCCACCGAAACCACCCGATCTTTGAAGCTGAGGGTGGGCATATTGACCGCATCGTTTTTAATGTAGAGTTTTTTCAGTCCCAACCGTCTGCCGAGGCGCTGCGCCTCAACTAACGGCGTCATTCCGGTGCCAACATCGATCGGGTTGTCTGTGGCGACGGGAAGGAAGGGACGATAGCGCCAGATGGAGTTAGGACCGGCGGCGATGGTTTCCCGCGTCACGGTTTGGCGTAAGAAGTCGTAGTCGTAGGCAACTTCCACCGGACCGAAGCACACGTCGCAAACGTGCTTGGCTTGAAGTTCGTACTCGGCGCCGCACTCTTTACATTTGAGCTTTTCAAAGGCGGCAACGCGGTGGGTTTTGGCTTCAAGAGTTTGGGTCGTCATGGCTTCGTACTCCGTGTCGGTCAACATGGCTAACCATAGTAGCACGGGTGTCAAGCGCGCACAACTAATCCCGACTTTTTTTATCGGGTTTTAAGTAAACGACCGAAAGATGGGGGTTTGAGGGGAAATTGCCTTTCTCGGGTTGTGGATGTTCGCGCTCGGCACATTCCGCGACCCGAACAAACAAACCCCCACTCGATCGAATGGGGGCAAGGGAATTGAGGCTGGCGACAAGTCCGATTACAGCATGGCGGCGATGAACGTTTGCAGGTTATCCGCCACCACTTGGGTCAACTGATGGGTTATGGGCAAACTATCGACGACCATCCCCAGAGACAGCAGCATCAGGTAAAGAATGGAGTATTTAAAGAGCGATCGAGCGGTATCGCGATCGTTAGGAGTTTGCAACAACTGCCAAGCTTTGCGGACGAAAATCCAACCCAAATAGGCAGCACTTCCAGCGTAAAACGCACCGCAGACCCCCAACGGATAAACCAACAAGAACGTTGCCGGCAGCATCAACAGGGTATACCACCAAATCTGTTTTGCCGTTTCCTCGTTCCCGGCAATGACGGGTAACATCGGCACGTTGACTTCGGCGTATTCGTCGCGAATGTAGATTGCCAACGCCCAGAAGTGCGGCGGCGTCCACAAAAAGACGATGAGAAACAGCATCCATGCCGCCGGGCTTAATTCGCCCGTGACAGCCGACCAACCCACCAGGGGCGGAATAGCTCCCGCCGCACCGCCAATGACGATATTTTGCACGGTGTGGCGCTTGAGCCAATGGGTGTAAACCAGGACGTAGAAGACGATCCCGGTCATGGCAAGGCAAGCGGCTAGGAGGTTGGCGAAGACGGTTAACAGCGCAAACGCGATCGCAGCAAGGGCGATCGCAAACACGATCGCGTCTCGAGGCTGCACTCGTCCCGAAGGCAGGGGGCGGTGGCGGGTGCGTTCCATGATGTAGTCGATATCGCGATCGTACAGGCAGTTGATAACATTTGCCGAAGCGGCTGACAGCGCCCCTCCCGCGATCGTTGCCAGTAACAGCACCGGATCGACGCGACCCTCGCCCCCCACCCACATTCCCGCCACAGTGGTGATCAGTAACAAGATAATAATGCGGGGTTTAGTTAGCTGGTAGTAGCTGTTCAGAACTTGGCGGAAATTTTGATGGTGTCGTTGGCGGTTCGTGCCGAGAATTTCTTGCATAAATTTCGATCCTCTGATTTCGCGGCGAAGCGATACGGCGGTAGAGTGGTTTGTCAAATCAGGTAGAAGGCAAAACGATCGAGCAGAAACAGATGGATGGAGGTGTTAACGTTTGCCTTTGTCGTAACGGGTCGGGTAACAGCTATTGCGTATCATGTAGACGCAAGGTGAATTGGGGGTGGCTATGGGAATCGGTTTGAGAACGATATGAAATCCCGAATCTAAAAATGGCACGCTCTCACCGAAAACGGTTTTACCCCCTCCCGACCCGAGTTAGTCAGCCCGAAGGGGTTGAGTTCTGGGAACGTCCCGCATCGCCAAGACGGTGAAGGCAACTAAGGTTCCCAGTAACGTCGCCCCGATGGTTTGGTGGGCGACGGTGAGGGGTTCGACTTGTAGGTGCAGGTAAAAGGTGGCAACGCCGAGGGCGATTTGTAAAGTTAACAAGACTCCCGAGAAGTAGGCGAGTTGTCGCAAGGTCGGATGCAGTCCGGGGGTGCGCCACGCCCAAAAAACCAGAAGCAGCGTCGCCAGGGTGGGAGGAACGACCCCCGCAATGTGGCTATTCATCACCGTACAGAGTTGCTGGTTGCCAAAACATTGATGCAGCGCCCATTGGGAGGCGACTAAGCCGCCGAGCAAGCTTTGGCAGTAGACGAGGAGGGCGCCGGTCAAACCTACCCAGCGAAGCTTGGAGGCGGTTCCCGTGCCCTCGTAGGGCATTAGGGCGAAGCTGATCGCGAGGACGGTGATGAAGAACAACAAGGCAGTACCCAGGTGAGCGGTCACGATGTCAAAGCGGAGGAGTTGGGTGACAGTGAGTCCGCCTAATACGCCTTGAAAGACGACCAGTCCTAAAGCTGCGGTTGCCGCCCCAGGCAACCACCGGGGTAACTCTTGCCGAAACCACCAGCACATCGCACTTAAGGCGATCGCCATCAGTCCGATGAGCGAAGCATCCAGGCGGTGAAACCATTCCAGAAAGACTTGCAGGTTCATCTGCTGGGTGGGAACCAGGGTTCCGTAACACAGAGGCCAATCCGGGCAAGCCAGTCCGGCATTCATCACCCGCGTGGCACTGCCGATCGCCATTAGGATTAACGTCGCGATCGCCAGTTTCCAGACGAGGCGACGCACGCGGTCGATGGGGAGAACCCGTTCGGGCGTTTGATCGGTCGGGGTTCGACGGAGGACGGAATCGAGCATGGGTTACAAAAGTTCACCTTTACGGAGCGATTGCCGATCGATCTTTCCAGACGGCTCTGGGAGCGATCGGTCGGTCTCACCAGACTACCTTAAAACCCACTCTCCTTATCTGCCAAAAGCTTTAGGAATGTTTTACGTTTTGTCTCTTACCGGGAAAGCCTTCAATCGCGATCGTATAAAAATTAACAAAACATTGCAAATGCTTATCAATCGAAAAAAAATCTGAAGATTTGCAGATTTTATCCGTTCTGACGGCATCATTCAAGCGAGGTCTCAATCCATTCCTTCCCAGAGAAGATGGGCGATCCCCGCATTTTTCCCCCATTTCCCCCTGCAAAAAGCCGATCGCCCCGAACTCCACACATCCCCGATAATATAAAAGACCCATCGAGCATCCGTCTGGCGTTTGCCTAAAAACAGAACGCCGCGCTGCTGAGGAGAGATCGACGTGAAAATACCCAGTGCCATTATTACCTTACTGGCAGGCGTCGCCATCACCCTAATTAGCCTGTGGTACGGGCAAAATAACGGGTGGATGCCAGTCGCCGCCTCTCAAGAAGCCCCCCTCGTGGATGGCTTGTTCAACACCATGATGACCATCGCCACCGCCTTATTCTTAATCGTAGAAGGGGCGATCGTCATTGCCATCGTTCGCTTTCGGCAAAAAACCGGAGACAATACCGACGGTCCGGCGATCGAAGGCAACCTGCCCTTAGAAATCCTGTGGACGGGAATCCCCGTCGTCATCGTTCTGGGATTGTCCATCTACAGCTTCGAGGTGTATAACACCATGGGCGGACTCGATCCCATGGCATCGGGCGATCCCGGCATCCAACAAGTGGCTGCCAAACCCGGTGCGGCGATCGCGGCAACCCTCGACGAACCCGCCCCGAAAATGACTCATATGCACAATCACATGGCTCTCGGTGTAGGTGCATCTCCTGGAACCCAAGGCAAACCCGCCGATGTAGAAGTCAAAGTCACGGGGTTGCAATTCGCGTGGCTGTTTAACTATCCTGCCAGTGGCGTGATCTCCGGAGAACTACACGTCCCTGCCGGAAAAGAAGTTCAACTCGACATCACCGCCCAAGATGTGCTGCACGCCTTCTGGGTACCCCAATTCCGCCTGAAACAGGATGCGATCCCCGGACGCACCTCTCAATTGCGCTTCCGACCCAATTTACCGGGAACTTACCCCATCATCTGCGCGGAACTGTGCGGTTCCTATCACGGCGCCATGCAGTCTCAAGTCATCGTCCACACCCCCGAAGAGTACGATGCTTGGTTGCAGTCGCAAATTGCCAGCAAAAATGCGGGTGAAAATACCGTGGCGATGGTGTCGTCCGAACTGAGCGATCGCGATCGTCTGGCACTGCGAACGGCGGATTTGGGCATTACCGAAGACATCCTCGCCCAAGTTCATTCTCATCAGTAATGGTTAGTTGTTAGTTGTTAGTTGTTAGTTGTTAGTGATGCTTAACTAATGACGAACGACCGACGATCGATGACCAATGACCCATTCAACAACCTCTCGATTTATGAGCGCAACATCACTCGAACCGAAAACCGAGCCGCACAAGTCGCCAGCAACAGAAGATCGACCTTGGACGGACTACTTTACGTTTCAGACCGACCACAAAGTCATTGCCATTCAATATTTCGTCATCAGTTTTGTCTTCTACCTGATCGGCGGAGCCATGGCGACAGCGATGCGCGGCGAACTGGCAACCCCAAATCCCGACTTGTTGGGCTACGACAACTATAACGGCGTGCTCACCCTCCACGGCACGATCATGATTTTCTTGTGGATCGTGCCAGCCGGAACTGGAGCGTTTGCTAACTATCTCTTGCCTTTGATGATCGGGGCAAAGGATATGGCATTTCCCCGATTGAATGCCTTGGCATTTTGGATACTGCCTCCGGCAGGGGTCATGTTGATCGTCAGTTTGGTCACGGAAACCCCTCAAGCGGGTTGGACATCCTATCCGCCCCTGAGCGTTACCAGCGGTCAACTGGGAGAAATGCTGTGGATTCTCAGCTTGTTGTTGGTGGGAACCTCGTCAATTTTGGGCGCGATCAATTTCATCACCACCATCATCAATATGCGTATCAAAGATATGACGCTCTTTGATATGCCGCTGTATTGCTGGGCGATGCTGGCAACTTCGATTTTAGTGCTGGTGTCCACTCCCGTGTTGGCAGGGGCGTTAATTCTGCTGAGTTTCGACTTGATTGCGGGGACGGCATTTTTCAACCCCACTGGCGGTGGCGATCCCATTGTTTACCAGCACTTGTTCTGGTTTTACTCCCACCCGGCAGTGTATATCATGATCCTGCCGATTTTCGGGTTGGTTTCCGATATTCTGCCCGTTCACGCTCGCAAACCGATTTTCGGCTATCGGGCGATCGCCTATTCTAGCTTGGCGATTTGCTTTTTAGGCTTAGTCGTGTGGGCGCACCATATGTTTACCAGCGGCACCCCCGGTTGGTTGCGGATGTTCTTTATGATCGCAACCATGGCGATCGCCGTTCCTACGGGAATTAAGGTGTTTAGCTGGGTGGCAACCATCTGGGGCGGCAAAATTCGCCTCAACAGCGCCATGCTATTCGCCATCGGCTTTATCTCCTTTTTCCTCGTCGGCGGACTCAGCGGCGTCATGGTGGCGTCGGTTCCCTTCGACATTCACGTTCATGATACCTACTTCATCGTCGCTCACTTCCACTACGTCCTCTTCGGCGGCAGCGTCACCGGAATCTACGCCGGACTCTACCACTGGTTCCCGAAAATGACGGGTCGAATGATGAACGATACCTGGGGCAAGGTTCACTTTGTCCTGCATTTTGTTGGGTTTAACCTCTGCTTCTTCCCCATGCACATTCTGGGATTGCAAGGAATGCCGCGACGGGTGGTACAGTACAATCCCGAATTTGCCACCCTGAATATGGTGTGTACGGTGGGTTCTGTCCTTCTGGCGATTTCCACCATTCCCTTCCTCATCAATGCAGTTTGGAGTTGGCTGTACGGTCCTAAAGCCAGTGCGAATCCCTGGAAAGCCTTAACTTTGGAATGGCAAACCGCGTCTCCCCCGCCGATCGAAAACTTCGACGAGGAACCCGTTCTCTGGTCGGGTCCTTATGAATACGGTATCGACTTCGATCGCGAAGCCGACGAACTCTCCGTTCGCGATTTGCTCGCAGAAGTTAAAGCGGAAATGTAATTCGTCATCGGTCATCAGTCATTTGTCATCCGTCACTCGTACCAATGACAAATGACAAACGACAAATGACAAACAAAAAAGGACAAATCATCTATGACAGGTTCGACCCTAGATCCTTCTCAAACTTCCCTCAACTACCATCACGACGCGACGGCTGCCGGACATCACGAAGAACATCCCGACCATCGAATTTTCGGCATTTATATGTTCCTGATTGCCGAGTCGATGATTTTTTTGGGCTTGTTTACTGCCTATCTCACCTTTCGTGCCGTGTCTCCAGTTTGGCCCCCGCCGGGAACGCCGGAAACGGAACTGCTTTTACCGGGAATTAATACTATCATTCTGATTTCTAGCAGTTTCGTGATGAACCAAGGCAATCGGGCGATTAAGCAAAACAATGTTGCCGGAATGCGAGCTTGGTTCGGGGCAACAGCCCTGATGGGGGCAATTTTCTTAGCCGGACAAGGTTACGAATACGCCCATACCGGATTCGGACTGACGACGAATTTATTTACCAGTACGTTTTACGTACTAACGGGTTTTCACGGGTTGCACGTTTGCTTTGGATTGTCGTTAATTTTGCTGGTGTTGTGGCGATCGCTCAAACCCGGTCGTTACTCCAGCGAAAGCCATTTCGGCATCGAAGCGGCGGAACTGTATTGGCACTTTGTCGATATCGTTTGGATCGTTCTCTTCACCATTTTGTATCTGTTCTAACGAAATTTGAGACAGATAAATCGGGGCAATTTAACCACTGCCCCGATTTTTTTTGCGATCGAATTTAACCTTCAACAAAAAGGGCGCAAACCTTGCGCCCCTACATGATGATTTGTCGCTACCTTTTTTCTATTCGATCTTACTCGATCGTTTTAGATTCCAAGTCGGTAACAGCCGGACCGCTGAAGAGTTTGCCATCGCCAGTAAACCGAGCCCCGTGACAAGGACAATCCCAGCTTTGGTCGGCAGTGTTCCAATTGACAATACAACCGAGGTGCGGACAAACAGCGGAACAAGTATGTAACGTACCGTCTTCGTCTCGATAAGCCGCAATTTTATCGCCGCCAACATTGACGAGTTTCCCCTGACCGTTAGCTAATTGGGTCAGCGTTTCTTCGTTCTCGCCTTTGAGTCGATCTCCCACCCAATGTTTGCCAACCTCTAAATTATTTTTCACAGATTCTTCACTTAAGAAAGGAGTGACGCGAGTGGCATCGTATAAGTCTGCCCAAGGATTGTCGTTTTCTAAGACTAAATCGGACAGAATCATGCCGGATAGCGTGCCGTTGCTCATGCCCCACAAACTAAAGCCCGTGGCAACGTAAATACTGTCGGTTAAAGGGGTGAGTTTGCCGATATAAGGCAGCATATCCATTGACATCATATCGTGGCTCGACCAGCGATATTTCACCGATTCGACGCCAAAGCGATCGCGAATGTAGGTTTCCAATTTCAAGTATCGTTCTTCAGTCTCGGAAACGCTTCCGGTTTTGTGTCCTTCACCGCCAACGAGCAGTAAGGTTCCTTCTGGGGAAGGGGTTGTCCGAATCGATCGATAGCCTTCTCCCACCCCGATAAACATGCCGTCGGGGGCTTGAGAATCTGCAATGGGGGCGGCGATTAAATAAGAGCTTTTCGGATAGGTTTTGGCAAAGAATAGCCCTTGGTCTAAAATGGGCAAATTGGTGGTGACGATAACGTGTTTTGCCGACAGCGATCCGCGATCGGTAATGACTTTACAAGGCGAACCCTCTTCTACACTTTGGACGCGCGTTTTTTCAAAGACGTAACTTCCGTTACCCGGTAGCCTTTTCGCTAAGGAAAGAATGTATTTGCGCGGGTGAAACTGGGCTTGATTGTCGAACCGAACGGCTCCGGCGATCGGGAAAGGAAGAGAGGTTTCTCGAACGAAACTGGCAGGCAGTCCAAATTTCAATGCAGCTTCAACTTCATCTTTAATCAGTTGTAAATTCTCTTCGGATTCGGCAAAACTATACGCACTTTTGCGCTCGAAATCGCAGTCGATTTGCTCTTGAGTTACTAAGGTAGCTAGTTGTTTGATCGCCGCTTGTTGGGATTCGGCATACAGGCGAGCTTTGTCTTCTCCAATTTTATCGATTAGAGGTGCGTAAATGAGTTGGTGAAGTGAGGTGATTTTCGCTGTGGTATGCCCGCTCGCCCCCATGCCAACGTCTTGAGCTTCAATCAGGGCAACGGTTTTTCCGGCTTTTTGAAGTAACGTAGCGGCAGTAATGCCCGCGATTCCCGCTCCAACGATCGCCACATCGACCGAGACTGAATCCGCGAGCGATGAAAAGTTGCCGAGAGAGGTCGAATCGACCCAATAAGACATGGGTTTTCCGGGTAAAGATTGCATAGTAATTTTGAGTGTAAGGTTAATACATTTGCCAAGCTCTCTAAGTTTAAATAAAAGTAAAAGTGCAGTTCGTCTGTCTGCCGATAGATTTATAGGGATCGCGATCGGCTATAAGCTGTAACGCCAATAAAAATTTTGCCGGCTCACAGGGTTAAGAGGTGGGAAGTTAACGAACAACGAATAACCCATCACCATTACCCATGACTGATGACTAACCCCAACCCCCATTCAGACAGAGCTTGTCCTAGGGTGGGTTCGGGAATTTTCCAGTTGCGATCGCAGGCGAGGGATAGGGTTTCTTTCATCCGAGCCATCAAGCCGACATATTGAGGGCGAGTAAACTCGACAGGCATTCCTGTGGTTGACCACACCAACAGCACGTCGTCGAAGGGGATGGCGCCGCCGTAGTGAAGGATGGCGTTGCGGGTGTTGCCGATGCGATCGAACAGGCGATAAACCGATCCGTTTTTGTCTTGGCGGGTGGCTTTGCACCAGGCGCTAATTAACTGTTTGATGCCGGGTTGATAGAGGTTGGCGTTGGCGGCGGACTTGGGGCGATCGCGATCGACGATCAAACCCTGAGCCAACCAATCGCGATCTTTGTACTGAAGGTAGAGTAATTGTTCGAGGGTTTGAGCAAAGTGGAGGAACCCTCGGGTATAGCTCCCCTGTTGCAACAATCGCTCAACCGAAAATGTGGCTTCCCAGGCTTCGGCATAAGGATGCTTTTTCAGATACGCCAGTTGTTCCCGCCATAACTCGACGAGATTGGGGTCTGCCAGTTGGCTGAAAGTGGGATCTTGCAACCAGCTTTCGATACCCAAATCCCGATCGTGGACGAATCGATGGGTTTCGCCCCGGCTCAATAAGGTCAACCGTCGGGCGAGTTCCGATAGCACTCCTCCATAAAAATTGGGGTAAGCTGCCAATCGGGTTGCTGCCTCCTGGAACCATCCCTGACGCCATGCCGCGATCGCCCGCAGGCGATCCAAGGCCCAATTATCATCTGCTAAGGTGGTAATTTTATAGCGTGCGGCGGATTCGTCGGAGCCTTCTGTCTCGGAAGTCGCGACGGGATGGGGATGCAAGTGCAATACCCGGCACTGTCGCGCGAGGGAGGGCGCGCAACGTTCTAAAGCCGTTGAGAAGGCATTGTCCCCGCTGAAATCGCGGATTGCCAGCACGA
Source organism: Oscillatoriales cyanobacterium M59_W2019_021 (assembly GCA_015295945.1). Taxonomy (GTDB): domain Bacteria; phylum Cyanobacteriota; class Cyanobacteriia; order Cyanobacteriales; family Geitlerinemataceae; genus DVED01. The sequence goes on along the minus strand of DVED01000196.1, from coordinate 21,689 downwards.
AGCGATCGGGTTCGTCGGCTTCGATCGCATCTTGCAGCGCGAAGGGAAGAACTTCCATTTTCAGGCGGTGTTGCAGGCTCTCGACCTCTGCTTCCCCCGTCTGGGCTTTCCCCGCCGCCACATCCGGAGTCAGAACGTTCACCTCGATAAGTTGATGCCAACTTTGACGCACTTTCCCCGAAATCAAGCGGGCGAACCACAAACTCTCTTGAGGGTCGATCGCCCATAAAATCAAGCGTTTGAGACCGGAGCGAGCGCAATCTTCCACGATCGCATCGTCGGTCAGTAATTCCACTCGACTAAAATCGCCACCTAGAGTATCGGTGCAGTATCGATAAAACCGCTCTCCCCAATTCCCCCCGATCCACTTCTCCGATTCGGCAATCCCAAGGGGATTGGCGCCCAATTCCCGGCGCAGTAGGTTTTCCCCATCGTCGCGATCGGTTTCGCTCAAACTTCGTACTATTCCATCTTGGCAGTGCCAACCGACTTGGGAACTTCCCACTCGCATCAGCAGAACATCGACGCGATCGAGTTGGCACTCAACGAAGGATGAAAAATTAGCACTTGGAGACATCTCACTCATTTTGACAGGTCGCACTCGAAGGTTCGATCTAGTATACGACCGTTCTATCGCTATCTTCCGGTTCATTGAGATCGGTTTGCTTTGATTTTTCCTCAGTCGGCAAAATGCTGGAAACCCCCATCGAGACTCAGCATTCGATCGGGATTAGTGGGGTGTGTGTTCGTGAGGATGACGTCGGGTTCGGGGGTAATCGTTCCCACGATCGCCGCCGAATTTCCCAAACGCTGCACCAATTGCACGGCTAATTCCTCTGGCAAGCACAACACCAATTCAAAATCTTCTCCGCCGTACAGCACCCATTCGATCGATCGCTCCGGCGATGCCATCTGGGTTAACATCGAGGGCATCGGCAACCGGGCGCTATCGAGTTTTGCCCCCACCCCACTGGCACGGCAGATTTGCAACACGGCATCGGCTAATCCGTCGCTGCTATCCATTCCGGCGATGGGAATTTCCGGGGCGACGATTTCCCATAAAATCGGTAATACGTCCAAGCGGGGTTGAGGACGTTGGTGCGCCGCAATTAAGGTTTGGCGATCGCGATCGCTCAAACTTCGCCCCAACTCCGGATGCAGCAACAATTCCCACCCCGCCCGCGATGCCCCGTGAACCCCCGTGACGACGATGGCATATCCCGGTTGGGCGGCATCGCGACGGATGGCGCGTTGGGGGTCTACTTGCCCGAAGGCGGTAATCGCCACGGTTCTGACGGGCGATCGACAAATATCCCCTCCAACGATCTCCGTATGATAGGGTTGCAGACACGCTACCATCCCCCGATACAAGTCCTCCACCCAATCGACGGGAGTGTCGCCGGGAAGTCCCAACGCCACGGTGAGGGCGACTGGCGTTGCCCCCATTGCCGCTAAATCCGATAAATTCGCCGCCGCTGCCCGCCAACCCGTATCGGCGGGGGAGGTGGTGCGATCGCTAAAATGAACCCCATCGACAAGCATATCGGTGGTCACGACGAGCGATCGATCGCTGGGCAACGCTAACACCGCCGCATCGTCCCCCACCACCGCCGCCGGACAAAAACGCCGCACGCGAGCCAACAGCCCTTGTTCGCCGATATCGCGGACGAGGGGAGAACGGGGTTCGGAAGTCATGAAAGATCACCAGAAACACAGTAGCTAGCAAGTGGGCAGCGACCCTACGACTATCACTTTACATGGCGATCGTCGGTCGTAAAGTTTTAGAGAGCTAGTTCAATCTTCGGGTAGATGAAAATCGATCGGCAAATCGGCGAAGATCACAGACAAATCACCCAAAATGGCTTCAACTCAAATGAAAATGCCTTCCCACTATTCCCAGACTGCGCCAGGTAAAACGTCCGCCTCTCAAACCAGCAACGTGCTATTCAAACTTGCCGACGCCGCCTTCAAAGAAATCTTACCCCGACTTGAAGAATTCACCACCCATACGGGTAAAGCGTTAGCTGTCCTCGCCGACAATCCATTACTGCGCCCCGTTTCTAAAGTTTTGGGGAAAGATTGGATCTTAGCAGTGTTGGGTTTGGTGAACCTAGAAAACGCACGCAAGGCGACGGCTGAGTGGCAAACGCGCTATCCCTACGAAAGTCCATCTCAGATCTCCCATCGCATCATCGTCGATAAAGCCGTTAAAGCCGGAGGCGTCGGACTGGCGACCAATATTCTTCCCCCCATTGCCGCCGCGTTGTTTGCGATCGATTTAGCCGCACTGGTGCGCTTGCAAGCGGAGATGGTCTACGAAATTGCGGCTGCCTACGGTCTGGATTTAGAAGACCCGGCACGTCGCGGAGAAGTTATCGCTCTGTTTGCTCTTTCTTTAGGCTCGGGAACCTTGAAAACAGGGCTGAGTTTTTTGGAAATTATCCCCGGATTTGGCGCGATTTTGGGTGCTTCCACCAACGCGATAATGCTGTATACCTTGGGATATCTCACCTGCCAGTTTTACGAAAAGAAACAGGCGCAGACCCCGGCAGAGCCTGTCCGAAGACCGGTGGCGATCGATCTATCCTAGGGAGGATGAACCCGAAGAGAAGCACCAGTAAGATAGAGATAATTAAAGTTTTTTAATCGCAAAAAAGGAGCTTTTTTATGGATATTCTTCGCCTGTTAGCCGCTATTTTTATTCCCCCACTGGGTGTCTTTTTACAAGTGGGTTTGGGGACGCAATTCTGGATTAACGTGCTGTTAACCTTGCTCGGCTACATCCCCGGCATCATTCACGCAGTTTGGGTCATCGTCAAAACTCCCGACGGCGTTCGCACCGATATCTAATCGGACTGGTAACCATGTCTGACTCTGTTAAAGATAAAATTTCTGCCGACCTTCAAAAAATTAAAGAGGAAGGCAGTTCCCGAACTGATAAAATCCGGCAAATCGTCCGTTCTGCGGTTTCCGAAGCGATCGCCGAAGTCAAAGAAGGTTCGCAGGAAATTCGCTCCGTTGCTAGAGATGCCGTATCGGCAGTTCTCGACAGTTTACAAGGGAAAAGCAACGCTGTTAAAGAAGACGTGACGGCTTCCATTGAAGGGGCGATCGACGCCATTGGCGAATCGAAACGAAATGCCATCGCTCAAACTCGCTCTCAAGTGAAAGAACTGCAAGACAAACTCGATACTGAAGAACGAGAATTGCAAGTTCAAGTTGAAGAAGTTCTGTCCGATCTTCAAGAATCCGCAGCGGAAAAATCTAGCGATTTAAAAGCTAGTTTGGAATCGGCGATCGCCGCCATTCAAGATAGCGAGGAAGTCGCGCTGATGAGAAAGCGCTACGCTCAACTCAAAGCGAAATTAGCCGTTCTGCAAGCCAATTTAAGCGTTCGTTTCGGCGATCGCTACGATGAAGTCAAAGACCATTTGACGGAAGCTAAAACTTGGTACGATCGCACTCGCGATCGAGCGGAAGTGGAAACGGGAAACCATCCCCTCGAGAAAAAACAAGAAAAGTTTGAATCTCAACTGGGAGAAGTAGGAGCGGCGATCGGTCGCAAAGAACGACAAGTTCGCCATCTTCTTCGCGAGTTGTGGAACTCGATTACCGATCTATTTCAAGATAAATAGTTCTATCTTTTTTCTGTTACTATTCAACTCGAAAACATCATGAACAATAATACCATTAGTCTCGTTTTAACTTGGATCGCGACCGCATTAAGCCTTCTCGTCGTCGATCTGGTCGTTCCTGGCGTCAATTTAAGCACGTTTTCTGCCGCTCTCATTGCTGCCGTTGCCGTTGGTTTGGTCAACTCATTTGTCAAACCCGTGATTTCCGTTCTGTCTCTACCGCTGAACGTTCTGAGTTTGGGTGCTTTTTCCTTAATTGTCAACGGTCTTTGCTTTTGGCTGGCAGCTAGCTTAGTTCCCGGTTTCTCAGTACACGGCATCTTAGCCTTTATCTTCGGACCGATTATTCTTTCCGCCGTCAACACGTTCTTGAATAACTATTTGGCACAAAGAAGTCTCGATTTGAACTTGCCTGGAACTTCGACAAAATCTATTAGTGAATAGTTAAAACTCTACATTGAGTCTCTCCAAAAAAATCGAGTTTGCGATGAAAGCAAACTCGATTTTTTATTGCGCATTAGATATAAAGCCGTCCTAGAAAGACGGGACTTTAAACCCAAATTTTTGTTAAAAACCATATTACCTATTCCCAGCCCAGCGAAGTTCGCTGCGCGATCGCGCTATAACAAGAAAAACGGTACGGATTGGGTTCGAGTGAGCTTGTTTATTGATGACGAGCAACAACCGTAGGAGTTACGCAGTTGAAGCCCAAAACCTTGTAGGGGCGGGTTTAGCCGGAGGTTGGATTGTGACCCGAATTGGCTACAAAACCTGCCCTGACCGGATCTTAGAGTTTGAAGTGCATAACTCCTAAACCGTTTGTTTGCAGAAACGCGATCGTAATTTAGGAGGACATATGACCGATCCAGCAACAGCCGTGACCGTGGTGTCTTTGGCAGTGAAGTTTTTGGAGGGAATGGCAGGCAAAAGCGGCGAAACGCTGACGGAGAAGCTGTGGGACGCGATTAAGAGTCGGTTTGCAGGGCGGAAAAAGGTGGAAGAAACGATCGCCCAAATCGAGGAAACCCGCGACCCACAGGCGATCCAGAAGCTGACGACGATCGTGGATGCGGAGATGATCCAGGATGACGACTTTGCCGGGGAAGTGCAGCAGTTGGCGCAGCAGATTATCAATCTGACGCAGAACCAAACCCAGACGCAAACCTCGATGCACTTTGAAGTCAAGGATAACAGCAAAATGAACGCCGTCGGGGAATTGAAAAATACGGGTGGCGGCGATGTCGTCTTTGGGGATAAGTCGTAGTATTGGGGGATGAGGGCAGGCATTACCCTTCTTTTATCTAAAATCTATGGAAATTGCCCAGCAAATTGGAGATCGTCATGGCGAAGCGCTTTCCCTATTTAACCAAGCAATTGCTCTTGCCAAACTCAAAAAATATCCCGACGCAATACAATCCTACCAACACGCCAAACAAATGTTTGAAAAACTCAAACTCGCTCATATGGTCGAGCAATGCGACACCGAGATCTCGAACCTTACCCGACGGAAATCGTCCAAAATTCCCCTGTGGTTTTATTTCTGCGTGGGTTTGGCGATCGTTTTTATGATTTGGTGGTTGTAATTTTGGGAGTTTGGGGTTTGGGGTCGGTCGACCCACCCGACGATCGATCAGAATAAATTGACATCGTACATTTGAAAGCGTCGATCGTGAGTGATGAGAATCAAATTTTCAACTTTGGCTTGAGCAATAATCATTCGATCGAATGGATCTTGATGGTGGAATGCTAAATTTTGTAATTCCTCATAATGTGGAAAGTTGATCGGCAAAATCTGAAACTGATGACCCATCAAAAATTGCTCCAGTTCCGACAGAGAAATCGACAATCGTAACTTGCCAATACCGATCTTAATCGCCATTTCCCACAAGCTAGCTTGGCTGATGTAAACCTCATTTTGAGAATTTTCGATCAAAGCGCTTATTTCTGTTGATAGCTGCTTGTCACCTTCTAGAAACCAAATTAAAATGTGGGTGTCAATTAAATACTTCATTACAGCATATATTCTTCAAATCCAGGTGGCGTTTCATCGAAGTCATCGGCTACATACATTACAATTCCTTTACCGCAACCAAACTGACGAGGTTTGTACGCGATATTACGTTTGGATTGCCGTTCTTTTAGTTTTTGAATTTCTTGAAACGTTGCCCGATCGGTTAGCGACAAAATCCATTGAATTAAGTCTAATTTAATTGCTTCAATATTCATCATTTATTCCTTCCCGATTTGCCAAGAGTTTCATCCAGCAGAATATACACCGATTTCTCGATCTCGCTTTAACATGACCTTGGCGATCGCCTCCAAAACGCGCAATGCCGAAGCCTGCAAATGAGGAAAATCTTCCAGGAATTCAGTTAACCCGTCATCTCCTTCTAGATAATCGAAAAAAGTCTGCAACGGAACTCGCGTTCCCACAAAGACCAATGCACCACTCATAATTTCTGGATCGGAGCGAACAATATTGAGACTTTCCAAACGTTCTCGAATGTCCATGTTGCCAGAGAAAACGCATTTTATTATTTTATTATATCAGTTGTCGTTTGGATAATTTGAAGTTTGGCATTGATCGACACACCCGACGATCGCTATAAAATAGAGGTTGTAGGATGTGTTGAGAACGAAACGCACCGTTTTGGGAGTTTGGGAAATTCCAATAACCCATTGGTGCGTTTCTCGCTCGATCGACATACCCTACAAATTACTCGACGTGCCTACGATCTGTCGTGCGATCGCTCAAAATAAATTGACATCGAAATCATCTGCTACATACACACAATTCCTTTACCGCAACCAGTTATGTGTCCTAGAGACGTCGATGAGTGGCTATTGCACGAAAATACTTTCTGCCGTTTCTCGATCGATCGACGTTCGCGTGTGTCCCAACTTGATAATGTAAGAGGGAAATCGTTGTTCGAGAATAATTTCAATCCCAGGCATCATGCCGAGTGTTACCAGTTTTCTCAGGAGGGTTGCATCTTGGGTGTGATAACCGACGATGGTTTTAGGTTGACCGATTTCAATAGTAGAGAGAACATTCATAGTCCGATTCGGTAGTCTAAACACAGCTAAAGTGAATCATGAGATCGGGAGCCGATCGAGGGTTGTAATTTGGGTTCGGTTCGGTTTACTTCTCCTCAAGTTTAGAGACATGACCAAAAGCTTTCCGTCGTTTCCCAATGCTTAAAAATTGATTCCCAATTGAGTCAAACCGAAATTGACGATAAATCCAGTCAGGAATGCAAATGGGAAAATAAAGAGTACCATTGCCATCGCTATTTTCATCCCTCGTTCTTTAACGATCATTTGCAGTTGAGCGACACAAGGGAGAAAGAGCGTCAGGACGATCGCTGCCACCACCAATTGATTTCCGGTCAGGAGGTTTTGTTGCTGGAGATCGAACAGTCCCGCCGCGCCGTAATCTCGTCGGAAAAAGCCATAGAGAAAAATGGGCGCGGATTCTTTTGGCATTCCCAAAGCTAAAGTTAATGGTTCGATCGCCCGAATAATTAGATCGAATATCCCTGTCAATCGCCCGAACCAAATGAAAACTGACGCCCAAATAAAGAGCGGCAACACTTCCCAAAAGTACCACTTCACCCGCACCCAAGTTTTCGTTAAGATATTCCGAATTTTCGGCAGGCGCAATGGGGGAATTTCCATATAAAATCCGCCGGACGCACCGGGCAAAAATTTGGCGGTGAGATAGCCAACTCCCAAAAATATTGCAGTTATAAAGCCACCCCAAAAGATTAATGCTGCCGGTTTCTGCGCCAGCAGTCCTAAAATCACCCCCCACTGCGCCGCACAGGGAACAGCTAACGAGAGTAAAAAGGTAGCAATTAACCGCTCGCGTTTGGTTTCGAGGGTGCGGGTGACGATCGTCGCCATGGTATCGCATCCCAACCCCAAAACCATGGGAATGACCGCGCGACCGGACAACCCGATCCATTTAAAGAGGCGATCGAGCATTAACGACAATCGCGGCAAATACCCGCTATCTTCCAATAGCGAAAACATCAGGAAATACGTGGCGACGACAGGTAACACGATTGCCGTGGCATATCGAATTCCCAAGGTAATGATGCCGTATTCGTTACCGATCAGATCTTGAATGGGTTCCCAGGGAATGGTTTGGGCGACGAAGCGATCGACGACGGGATTGATTTGCCCTTCAAAAAAACTTTCAATGCGATCGACCAGTTCTCCCGCGCCAAATTCTCCCACGAATTTATACACCCCGAGGTACAAAATCACCACTAAAATCGGAAATCCGGTAATGGGATTGACGGTAATTTGGTGCAGGGTTTCCGCCCAGGGTTGGGTGCCCGATTTGGGTTGCTGCAACGCCACTCGTTCCAGCATCCGAGCTTGTTGGTGTCGAGTTTGGGCGATCGCCAATTCTAAAGGCTGGTGGAGTTGATTTTGGGCGACGGCAATCTCGATTTCCACCTCGCGACATTGTTCCTCATCGCGTTGCAATTGCTCCCACAGTGCCGGATCTTTTTGCAGGAGCAATAGCACCAAACTGCGGGGAGAAAGGGTGTAACCAGGGAAAGGATGGCGATCGCCGAGATCTCGCAACCAAGCCTCTAAGCGAGCGATCGCCGCCTCGATGGGTTCGGGATAAACCACTGGATTCATCGTCTTTCTCCTCAAACGGCGGATGCGGTAACCGGCGACGGTGCGGGTATCTTCTGGGCGATCGCCGATCGCAATTCTTCGATCCCTTGATTTAAAGCGGCTGCCATGGGAATGACCGGAATGCCCAACTCTTGCGCTAAAATCTCGGTTCGCAAGTCCAACCCCAAACGGTGCGCTTCGTCCATCATGTTCGCCGCCAAGATAACTGGCAGTCCCGCCTCAATTAACTGAAACGCGAGCGGCAGCATCCGCCCCAAATTTTTGGCATCGACGACGTGAACCACTGCCGCCAGAGGCTCCGACATCAGTACATCGCGAGCGACTCTCTCTTCCTCGCTCATCGGGATCGCCGAGTACATTCCCGGCGTATCGATCGCTGTGATGGCGCGATCGCCCACCCACATCAGTCCCCGACTGACTTCGACCGTCGTCCCCGGATAGTTGGAAACGGTGACGTAAACCCCAGTGAGGGCGTGAAACAACACGCTTTTACCGACATTGGGCATTCCCACTAAGGCAATTTGCGCTTCGCTCGATCGCAATTGCGATTCCAAGGGCGCGGGACGCCACCGCCGCCACCAAGAGCGAGATGACGGTGACGAATCGCAACGATGACATTGATGACAGTCCATCTAAATACATCTCCTCAAAAGTTAAGGTAAATAATATTAATTATCAATAATAAAAGAAGGATAAAACTAAGCGTTCGGGGTCTTGATCGCAGTTTTGAAGCCAAACTGGGATAAAATACCCCTCAAAAGAGAATTTTGACTGGAATAAAACACCCAACACTCAAGGTTAGCGTCAGCTAATCTTTATTCTTTAATAGTAATTATTCTAGATAATAGATCGAAAGATCCCCCGTTTCTCAAACGTTTAGAATTCCTTAACAAAAATTTAAAAGAATTAAAAAGAGAGAGGGCAGGCAAGATCTTGCCCGCCCTTCTCAGTCTGAGATCGATCGTCGGCTCGCCTGAAGTCTGGAAAACCCAGACCTCACCCGAGGCATTAGTACGTTTCCACGTGCCAGCGATGCTCTTTCTTCATCTGCTTCTGGTACTCGCTCCACTCGATACCGTATTTGGCGGCGGCTGCCGACATCCCTTCGTCGATGCCGCCTTCCATACCTTTGAGACCGCAGATGTAAACGTGAGTGTTGGGTTTTTGCACCAACTCCCACACGGCATCGGCATTTTCTTTAATCCGGTCTTGCAAGTACATCCGACCGCCTTGCGGATTTTGCTGCTCGCGGCTGATGGCATAAGTCAGGCGGAAGTTATTGGGATACTTTTGTTGGATTTCCTCCAGTTCTTCCTTGTACAAGATGTTAGGCGTCTTGGGAATGCCGAAGAACAACCAGGCAAGTCCCTTAAATTGATAGTCGGGATTGGCTTGCCTTTCTTTGTCTTTAAACATCCGCCACAGGTAAGCGCGGAAGGGGGCAATCCCCGTACCCGTTCCCATCATAATGATGGTGGCATCTTCGTCGTCGGGGAGCAGCATTTCCTTACCGACCGGTCCGGTGATCTTCACGTCGTCACCGACGTTGAGATTGCACAGATAGCTGGAGCAAACGCCAAATACGGTTTCTCCGGTTTCGGGATGCTTGTACTCCAGTTCGCGCACGCAGAGCGAGACGGTTTTGTCGTCTACGTCATCGCCGTGGCGTGTGGATGCAATGGAATAGAGGCGTAGTTTGTGGGGTTTGCCCTTGTCGTCAGTTCCAGGGGGAACGATCCCGATACTTTGACCTTCAACGTAGCGGAGATCTCCGCCGGAAATATCGAATTTCAGATGGCGAACCCTACCGATACCGCCCTCTCCCACTAATTCGTCGTTACTCAGACACTTACCGACATAGGGATTGTTGGGACGGTAGATATTGATGGGAACATCTGCTCCGGGTTTTTTAGCTTTGGCTTGAGTCATGGGTTGGCTGGCTTCTGCGGACTGCGATCCTGATGCAGAGACAGCGTTGGGCTTCCCGTTCGAGCCATCAAAAGGTTGAATGCTGACAATTCTGCCGCCCATGCGGGTAATGCGCTTCATTTCTTCATTCATGCGATCGTACGACACAGTGAAGAAGGTATTGCCGCTGCGACGAATGGGGAAACTCATGCCGTCAGTTTCTGAGTTCTGACGCAGACCTTCCACCTCGTACACGAACAGGCGATTACCAGAAGTCGTGCTACTCGCACCCGCAGCGCTGGGATTGTACATCGATTAAACTTCTCCGCTCCTTGTTTGTGAATGCAATTACGGTTTGTCCTCACCTTTGGGTAAAGCCAGAGCGCTAACGTGGGCTTCGGTTGACCCAAATCCGACCCTAGCGTTTTGGATAAATCCGTAACGAAAGAGTTTGGGGACAGATTTTTACCTTTTCTTATTGTGACAGCTATGGGGACTGTCGGCGCAGGAGATATCCTTTCGGTTGGCTCGAAAACTCGAGAACCGCTCGAGAGACTATCGGAGGTGCGCCAGGGAGCGGTAATCGACGTTCGGCAGAAAAAAAGAACGATCGGGAATCACCCAAAACTTCTCTGGCAATTTATCTTAACGGGTTGGGGGCGATCGAATCTGTGGCGATCATAGCAGTTTTAAGTTTTTTTAAGATTCGGCTCTACAATGGATGGGGTGGCTCTGCCCTTTTTGAGATTTAGACTTTTAGATTGGCTCGAATGTTCTACAATTGGCTGACACCCAGTCACTTCATCATGCTGGGTTTGTTGTTCGGATTCGCCGTCGCCCATAGCGGGTTGGCAGCGTTGCGTCCCTGGGGGGAGGAAAAAATCGGTGCGAGGGCGTATCGAGTCCTCTTTGCCTTGGTGAGTTTGCCCCTGGCGACGATCTTGATTATTTACTTTTTCAACCATCGTTACGATGGGGCGCAACTGTGGATGGTGCAAGGGGTTCCGGCGGTCAAACCCATTGTTTGGGGGCTGTCGTTCGTCTCGTTTCTGTTTCTGTATCCGTCCACCTTCAACCTGTTGGAAGTTGCCGCCGTTGCCAAACCGCAAGTTTACCTCCACGAAACCGGAATCATCCGGGTGTGCCGCCACCCGCAGATGGTGGGACAAATTATTTGGTGCGTTGCCCACACCTTGTGGTTGGGGACGAGTTTTATGGTGGTGACTTCTGCGGGATTGATCTTGCACCATATCTTCGGAGTGTGGCACGGGGATCGCCGTTTGGCGAAGCGATTCGGCGAATCTTTTGAAACCTTGAAATCTCGAACTTCGATCGTGCCGTTTTTGGCGATTCTCCAAGGGAAGCAAACCCTTGTGTGGCAGGAGTTTCTCCGTCCGGCATACTTAGGCGTCCTGGTTTTCGTCTTCGGATTTTGGTGGGCGCATCCGTGGTTGATCCGTGCGACCGGGAACGTAGCCTGGTAGCATGATCCCAGATAGATACAAAACTTTAATTAAGCATTTGACAGATTATGATAGCTTCGATTAACGAACAAAGTTTCGATCGAGAAGTTTTTCACGCAACTACACCCGTTCTCGTGCATTTTTGGGCGCCTTGGTGCGGATTGTGCCGGATGATTAATCCCCTACTTGATCGGTTTGGAACCGAATCGGGCGCTCGAGTTAAAGTGGTGGGGATCAACGCCGACGATAGTCTCAAGCTAGCAACGCGGTATCGCCTGACCACCCTGCCGACTTTGATTTTATTCGATGGCGATCGAGTGGTGCAGCGTTTGGAAGGCTTCCACGGACGGGATGCCCTGCGATTGGCTCTGAACGAAGCGATCGCCCCGTATTGTAATGCCGCTTCGATTTCGACTTCCCAATCGAAAACCTACTAATTCGAGTCCGAGGCAGCCCCAGGTTCCCCACACATTGCCCGATGGGTTCGGAGGGTCCGATCGTTCGCCTGCGAGTCCGATGGCGGTAACCGAATTCTCGAAAGATCGCGAGACTGGCAAATCCCGAAAAACGCCGTTTGATCGAAAGTGGCAACCCACGTCTGATTGTAAAGACAAAATTACAAAACACAATCCGAGGAATGACGGAGGGACTTCGAGTCAATTCCTGTGTCACAATGTAATCGTCGTTGCCAACTCTTGTAAAGAAATATAAAGTAGGCTCGCAATGGAACCAATATACCAATATGCCTGGTTAATTCCAGTGCTTCCCCTATTGGGGGCAACACTGGTGGGCTTGGGTCTGATTTCCTACAACAGAGCCACGAATCGCCTGCGACAGTGGACTGCCATTCCCATCATCTCCTTGTTGGGCGTGGCAATGGCGCATTCGTTTGCCCTGTTGTGGAGTCAAATTCAGGGTCACGCCCCCTACACGCGGACGATCGAGTGGGCGGCTGCCGGAGACTTTCACCTGACGATGGGATACATCGTCGATCCCCTCACCTCGTTAATGCTAGTCATCGTGACGACGGTGGCGCTGCTGGTGATGATCTACACCGACGGCTACATGGCTCACGATCCCGGATATGTGCGCTTTTATGCCTATTTGAGCTTATTTAGCTCGTCCATGTTGGGATTGGTGGTCAGTCCCAACTTGGTGCAAATCTATATTTTTTGGGAACTGGTCGGGATGTGTTCCTATCTGCTGATCGGCTTTTGGTTTGATCGCCAAGCCGCAGCAGATGCCTGTCAGAAAGCTTTCGTCACCAACCGCGTCGGCGACTTCGGATTGCTGCTGGGAATGCTCGGGTTGTACTGGGCGACCGATAGCTTCGAGTTTGAAGTCATCGGCGAACGCTTGCAAGATGCGATCGCCTCGGGTTCGCTGAGTGTCTTCCTCGCCACCCTCTTCGGAATTCTGGTCTTCCTCGGTCCGGTTGCCAAATCCGCTCAGTTTCCTCTCCACGTCTGGCTACCGGACGCCATGGAAGGTCCGACGCCTATCTCCGCTTTGATTCACGCGGCGACGATGGTAGCTGCCGGGGTCTTCCTCATCGCCCGGATGTTCCCGGTGTTCGAGCATCTGCCCGTAACGATGAACGTCATCGCCTGGACGGGCGCCTTTACCGCCTTTATGGGGGCAACCATCGCCATTACCCAGAATGACATTAAAAAAGGCTTAGCCTATTCCACCGTGTCCCAATTGGGCTATATGGTGATGGCAATGGGGGTCGGTGCGTACACCGCCGGACTGTTCCACCTGATGACCCACGCCTACTTCAAAGCGATGCTCTTTTTGGGGTCGGGTTCCGTGATTCACGGCATGGAAGGCGTGGTCGGACACGATCCGGATTTGGCGCAGGATATGCGGTTGATGGGGGGTTTGCGCAAGTATATGCCCTTCACCGCCACGACTTTTCTCATTGGAACGATCGCCATTTGCGGGATTCCGCCCTTTGCCGGATTTTGGTCGAAAGACGAAATTCTCGGTGCTGCCTTTGCGGCGAATCCCGCTCTGTGGGCAATTGGTTGGCTGACGGCGGGCATTACTGCTTTCTATATGTTCCGGATGTACTTCTCCACCTTTGAAGGGGAATTTCGGGGCAACGATACCGAAATTCAGGCGCAACTGAAAGGGGCAACCGTTCCCGCTTTCAGTCCGGGGGCGATGGATGTCAAGGAATTGGAATCCGGAACTGAACCTCACGAACACGGACACAGCCACTATCCTCACGAATCCCCCGCCACCATGACAATTCCGCTGATGGTGTTGGCGGTTCCGTCCATGCTCATCGGCTTTGTCGGGATGCCCTGGAAAAACTATTTTGAAGTCTTCATCCATGCACCGGGCGAAGTTGTCCCCACGCTGGCGGAGATGGCACAGGAGTTCGATGCGGGCGAGTTTGCTGTCATGGCAGGTAGTTCCGTCGGGATCAGCTTGCTGGGGATTACCTTGGCATCTCTGATGTACCTCAAAGGTAAAATCGATCCGGCAGCGATCGCCGCAAAAATTCAACCCCTGTACCAACTATCTTTGAATAAGTGGTACTTCGACGACATTTACGATCGCCTGTTTGTCCAAGGCAGCCGCCGCCTCGCCCGCCAAGTCATGGAAGTGGACTATCGCGTCGTCGATGGTGCGGTGAACCTCACGGGTTTGATTACCATGTTGAGCGGCGAAGGGTTGAAATACTTTGAAACCGGTCGCGCTCAATTCTATGCTTTGACCATTTTCGCTGCCGTTCTCGGCATCGTTATCTTCTTTGGAGTGAGTTAATCTCCTTTGAAAAGAGATCTGTTTTGAGCCTCAAAATTCCCGACGATCGTCGGGAATTTTGACGTTTTATACCAGGAGTTCAGGAGTAATACCATTTTTGAAAAATGGTGAGATCTATAGATATTTTCCCTTCTGCCCTCTGCCTTTTGATATAGCTATCTTAAAAAACTTCAGATATTTTAATATTTTTTTAATTGACTTTCTCATTGGTTACCTTCATGCTTAGATAAGGGGAATTATGGTTGCTCGGTACACTTCTAGAGATCGAATGATGTGCTAACCTTCAGCGCGGGTTGTAGATGGCGATCGATGCCATATCTCGATCTTTAACCCACGGGAACACCGGGCGCATAAGCCAATCCTAGAAGTGTTTTTGGTGATGACCCAATCGAGTCCGCGCATCCCTATCTTCGATCGTTCAATAACGTATTAGCATCATGGATTTTCCCTGGCTAAGTATTATCATATTGTTCCCGATCGTTGCCTCTTTGTTCGTACCTTTGGTTCCCGACAAAGACGGTAAGACGGTTCGTTGGTACGCTTTAATCGTCGGGCTAATCGATTTTGCCCTGATTATCTACGCCTTCTACACCGGGTACGATCTCACCAATCCCGAATTGCAATTGGTGGAACGCTATACCTGGATCGCACCCATTCATTTAGATTGGTCTTTAGGGGCAGATGGTTTATCCATGCCCCTGATTATTCTCACCGGATTTATCACCACCCTCGCCATTTTGGCAGCATGGCCCGTTTCTTTTAAACCCAAACTCTTCTACTTCCTGATGTTGGCAATGTACGGCGGACAAATTGCCGTATTTGCCGTTCAGGATATGCTGCTCTTTTTCCTAGTTTGGGAACTGGAACTGATCCCGGTTTATCTAATTTTGGCAATTTGGGGCGGCAAAAAACGCTTGTACGCTGCCACCAAATTTATCCTCTACACCGCAGGGGGATCGCTGTTTATTTTGGTTGCCGCCCTGACGATGGCATTCCACGGCGATACCTTCACCTTCGATATGCGGGAAATCGCCAATAAAGACCTGAGTTTGGGTCTGCAATTGTGGATGTATGCGGCATTTTTGATTGCCTACGGTGTTAAGTTGCCCATCTTCCCCCTGCATACCTGGCTGCCCGACGCCCACGGCGAAGCCACTGCCCCCGCCCACATGCTGCTGGCGGGAATTCTGCTGAAGATGGGGGGATACGCCCTAATTCGGATGAATGCCGGGATGCTACCCGATGCCCACGCCGTGTTTGCTCCGGCGTTGGTGATTTTGGGGGTGGTCAATATTATCTACGCAGCACTGACTTCCTTTGCTCAACGCAACCTGAAACGGAAGATTGCCTACTCGTCGATTTCCCACATGGGATTCGTACTCATTGGCATCGCCTCCTTCACCAATTTGGGGATGAGTGGGGCGGTGTTGCAAATGGTGTCCCACGGGTTAATTGGGGCAAGTTTGTTCTTCCTGGTGGGCTGTACCTACGATCGCACCCACACCCTGATGTTAGACGAAATGGGCGGCGTCGGACAGAAGATGAAGAAAGTCTTCGCCATGTGGACGGCGTGTTCCCTGGCGTCGTTGGCACTGCCGGGAATGAGCGGCTTCGTCGCCGAATTGATGGTGTTCGTTGGGTTTGCGACTAGCGATGCCTACAGCTTGCCGTTTAAGGTTGTGGTCGTGGTGTTGGCGGCAGTTGGGGTGATTCTCACGCCGATTTACCTGCTGTCCATGCTGCGGGAAATCTTGTACGGACCGGAGAACAAGGAACTGGTGGAACACGAGGTGTTGGTGGATGCCGAACCTCGGGAAGTGTTTATCATCGGCAGCTTGTTAGTTCCCATTATCGGAATTGGGTTGTATCCGAAAATTCTCACGCAAATGTACGATGCCACCACGGTGGAACTGACGGCGAAACTGCGATCGTCCGTTCCCAGTCTGGCTCTCCAGGAGACGCCGAATGAGCCGCAATTGTCTCAATTGTACAAAGCTCCGGCGATCGTCGATTAAGCCGTTCACCGGACTTCAAATCGCAGCAACCCCCGAAATTTCGGGGGTTTTGTTTTGCAATTCCCCCAACCCCAAGCCTTGACATGACAATAGTTTAGGTCTTCACTGCATATCTCCTGTCACTCACCTCTTTACAGTATTTTTAACATCAGTTTATTAAACCTTCTTCAAAATTGGTTGCCAAACCTAAAAAATAGACTTAGTATACTAGCTTATATCGGTCAATTACGAACAGATGCGATCGCCCTTTGATATAAGAGTTTGTAAGTTGGGGTAAGTCCGAATGTGTGGGTCGCGATTGTATCTCGTTTGAAAGTTGATCTAAAACTAACCTCAGTCCGGATTGAGTAAAACGCTGAATCCCTTGTTTTTGATGGGTTTGGGGTTTTTTATCTTTCATTTTTCATTAGAGCAAACATCTTCTGCCCCGCACATTTCCTCCGAAAACTGTTTTATTCCGTACTGACGCTAACACGATAGGGCAAACTCTTGGCTAGAAAGTCTGACTTTTTTGTTACAAACATCTACTCACGATCTGATTCTGATGATGAAGTCCTCTAGTTTCCAATTCCAAAAACCGCAAAAATCATACTTTCTGTGTTTTTTGCTATCCGCATTTTGCTATTTTTTGAGTGCTAACAAGCCGATGTTGGCAGGAACTTTATATAACAACTGGAATTATGCCATCGATTCTTTTGACGACAGTACCTCTGGAAATGATGTCGGCAATACCAAGTACGAAATTTTTGGAACGGCTTTTCAGCAAACACCGACTCAACTGCTCTTTGCGATTAATAGCAACTTAAGTTTAGAAGGCACAACTAGCACTTATGCCGCAGATGGTCATGTGGGTTGGGGAGATCTTTTCCTCGATCTTGATGGCAGTTTGTTGGGAGTGAAGTTTGTTGGTAATAATGCCTCGGGGGTTGCTACCACAGGACTGTATGACACGGTGACAACTAAGACAGTTGCCAAAGAAAATGGGAGTGCTTGGGACAATCTCGGAGAGTATAATAACTGGGTTCGGCAAAATGGAAAAACGCCTTCAATCGGCGATTTAGGTGCAGACGATCCTTATTTCAATCTCAACGAACACGTTCCCAATTTGATTGCTTCGGGAACGCGAATTGGAGATGTTGAATTAATCGCAGATTTAACTGGATTGGGTTTAGATTTTGGACAATTCCAGGCGACTGGAGCTTACACTCACGTACTGGCGATCGATCGGACTCTACTTCCGGCTGGTAATGTCAAATTTTGGCTAGCACCTGAATGCGATAATGATATTACTGCTCATATCGGAACGCTCGATCCTGCACCCGTACCCGAGCCTTCACTTGTCCTGGGGTTAGGAGGATTCGCATTACTTTTAGGTAGAGTGAAGTCTCGGAGATCGTAGACTGAGACGGTTTCTAGACTTGAATTATGGTTGCAACCCCCGACATTTCGTTTTTTTAGCTTGATTGTCAAACATTGATCGACAGGTTCCCAATCGATAGGGAGAAACATTGCGATTGTGAATTTATCGTTGTTCCGAAGATCGATCGCTGCAATGCTTCTCCCCTACTCACGATCGATAATGAATGACCCAAAAGATGGGGCAAGCACGGGGGAATTGCCCCGGAGCGAAAATGAAACAGCCCTGCCCCTAATAGGAGGGAAGGTAGAGGAAGCTTCGCAGTTTTTTGATGGGAAAGGGGGGAGAGCGACCGTAAACTGTAACTCTGGAGGAGCGAAACCCAGCATCCGAAACCGATCGGGTTAGGTTTCGTTTCTCATCGATCGGCGGGTCACAAAAAGAGGTAGACTTGTCCAGATCGGTCTTCTAGTACCGTTCGCTCCTTCTGGGAAATCTCGCACGCATTCAGTTAATTGAGCCATGGGCGAAGCCAAACGTCGTAAAGAAGCACTCGGTGACAAGTACGGTCAGGAACAGTACATCCTGTCGTGGTTGCCCATTACCAAAACGCAAGCCGATCGATTCATGCAATGGACGACACGCGGAGCTTGGATCGGCATCGGGGCGCTTTTTGTCATCTGGATTACCGTCATTTTCATCGGTCCTTCTCTGGGTTGGTGGACGGTGGTCAACTGAGGCAAACCCGTTGAAAATCTTTGCCAATTGACGGTTGCAGTGATCGAACGGTCTCAAACCCCTTCGATGGCGATAGCGCTTCGGATTGCCGAGCGTCGATCTCTGTGGTCTCACCCCCCATCCCCGTGACCCCCCTACCCGCTAGCGGGAGGAGTATGACAAGGTAGCGGTCTAGGGTCGATGCGATCGATCCCGACCGATCGATGGTCCAAAGCATCGATCGACTTGAGCCGCGATCTTGAAACTCCCGAATATGAACCTAGACTTACCGAAATTTTTCAGAGCTTGCAATCCGAGTAAAACGCTGGTGGTTGGCGATCTCGAGGATCGACAATACTACATCGATTTTTCGTCCGTGCGGGGAACGAATATCGTTCGCGAACTAGGCAGAACGATCGCCCTCCTCGGTCCGGAAGATCCCAGTTGTCAGCTTTTTACGGGTCATATTGGGTGCGGGAAGTCTACCGAATTGTTCCGGCTGAAATCCGAGTTGGAAAACCAAGGATTCCACGTCGTCTATTTCGAGTCGTCTCAAGACTTGGATATGGCAGATGTGGACATCAGCGATATTTTAATGGCGATCGCCCGTCAAGTAAGCGAGAGCTTGGAAACCGTTAAAGTGCACTTGCAACCGAAAGGCTTTAAAGCCTTGCTTCAAGGCGCTGTCGATATTTTGCAAACGCCGATCTCCTTGAGTGGGGAAGCCTCCATTCCCGGTGTCGGCACGATCGCTGCCAGCGAAGAGGCGGGGATCGAATACTCCCTACCGGGGGGCATCGGGCGGATTGCCGCCAAAGCTAAGGATAGCCCGAAATTGCGATCGCAACTGCGGCAATATCTAGAACCGCGAACCAACGGCATTCTCGAAACCATTAACAACGAACTGCTCGGACCAGCTAACGAGCAATTGAAAAAAATGGGTAAAAAGGGATTGGTGGTAATCGTGGACAACCTCGATCGCCTCGACAGCACCCCCAAACCTACCGGACGCACGCAACCGGAATATTTATTCGTCGATCGCGGCGAACAACTCAAAAAACTCAATTGCCACTTGGTTTATACTATTCCCCTGGCGTTGCTGTTTTCCAACGATATCGGTCGCTTGACCAGTCGGTTTGGCGTCAAACCGAAAGTGTTGCCCATGGTGCCGATTCAGTTGCGCGACGGCACGCCTTTCGAGCCGGGAATGGAATTGTTGCGACAAATGCTCTTGGCGCGGGCATTTCCCACCTTAGACTCCGCCGCGCGACACCAACATCTCGAGCAAGTGTTCGATTGCCCCGAAACCCTCGATCGGCTGTGTCAAGTCAGTGGCGGTCACGTCCGCAACTTGTTGGGGTTGCTCTATAGCTGCGTGCAGCAAGACGATCCCCCCATCGATCGCGACACGGTGGAACACGTCATCAAAGAATATCGCGACGACTTGATTGCAGCCATCAGTGCCGACGAGTGGGACTTACTCTTCCAAGCCGTGGAACAACAAAGCGTGCGCGGCGACGAAGACTATCAAGTCCTGTTGCGCAGTATGTTTCTGTTTGAATACCGCGACGACGGCGGACGTTGGTTCGGCATCAACCCCGCCCTGGCCGAAGCGCCGAAATACAAAGAGTGGCAAGCTCGGCAGTTGGAGAAAATTCCCGTCGCCTCCCGTTAATAACCTCAGTACGGGATAAGACAGCTTCCGGTGAAGGTGAGCCGGGGAAGCCGGGGAAGCCGGGGGAGAAGACGGTGACCCGAGATCGGTTATGGGTCATAGATCCCAACCCCAAATCTAAAATCTAAAATCCCCAAACCCCAAACCCCAACAAGGGATACAGGGTTTTGCTTAACCCGTACTGAGGTTTAATACCATTTTTGAACAATGGTATGACTCCTCAATTCTGTGCGTAATAAAAGCTGGGATGTCTGACTCCACAAGTCTAGATATCCCAGCAACAGCGTACAGTTGAGAACCATTAAGATCTTCGACGCTTTACTCGAAGCAGAGTTCCGTCAGAAGAGTAGCCCTCACACCACCTGACCGTCTTAAATTTTAGAAGATGATTTCGGGATTGAGTGTGGGGGTGTGCCACTTACCCTAACGTCACTCACTGATCGAGCCTGTTTGTTATGGGGAAACGGCGGGTAAAGTCTCGACCGATCGATCGACTTCGAGCGTGCTGAGGATAGAGCGTCCGGTTTGGACGAGTTCGTTATAATCGTCGATCTTTTGCTGGTAAATTTCAACTTCCTCGTTAAACCGATCGATCCGATCTCGATGGGTTTGCACCTGGAAATTGTAATCGTTCACTTCATGATTGTAGCTAATCGTAGCTTGCTCGAACTCGAACGCCAAACTCCGATCGCCCCGCCATAACGACGCCTCGGCTTGCTGCCTCAAGTTCGTCAAATCGGCTTCCATTTGTTCTAGAATCTGGGCGCGACTTTTCAAGTCGTCAGACAGTTCTCGAATCCGAATCGCCTCTTCTTTTAAGCTCGCTTCTAAGTCTTCAATTTCGGGTTTCAACTGACCGGCTCGTTCCTCGATTTCGTTTAACTTACTTTGAGATTTTTGAGCCAAAGCAACCACTCGATCGCGATCGACAAAGTATTTCTGATAATGTTTCTCCAACTCGGGATCTTTAAGATCTGCCAATTCAACACCCAAGTACGAGTGCAGTTCGTTGAGGTAAACCTCCGGATCTCCATCTTCATACTGTTCGATCAATGCCAGCAAACGCGGTTCGCTCACCCATTGCCGTGCGGCTTTGAGCCGGGGAGCCAGCCAAGCTCGTTCGGCAGCACTGAGTTTGTGATACGCGGCATGGAGCATTTCGTGAGCCGCCGTGACCTCCATCGTCCCTTCGAGGCGATCGTCCACGACGGACTGGATCGTAATTTTACCTCGGTATCCGTTACTGCTATAGCACCCTAAAATAATCGTTTTTTCGGGCGCGTGGTTGCTTTTGTTACACTGCGTCTGAAAGTTGTGTTTGGGGATGATTTCCGGATCTTGTTGATAAAATAATTGCTGGGCTTCCGGGGTCATCGCGGTTGCCATTGCCAACTGCTCGATTTCTGGCGAGGGGGGTTGATAAACGATCGAGGGCAGGAAACGCCGTCCCGATGTCAGGAGGGCAACGCAGCCAACGACGGCAAC
>DVED01000152.1 GCA_015295945.1 Oscillatoriales cyanobacterium M59_W2019_021 | reverse complement strand
TAGAAGAAATCGCTCCCCTCAATCTCAGTACCAGCAGTCCCGAGCATCCTCAAAATCACTTCTACCGAATTCAACTCGCTTACGCCTATACCCAAAAATATCTAACTCTGCTGAAATCCCACAATCTCAACACAGAAAGTTCATTAGAAACTACATCTACCAACCCAGAAGAGGCAAATTTAATGAATATCCTGCAATCTACCGAACAAATTGTCGATCGGGCGATCGACGAAGTAGCGCCCGATCTCATTTGCCAACACGTCGAACAAATTAGCGAGCAATGTCTACAGTGGCTCCCTCTAAACACTTGGTCAACAAGTAGCTCTGACACACTTCATCAAGTACAAAAGGTGTTGGTAGACTTGGTTGAAAGCAAATTAGGTTTAACCCTCATTCATTCTTCAGGCGATATTTGAAAAGCAGGTAAGGTGGGCAGTTCTGCAATCTAAAATTTAAAATACAGACGAAAATAACTGCCCACCTTACCCAAAGTTTATAAATTCTCAAAGGGCGATCGCCCGTAGTTCTCACAATTTTCCAAAATCTAATCAATCCTCAAAAATGGCATCAAATACCGATCTCTTAACTCGAAAATTAATTTCTGAAATTCGTTGATACAGTGCATCTAAAGTATCGATCGCGATTTTACCATCCGCTTGCAGTTTCTTAACGACAGCCAGAGTTCCCTTAACATTCAACCCTAACCGCATCGCCTCTCTTCTAGCTGCTAGATTGTCAAGAATAATGTAATCGGTTTGGATCTCTAACCCTAATGCGATCGCCTCAGATTCTCCTTTCCCCAATCGATCGCTCAGACGTGAAACCAAAGAAACCAAACCACTCGATCGAACTTGTATTTTCTCCGCCGCGATCGTTTTGTTTATAAAAGCACTTGCCTCATCTTGTTTGCGATCGATCTCTACGCAAACAGAATGCGGGACGTAAAACTCATCAGAAGACTCTAGGAATACATCTAAAAAGTTTAAACAAGTTAAAAAAATAAGAGGAGAAGAATTGAAAACAATTTTCACCACAAACTACCAGCTTCGTTCGACTTCAACATCTTCGATCGATAAATACGAAAAATCGATTCCCATAAGATCTAAAAGCTTCAGAAGAAAATCGACTTCCATGTCCATAATCTCAGCCGCCTTCTTCAAACTAATAATACGAGCGGTTAAAGCTCCAAGAATCAATAAGAAATTCTCCTTGGTCTTAATATCTTTAAACAACTTAAGTTCTGATGTAATACTTTTAAGAGTGTTTGAATCTAGCACGATCGGATAAAAATAGTGAGTTCTTTATATTGTATCATTCAATGAGTAGCCCGTAATGTGGGCAGTTCTGCCATCTAAAATTTCAAACCCAAGACGAATATAACTGTCCACTTTACCCAGAATTTACGAGTTCCCCAAGGGCGATTCCAGTTCAGCTTCGATATCTTCGATCGATAAATACGAAAAATCGATTCTCATGAGATCTAAAAGCTTCAGAAGAAAATCTACTTCCATTCCTACCCTTCCAAATCGATTCCCCGTTCTTGAATCTGTCTCCGCAACCGTTCCAATTCCGCCTCCGCCGTTTCGGCACGCTGGCGCTCTGTTTCTGCTTGTAATGCCACCTCGGTCGGTGTCGGAACTAATACCCCTTCAGGCGTAAAAAAACGCAAATTCTCTTCCACAACCCCTAAATATAACTCTAATTGCCGACTCCACAACCAACCCCGTTCTGTAGGAACGATCGCCTCATAAAACCCTTCCAACAATCGAAAGCCATGAAACTCTAAACTGTAGGGATCGAACCAAAAATATTCAGGCGTGCGAAATGTATTTTGATAGAGATCTTTCTTCAATCCCCGATCGACTTCTGCTGTCGAGTCAGAAAGCATTTCCACAATCACATTGGGATATTTTCCGTCTTCTTCCCACACTACCCAACTTTTCCGTTCCTTATATTCCGTATCCAGGACAACGAAAAAATCAGGACCGCGAAAATGTTCGTTCCGACGTTGGCGATTGCTGTAATAAATCGTCAGATTTCCGGCAGCATAAAAGTTATTGCGTCGGGTTTCTGGCGCATTGGGACGTTGTTGCCACCACCATTTCAAGCAGGTGAGGAGCAAGATAATTTGTTGGAGATGGCGATCGGTTTCCAAGGGAGGTTCGTCACTATAAAGGTCGCTCGGAGGGAATTTTACCGCATCAGGAGGATTGCTGAGAACCATAATAGAAATTTGCAGAACGCATAGTATTTATTATATCCCTGGCTCCCCAGCTTTTCGATCTCCTCAACGCATAATTTTGCTAGAGCGATTTAATCGAAAACTATATCGACTGAATTCAAACTGCATTAGTCATTAGTAAAAAACAACTAACCACTAACAACTAACCACTAACAACCATTTTCCGGTTCGATAATGCCGCCCCCAAGAACGATCTCACCATCGTACCAAACGGCAGCTTGACCGGGGGTAATGCCGAATTGGGGGTCGTCGAAAACCAGTTTGACTCGCTCGCCCTCTAACGGAATGATGTTAGCTGGAACGGCTGGCGTGCGATAGCGGACTTGGACTTCGGCGCGAATGGGACTGGTCGGTGCTGCCATCGACACCCAATTCACCCGTGCGACGGTACAACTGGGATTGTAGACCCGATCGCGTTCGCCCACCACCACCCGATTGCGTCCGGCATCGATCGCCACCACGTACAAAGGGTTGGCAGCGGCAATGCCCAAGCCTTTACGCTGACCGATGGTGTAGTGGTGAATTCCCTCGTGCTGTCCTAACACATTCCCCGCCTCATCGACGATATCCCCCGTTTTCGGTGCGAGGTACTTATCCAAAAATTCCCGCATCGTCCCGTGGGATTCCACCAAACACAAATCCTGACTTTCCGGTTTTTCCGCCGTTCGCAAGCCGTATTCGGCAGCAAGGCGACGGGTTTCGGCTTTAGTTTGCTCCCCGAGGGGGAAGACGCACGCCGAGAGCAAATCTTGGGTGAGATCGTAGAGGAAATAAGACTGATCTTTGTTACGATCGACCGCGCGCAGCAACTGATGGCGATCGCTGTCGGCATCGTACCGAATGCGCGCGTAGTGACCCGTGCCGATGCGATCGATCCCCAACTCTTGACGAGCGTAGCGCAACATCGGACCGAACTTCACTGTTTTATTGCACTGAGAACAGGGCAGCGGCGTCACTCCCGCCCCGTATCCCGCCACCAAATAATCGACGATTTGGGCTTGGAAAACCTCCCGACTATCGACAATATGGTGGGGAATGCCCAACTGCTCGCAAATCGCCGCCGCATCCACCATGCCTTCCGAACAGCACTGACCCTTCCCTTTCATCAGCCAAAGGGTCAATCCCACCACGTCATACCCTTGGTGGTGCAAAATGGCGGCAGCAGCCGAACTATCGACTCCGCCCGACAAACCGACGACGACTTTGTTCATGGTTCTAGAAACGCGGCTTCAGTGCCAGACTCCTTCTGAAGTATTTTAACGTCTGTACGGGATAAGATAGTGGTCTCGCACTCTTACAGGACGTGTGAGCGGTGGATCCGGATGCATTGTGGGTGCGTTATGGTAAAGATATCGCCGTGCGAGTCCGTCGATTCAGTCAACTTTCACGGGCTTGGGAAGCAGTTCCAGCTTTAGCCGATCGGGGCATTTCGGTGGAAATCGTTTCGATTCCTCGCATTCCGCTACCGCCAACGGTCGATTTTTCGGAAACCTCAGAGGAATCTGCGGGGGAACCCGCATTGGGATCGTCATTCCTGCCGATCGAGCGGACATTGCCCAACTGACCCGCCAACTGAGATCGATCTTGGGATGGGCAGCGAATGTTATCGAACAGGAAGAACCGCTCGGCACGCGCGTCGCCATCGGTCTATTGGCTACGGCGTCTGACGTGCGGGAATGGAGAAATGCGCGGGTGTATTCCGAATGCCATTGAAGATCGAGGCAACTCCGATCACGCCTTGGAGAGAGCCCGATCGGACATCGATCAGCATCGTCCGCAGAACGAGGTTTGGGGACGATGCCCGGTCATCAGAGAATTTCGCTTTTTCCCTGGCATTTTTGCCGAGCGTTACCCATTTTTAACCCGATCGCGCTAAATTTAGCCTACTACACTCAAGTTGACATCGATTGAGGAAGTTCGCAAGGTGTCAAACTGTGTCGGGATCGCTTGATCGCCAGGGTATGGGGACAGCGCGACGATCGATATTAGGAGACAAAATTCTATGTTGAAAACTAAGTTGAAAATGAAGCAGAAAGTCCTCGCTTTCATCTTCGTCTCGTTATTTTTAGTCATTGCCATGATCGTCAGTTGGCAAGTTCCATCCTATTCGATCGAATTCAATCCGCCCGATCGCGGTGCCCCCGGACGCCTCGTCGGTGCGGGAACTCGGTTTTCCGAACCGATGGAAACAACGCGATCGTCCTCCGGTCGGCGTCAAGCCAACATTACCCCCAACGGCGAAACCTTACCCTCTCCTTTGGTGGCGATCGTTCCCTCCTCCTCTTTCGGCAATTACGGCTTAACCCTAGAGGCATACCCTTCGTTCTACGTCCATATGCCCTCAGTTCCCGGTGCGAGGTTGGAGTTCGTGCTGCTCGACGAATTGGGCGATCGCATTTACGATACCAGCTATTTAGTTGCCGATCGCGACGCCACCTTCAGTATCGACTTACCGCGCAACGCCAACTTCCCCCCCCTGGAAGTCGGACAAATCTACACCTGGCAAATTCGATTGAAACTTAATCCCAGCAGCATCGTCACTGATTATCTAGTCCAAGGTCAGATCGAACGCTTCGAGCCAGAACCCGTCCTGGCAGAAGCTTTAGCCACCGCTACTCCGGAAGAAAAAGTGAAGCTGTATGCCGATACGGGTCTTTGGTACGATGCCTTGCATACCTTAGCCCAATTGCGTCGAGAGAATCCGAACGATCCCCTTCTCGAAAACGAGTGGGCGCAACTGCTGCGATCGGTCGGTTTGGATGAAATTGCCGACAAGCCGTTACTGTAAGCAGACCCGGAGGAGGAACGCATGACGATCGAAACTCAAATCGAAACGATCCCCACAACCGAAGATCCCCCGCGTTCCCCCAGGGACATCTTACCCACCATGGACGATTTACCCAGTGAAGACCCGGAGGAACCCGGTTTGCCGGACGAGTTTCACTTCTACCAACCCGATTTGTTACGGCGAACCTGCCGCAGTCCCCGCTACTCCCCCGAATCGACCTTCGTTGGGGTAGATATCAACTTCTACTACGACGTACGCCACCACCTGCGCTACAAACGTCCCGACTGGTTTCTGGTCGTCGGCGTGCCGCGTTTGTGGGAAGAAACTCGCCTGAGAAATAGTTACGTGATGTGGCAAGAAGGCGTCGCACCGTTGGTCGTCGTGGAGTTACTCTCGCCAGGAACAGGTAAGGAAGATTTGGGGGAAACGGAAAATCCAGCAGAAGACGCCGATCGTGCGATCCCATCGAAATGGGAAGTCTACGAGCAAATCTTGCGCGTGCCGTATTGCTTGGTTTACGATCGCCGCACCCAACGCTTGCGATTTTTCCAACTCGAAGGAGCGCGGTATCGGGAACGATCGCTCAATCCCCAGCCTCCCCTAATTTGGATACCCGAACTAGAATTGGGTTTGGACTTGCGATCGGAGGAATACGAAGGAATTCCAGGTCTGTGGTTGCGCTGGTGCGACGATCGCGGCAACCCGATCCCCACCGATACCGAAGCCGAACGTCAACGCGCCGAAGCCGAACGTCAACGCGCCGATCGTCTCGCCGCACGTTTGCGAGAACTGGGCGTCGATTTGGAGGAAGACAGTGGCTAGTTGTTAGTTGTTTGGGGTTGGGTGTTGGTTATTGGTTATTGGTTATTTGGGGATTTGCTAGTAGACATCTCCGAAAACTCGGTTTTTGCCTAGACAGGGCAAGGGTTTGAGGGGTATTTCTGGAGATGTCTAGTTGCTCGTTCGCGTTTCTCCCCCTGCTTCCCCTGCCTCCCCCGCTCCCCCTGCTCAAGAAAGCTCCCTCTGCTCTCTTCCCCTCCCGTACTCTTGCAACTCATGGAACCCGATCGTACTCGACTCGAACAACTCGAACATTTTATCGTCACCGCCGCGCAGATGAGCGCGATCGAAGGGCGGGTGTTTGCTGCGGGAATGCCCGTGGCGGCACTGATGGAGAAGGTGGCGGGATTAGTCGCCCGTCGCATTGCTGAATTGTACCCCAACGCCCGGAAAGTGGGGGTTCTCGTCGGTCCGGGACACAATGGGGGGGATGCGTTGGTGGTGGCACGGGAGCTTTTATTTCGGGGTTATTCGCCGATCGTCTACCGCCCGATCGTCAAAAGCAAGGAACTAACGGAACAACATGCTCGGTATGCAGCGAGTTTGGGGATTCCCTTCATGCAGGAAATTTATCCCCTCCTGCAATGCGACGTTCTCATCGATGGTTTGTTCGGGTTTGGTTTGGAGCGATCGATCGGCGATCCCCTCGCCGGGATCGTCGATCAAATCAACCAAAATGCGGTTCCCGTTGTCAGTATCGACATTCCCTCCGGGATTCATACCGATACGGGGGCGGTGTTGGGAACGGCTATTCGCGCGACGCACACCTTGTGTTTGGGGCTATGGAAGCTGGCATTTTGCCAAGAACGGGCGCTGGAATACCTGGGAACGGCAGAATTAATCGATTTCGACATCCCGCTACCCGATATTCGGGTGGTACTGGGAACTTCGCCCGAGTTTCGGCGGTTGACGAAGGCGGCGGCGATCGCCCCATTACCGCTTTCTCGCCCCCCCAACACCCATAAGTACAAGCAGGGGCATTTACTCCTGATTTGCGGTTCCCGTCGGTATACGGGGGCGGCACTGCTGGCAGGATTGGGGGCGAGGGCAACGGGAGTGGGAATGCTGTCGATCGCCGTGCCCCAATCGCTGAAACTGTGGCTGAACGGTCAGTTACCCGAAGCGTTAATTCTGGGTTGTCCGGAAACGGAGACGGGGGCGATACTCCCAAAGGGAGTCGCTGGCGCGATCGCCAATTTGCCACCGGAAGTCGATCTGGGCAAGTACGATGCGATCGCCGCCGGACCGGGTTTGACAACCGAGGCGCTCTCTGCAATCGAAGCGGTATGGAATGCCCCGTGTCCCCTGGTTCTCGATGCCGATGGTTTGAATATTTTGACCCAGTTGGGAACGTTTTTACCCAAAGAACCGCCGATGTTGCGCGGCGGACAACAGGGATTGCGAAATTTCCCCACCATTTTTACCCCCCACGCCGGGGAGTTTAAGCGGTTGTTCCCGGAATTGGGCGATCGCTTGGAAAATCCACCGATTGCTGCCCAGGACGCCGCCCGACAAAGCGGGGCGATCGTGGCGCTGAAAGGGGCGAGAACGGCGATCGCCCATCCCAACGGCACGGTGTGGCTGAATTCGGAGAGTACGCCCGCCTTGGCACGAGGTGGCACGGGAGATGTACTGACGGGGTTAATTGGGGGCTTGGTGGCTCAGGCAGCCGCCGGAAATGAGATGATCTCGCCTAGGGTTGCCAGTGCCGTGTGGTGGCACTCCCAAGCTGCCCTCCTCGCCGTTCGTGATCGATCGGAGTTAGGCGTCGATGCTTTTACGCTAACTCAATATTTGGGACGAGTGTTTCACGAGGTAATGGGTAATTGGTAATTGGTAATTGACAAAAGCACTTATTACTTATTACTTATCAGCTCGCTTCGCCCGTTTGCGGGGCAGCAATCTCGTCCAAGAAAGGGGATAATTCTTCAGCTAAACGTCCGGCACGGACGAGTTGAGCGTAGGTATCGGCTTCGATCGCCAAGAGTTCTTGGCGCAGTCGTTCGTTAGCAAAGTCGCGCAAGTTGGGATAGCGATCGATCATTGCCTGCATATCTTTCTGGATGTCGTCGATTTGTCCCTTCACCAGCGACACTTGATAGTCGTAAAATTCCCGATCGAATTCCGATCGACCTTCCAACTCGTATAAGCGTTCTAACACCCGTTCCAGGGCAGTACGGCGGGCGCTAGCTTCGATATATTCTTGCTGTCGTCCCCCTTCGCCCAACAGTCCCAATCGCTGCAAGAGGGTTTTGGTGGTTAAGCCTTGAACCAGGAGGGTAAACAATACGACACCGAAGACGATGGCAATCACTTTATCCCGTTCCGGAAGGGCGATGGGAACGCTGAGTGCTAGGGCGATGGACACCGAACCGCGCAATCCGCCCCACCATAGCACCGTTTGTTCTGAGAGTTTAATATCCGATTTGGCCAGCCAATTGCTGACACCGCCCAAACTATAAATCCCGATCGCCCGAGTAGCGACGACGGCGAGAATGGCGATCGCCATTAAGTGGACGTTCTCTCGCAAAGCCTGGAATTGTACCTGATCGCCAATGAG
Source organism: Oscillatoriales cyanobacterium M59_W2019_021 (assembly GCA_015295945.1). Lineage (GTDB taxonomy): Bacteria > Cyanobacteriota > Cyanobacteriia > Cyanobacteriales > Geitlerinemataceae > DVED01. Next base: position 22,853 of record DVED01000152.1, on the reverse strand, counting down.
GAGAAACACGATCGAGTTGACGAAAAAGGCGAGAAATTCCCAAAACTCGCTGACAATAATGCGCGTTCTCGGATTCATACCAATGCGGGAACCGAAGTTGCCCAAAATCAATCCCACAGTGACAACCGCGATTACCCCCGATCCGCCTAACTTTTCGGTGACGACATAAGTTCCGTAAGCGGCAACCAGAGTGAGAGATTGCTCGACTAAGGGTAGGTCGAAACGTTGAGTCAGGTAAGAAATCCCAAACCCGATCAGACTGCCAATGCCGACGCCGACGCCGACGAAGATGCCGAAACGGGCGATCGTCACTTGCGTGGAAAAGTCCTCAACGCCCAATGCCACACCCAGCAATAAACTGAAGGCAACGACGGCAACCCCGTCATTGAGCAAACTTTCCCCTTCCATGAGGACGGTTAGCCGCTTGCCCACCCCCAATTCTCGAAACAGGGCAATCACGGAAACCGGATCGGTTGCTGCCAAACTCGCCCCCACTAACAGGGCGATCGGTAAGGATAATTCGGTGAATTTCGCCAGAACCCACCCGATTCCCACCACCGAAATAATCACGCCGATGACGGCATACAACCCCACGGGAACCCAATCTTTTTTGAGTTTCTGCCAGTCCAGATTCCATCCCGCTTCAAAGAGTAACGGCGGTAAGAAAATTTCCAGAATTAACTCCGGCGACAGGTTCACTAACCGTACATCCTCGAAAGCTAGAAATAGACCGACAATGACTAACAGCAATGTATAGGGGATTTGCCGCACCCAACTGACCATCCGTGATACTGTTGCCACGCTCAGGGAAACGGACAGGACGAGGAGAAATTTCTCTAAGTTTTCTTGAATCAGGGCTTCACTCGCCACAGTTTCTAAAGGCATTAGATTGGGTAATGGGTGATTGGGTAATGGGTGATTGGGAATTGGGTAATGGGTGATTGGGAATTGGTGCGTTTCGTTCCGGTGGCACTCCCTACAAAAAACTACCCACTTATTACTTATTACTTATTACTTATTACTTCCACCCCCAAACTCCAAATGACGAATGACAAATGACCAACATTTAAAACTGTCGTAAAAATCGTAAATCGCTGGCATAGACGCGGCGGATGTCGTCGATTTGGTGGAGGATCATGGCGAAGCGTTCGATCCCCAATCCGGCAGCGAATCCGGTATACACTTCAGGATCGTAACCGACCGCTTTGAGGACGTTGGGATCGACCATGCCACATCCCATCACTTCCAACCATTTGCCTTTCCAGCGAACGTCTACCTCTGCCGAGGGTTCGGTGAAGGGGAAGTAGCTAGCGCGGAAGCGAATGTCGGTTTCGCCGAAAATTTGCCGGAGGAATTCTTTAATCGTGCCTTTGAGATCGGTAAACGTGAGTCCTTTGTCGATCGCTAAAATCTCCAGTTGGTGGAAGGTGGCAGAGTGGGTGGCATCTACGGTATCCCGGCGGTAGCAGCGTCCGGGAGCGACGATCCGGATCGGCGGATCGTGTTGTTCCATGTAGCGAATTTGTACCGAGGAGGTGTGGGTTCGCAGCAGGTTGCCATCGGGGAGGTAGAAGGTATCCTGCATATCCCTTGCCGGATGGTCTGGGGGGGTGTTCAGCGCTTCAAAGTTATAGTAGTCGGTTTCCATCTCCGGACCGGTTGCCACGGTGTATCCCAACCCCACGAAGATATCCACCATCCGATCAAGGGTACTATTTAAAGGATGCTGGCGTCCTTGGGGACGGACGACTCCCGGCAGGGTGACATCGAGGGTTTCGGCAACCAATCGCGCTTGAATTTGCGCTGCTTGTAGCTGGGTGCGCTTGTCGTCGAGTGCCGATTGGATTGATTCTTTGACTTCGTTTGCTGAAGCACCGATGCGGGGGCGATCGCTCGGATCGAGTTTTCCCATTCCCCCTAAAATTTTCGAGAGTTGACCCTTTTTGCCCAAATAGCTGACGCGCAGTTGCTCGAGTCCGTCTAAACTATCGGCAGAGGCGATCGCCGTTTGGGCATCCTCCCGCAGGTCGGCGAGTTGGGCTTCGATATCGCTGAGGGTCATGATTTGAGTCGAGGGTGAGTTTGATTCCAGCCCTCATTTTATAGCAAAAGGCAGAGGGCAGAAGGTAAGGCAGTGCGGTCTTGCGGGAAATGCGGTCTTGGGGTGTCCCCAGCGGGAAATGCGGTCTTGGGGTCTCCCCAAGTTGAGCAATTTCCCAAGAGAAGTGGAGTAATTTCCCAAGACAGGCGGTTTCCGGCGAAGAGCAACTGCCGCACCCGAAGGGCAGAGGGCAGAAGACTTGTAGATCCCACTTTCTAGAAAATACGACCCCAGTTCCAGTTTTCTCTCCCAATTCGATCGCTATTTTAACTCGAGTGAAGGGTTTTCAGCTATTTTGTTTAATGTACGATAAGTATCTAAAGCAGTAGCTACAAACTCAATAATAGCAGAACGCTGAAATGACGTAAATCCGTTCCATTAATGACACCATTCTCAAGAATTTTGCAGGATCTGGGAAAAAGAGAAACGCAGCGATATCAATTTTTCAGTGGCGGAGTCAAAAATCCCGAGTCTATATGGAAGTCGTTATGACTTCCATATAGGGTTACCATTTACACCACGGCGACTCGCATGGGACGCCATCCCCATTCCCATCAATTTGAACGTTGGGGCAATTCTGAAGAGAAAACATTGCTGATTACCCATTAGTTAACTTCAATTCATCGAGTTTTTGGCGCACGGTTTGAATATCTTGCCACATCAACCACTTGGGTTTTCCCGGTTCTTTTGACGGATTTCGTAACAGGTAGGCGGGGTGGAAAATGGGCATACACCAGCGACCTTCCCATTGCATCCAAGTGCCGCGAATTTTGGTAATGCCGCGTTTGTCTCCGGTAATTGCCTTGACTGCTGTTGCCCCTGTCATCAGGATAATTTTGGGGTCGATCAGGCGGATTTGCTCGAGCAGATAAGGCTTGCACGCGGCGATTTCGTCTGGCGTCGGCGTCCGGTTGTCTGGGGGTCGGCAGTTCACCGTATTGCAAATGTAGACATCCTCTTCGGTACTGAGCTTCACCGACGCTAAAATCTTTTCTAGGAGTTCGCCCGATCGCCCGACAAACGGCAAACCCCGCTCGTCTTCATGCTGTCCGGGTCCCTCACCGACGATGACCACCGAAGCCTTGCGGTTCCCCCGTCCGACCACGGCATTTGTCCGCGTTGCCCCCAATCCGCAACGATGGCACTGGCGGCAGTGTTCGGCAAGTTCGTTGATCGATCCGTAGGTGCCGGGTGGGATGGGAATCTTGGCACTGGTGGGGATGAGGTGGCGATCCTCCTCGAGGGAGTCGCTGACGCGATCAACTTCCGGTTGGGGTTTGGGTGCGTCCCCCCCTGCGAGATCGAACAAGCTGAGCTGGTCTTCGTTAGCCATTAAGATAGATAGAAAGTGCTAGAGGGAACCCACGTTTATGGTATCAAGATCGGCGTTAGTTTGTCGATCGCGAAGCGCGACTCCTTTTGGGAGTATCGCCCGGTCAGTTATCCCCCTCTCCCAACCTGAGCTTCACGGACGACTTATGAGAATTTTGCAATTTTGGTGGCAAACCCTGCGCGTTTCCGCCCAACACAATCCCCCCCAATTTATCGAAATTGTCATGTTAGTTTTGGCGGCAATGCTGATGTTCGTGTGGCTGATTACCCAGCAGTGGCCCTATTTAGTTTTAGGGGCGGGATATACCCTCGGTTCGGCAGCCTCGATTTGGGTGCGGGAATCGATCGCGCCTTATCCGCACCGCCGGCTCTTTCACGCCTCGATCGTCTTAATTTTGACCGTAATTCTATTTGGATTGAGTTTGGTGGATCTATTGCCGCTATAACAGGTGGTTTCATAATCCCTGAAAGAATTGCTTGAGTAGCTGTCCACCCTACAACTGCTGCCTACGAAGCGCTACAATGTCCTGAAATAGGGGAAACTCAAACGCAAATGCCATGATTGCCACGACCTTAGAACAAATTTTAACATTTGAAGAGTACCTAACCTATGAAGATGGTACGGATAATCGCTACGAACTGGAAAGGGGAGTGTTAGTCGAAATGGGAAAAGCCAGGGGACAGCATGGCGAAATAATGCAGTTTTATAATAAAGGATTTTACCAGAAAGAGCAAGTTGTAGAAATTTCAACGTTTCCAAAGTTGCGGTTAACGGCTCATCAGATTCTACAAGCTAAACTGTAAAAAACTTCTGTCATTCGCAATAGATCGATCGCTCGCGAGAAAATACTAATATCTCCCAAAACTCCCCTCACAGAAATGATTGCCATAACAACCAACACTAAAATTACCTGGGAAAAACTCCCCGATGATTTTGTCTTACCCGACGACCCCGTGGATAACATCACTCAACCCCTCTTAGCCACTGCCCTGACGGATAGCTTTGCCGTAGCCGGAAAACTTTCCGAAACCACACTCACCCCGACAAACTACGCCATCTGTGCCACCTTAGACGGCAAATTTGTTGCCAAAGCACCCGATTGGGCATTTATCCCCGAAATTCGCGTCTCGCTGCCAGAAATCGATCGCAGTTATACCCCCCATTTACAAGGCGAAATTCCCAGCATTGTCATGGAATTTCTGTCAGAAACAGAAGGAGATGAGTATTCCACCAAACCCACTTATCCTCCTGGCAAGTGGTTTTTTTACGAAGAAATCTTGCAAGTTCCCTACTATGTCATTTTCGATCCGAGTCAAGGGAGTTTGGAAGTGTATCGCCGCAATGATTCCGGTAATTACCACTTGCAAACTGCCGATGAAAACGGACGATTTTGGATTGCCGATGTGCAACTCTTTTTAGGCGTTTGGCAGGGAACGCGAGATAGCCGAACGGGTTACTGGTTGCGCTGGTGGGATGAAGCGGGAAATTTGCTGTTGTGGGCAGCAGAATTAGCAGAACAAGAACGCCAACGTGCAGAACAGGAACGCCAACGTGCCGAACAAGCGGAATCCGAACTTGAAGCGCTCCGACAGCGATTGCGCGAGGCAGGAATCGATTGAAAGGCAACAACCGGGCGAATAAAATTCGCGGCGACAGAAGCGAAGTCTGCCTACGCGGACTTGAAGCGGTAGGCGGGTTTAGTTCCTGTAGACGCGGTTTGAACCGCCAGTTGAAAAAGAAACCAACTCTAAACATTTCGACCAAGTTTTCAATTCTCCCAAAAAGACATAGAAAGTGTTAGGGCATGTCATTACTGATTTTCCCATCCGATCGACATCCCCCAAACACACGTCCCATCCTGACTGTAGCCACAACCCCTGAAAAAGTAGATATACAAACCGCACAATGGTTGAGGTAAACGTCTGTGCAATTATTAGCCGCACCCTATTCTCCTGCTAGGATGACGGCAGGTAACTTTATTTCTGCGTCCGTACCGGCTTCCGGACAAACAGTTGTGGGCTGGAATCGACAAGTCTATCAACGGCTCAAACTCGCCTTCCGACTCGGATTGCGCCGTCAAATTTTTATTGGAGTCTGCGACGATCCCGTACGTCGAGATGGCATTGCCGCGCGGTTGCAGGCGGAACTGGAGTTAGAATCTCCCCAAGTTTCGAGCTATCCGCCCTTAATTACCCTGCGGTTAGAAGAGGGGAGCGAACCGAATCCGATCGCCCGAGTTCGGGATTGGTTGGCGCGAAATCCGCCGCGCGATCTCCAAATACCGGGATTTCAAATCGTCGGGGTGGAGCGTTTGACCCGACAACCGGCTCCGGTACAGTGGTCGTTTTTAAACCACTTGCGATCGATGCCGCAGGACTTACAGGCACTAGACTCCAGTTTGCTGCTGTGGGTTCCTCAACCGTGGTTGTATTCGATCGAGCAGTCAGCGCCGGAATTTTGGCAGTTCTGCACGGGGATTTTCGAGTTTCGGGGAGATCCTTTAGTGGCGGAGGAAGAGGCGTTGTGGCAAGAGGAGACGGCGGAAATCGACCCTCATCCTGTAGAATTGCCCTCTCCGGAACTGGAAAACGATCGCCCCCAACAGCAAACCGCGTTTCAATACGTCGATGGCGAGTTGGTGGCGGAGGTGTTATCCAGTCTCGAAGACGGCACTCCGGCAAAATCGGTGGAATTATTGGAGCAAATCGAACAACTCCACCGACTGCACGCACCTGCAACTCTCCTGGTAGAACATTACCAACATTTGGGACAGATAACTCGCGATCGCATTGAAAGCGGTGATGCTTCTGTGGCAACGATCCGCATCGCCATCCTCGCCTACGAACAGGCGATCAAATTTTGGCGAGAAATGCCGTCGGCAGATGCAGCCATCCGAGAACGGGTCTTATCAATTCTCAACGATTTGGGAACGCTTTACTGGATGCTCTCCCGAATGGAGTGCAAACCGGAACTCAAAGGTGCAATGCTAGAACACAGCGTTTGCGCGTACCAGGCGGCTTTGGAATTCATCGATTCTCAAAGCTGGATGTGGAGTCCGATTCAGAATAATTTGGGGGGAGTCTACGGCGATTTAGCGGCGTGTGGGGAGGCGGCGGATAACTGGCAACGCGCGATCGACGCTTTTACTGCTGCACTCAGTGCCGCCAATCTCGATCGACCACAGTACGCTGCCATCCAAAATAATTTGGGAACGGCATACTGGAACCTGGCACAGCACTGCCAACCCGCACCGCATCTCCAACAAGCGATCGCCGCCTATACCGAAGCGTTAAGCTGGGATAACCGCGACAGCGATCCCCTCGGCTATGCTGCCATCCAAAATAATTTGGGAACGGCGTACTGGAATCTCTCGCAGCACGAAGAACCGGATTTGTACCTGCGTTTGGCGATCGAAGCTTACGGTCAAGCTTTGCGGTATCGCACCCCCCAAACTTGTCCCATGGGGTGTGCGGCAACTCAGAATAATTTAGGCACGGCATTTTGGCAGCTTGCCGATCGCACTCAGGAAGATGCGAATACCTATAGTACGCTTTTAGAAGGGGCAATTGCCGCTTACGAAACGGCGATCGAGCTGACGATTTCCCATCACGCCAACTCCACCTTTGATCGCTTCGCCACCCACAACAATCTCGGACTGGCGCACTATCAATTAGTAACCCATCCCCACTACTCCGGCAACGCCATCGATCGGCGATCGCACCTCGAAGCCTCCCTCCGTCACCACCTGCAAGCCTTAGCCGCATGGAAGTCCGATCCCCAACGCTATCAAATGGCACTCGAGTTCGTCGTTCAAACCACCCGAGCCTTCTACAACGACGGAGACATTCAAGGACAAAATTTAGCCTTCTCCCAACTTCCCCCAGGTTTACTCCCAGAAGTTATGCAGTTATTTTGATTTGGGGTTTGGGGTTGGGTGTTGGTTGTTTGGGGTTAGTTGTTAGTTGTTAGTTGCTTCTCTCCCCCTGCCTCCCCCTGCCTCCCCTGCCTCCCCTACTCGAGAAAGCTCCCCCTGCCCTGAAGCACGAGTCGCTGTGCAATCGGTGACGCCTTCGCTTAAAATTCAGACAGACTATCCGGTGCTGTCTTTTTTTAACGATGTACTATTACGATCCGCCTTATTTTCTCGTTTTGGCAGGTTTGTTTATCGCCGTCACTTGCGGTTCTGCCTTTTACACCACCTTGGTGACTTCGATCCGAGAGTGGTCGAAACAGCGATCGAGCCGCTTACTGGCTTCGTTGAAAGGCTCGCAACTTCTCCTGCCGTTTTTCGGCATTTCTTTGGGGTCTTGCGTGTTCCTTGCCTCGGGTTTGCAAGTTTTTAGCCTTCCCTTCTCCTTTTCCTATCTCTTGTCGCTTCCCATGACATTATTTGTCAATGGATTGGTTTGGGCGCAACTTCAAAGACTCCTCGTTCAATTGGAACAAGGGGGTTCTAAAGCACTAGATTTAGATTCGCTTTCTCTCGGAGAAGTTAAGCTTCCCAGTCGGGAGTAAAAATGCTGAGTAATGAGTAATAGGTAATGGGTAATTGACCAACCCCAAACCCCCAATTCCCAACTTATTACTTATTACTTAATTCTTCAACCAGGCAGATAAGTCCCGATCGAGCAAGTCTTGTAATTTGAGAATATCATCGCGGTAAATGGCGATCGCCTCTTGACGCAGTTCGGGAGAAAGGGTCGGTCGTTCGGCATTTTTTTTGTTAATTCGGTTGCGGATGCGATCGCGAGTTTGATCGGAAAGAATGGGTCGCAAAATAGAAGCAGCGAACGATCGAATCGGATTTTGGGTCATTACTAAATCGTGCAACATCCGGTTTTTGGGAATTCCCGAGACTTTGTGCCGTTGAGAGGTATCGGGAGTAAAAGTTTCATCAACTCCTACAAAGCGAAACATATCCCGCACTAATTTTTCGTTATCAGACACTAAATCTTCGTACAAATAGATTTTAATTTGACTCGGATCGAAGCGATCGTAATAGCGTTTTAGCTGCTCGTAATAGAAGCCAATTTGAATAAAATATCCGCGATCTCGGACGATCTCGGCAAATTCGATAAGTTTTCCCGTTTGGGGATCGAAAATAGAGGGATGTCGATCCCCAACGTGCATTAAGTATGACGAAAATGCGCGATCGGTGGGATTTCTTAAAATTGCAATTAACTTGGCATTTGGGACGTATTTTTTGATTCGTTCCGGTGCTTTCGGACGAAATAAATACACGCTCGATACTTCGCCAATAACTTTATCTTCCGGCGTATTTTGAAACAGAGCTTGATAGTCTTCAAACCGAGTTACCCCGTCAGGATGTTCTTCCCCTTCAAATGCGAAAAAGTATAATTCTTTCTTTTCGGGTACAAAGATTTGGGGATGTTGCTGGAGATATTTATAAAGGGAAGTCGTACCGCCTTTTCCAGCACCAATAATAATAAAGTTGGGGAGTTTCATAAACTAGGTAATGGGTAATGGATAATTAGCAACCTATTCCGATCGCAGTTTAAACCAATTTATGATTTTTCGATACCAAGTTCCATCGGCTTTATCATTATCATTTAAGCGTCGATCGGGTTTGGGGTCGTGGAGATATCGGTAATGTTCCCAGATATCCCAATAGGGACAACCCGGTTCAATGCGAATTCCAGCCCAGTGTAAATACGGTAATATTTGCCCTATTTTTGGATCGACGAGTTTATTTCCTTCTCGGATAAAATGAGGGCTTCCCGCCCAATTTCCCGGACATCCTCCCGGACGACGGACGAGGTTAAAACGGCGATCGACGTTCTTTAGAATCGTATAATTAATAATCGGTTGATCGGAGGTTTTCTGAGAAAAATCGAAGTATTCTGGATGCGCCGCACATTCGGCAAAAGTTTTGTACAGAAGATTTTCGGAAATTAAATTTTTCTTCGACGCCCACCAGCCTCCATTGAAAATATCTTTTAACTCGAGTTCTGTAAATATTTTATCTTGTATAACTTTAGATGTAAAGACATTTTTTATACCCCCATTATGCTGGTAGTCGTAGCACAGAAAATCATACTCTGATAAATAGTGAAGATTATCGATAATTTTCTCGAAAACCACGAGATCGGTATCGATGTATAGAAATTCATCGAAATCGCCAAACCAACAAGCTTGTTTTCTAAACTGGTTGGGTCTGGCAAAGAATTTGTTACCGAAAATTTGATGTAGTTTCTTCGACAGGCGATCGACTAATTCTAAATTGGCATAAAGGGTAACGCCAAATTGATCGCATAAAATTGGTGCAATCGTCTGATAATTTTCGTCGTAAGGAATTAGAACGATCGGTGTTTCTTTGTCGTAACATCGAATGCTATTTAATAGCGCAATTGTCTGGTCGATAACTCGATCGTTCGCTGTAATATAAAGTCCGCGACTCATAGTCATTTAGATGATTTAAAAATATCTTAACGCACAAGTTTTAGCTTCTTCAAAACGCGATCGGTCAAACTCGGCGGCGCATTGTATGCCTTAGCTTTTCCTTTCAACCGAGGTCGATTTTCCGGTTCGTGGAGATATCGATAATACAAAAATAAATCTCGGTAGGGAAAGTCAATATTTTCTCCTTGACAGAGGCGATTAAAGATTTTAGAAGAAATGCCGATATAATGGATATAGGTTAATTGATTGCCTCGATCGAACAGCAGGCTATCTCGTTCTTCAAAATGAGAAGAAGTAACACAGCAACCCGTTAATTTATCTTCCGGTAAATTTAAAGCAAAATTATAAACCTTCGAGTTCGATCGCATTGCCATATAATTGAGAATCGGCTGATCGGATGCCCAAATATATAAAACCTCTGCTTCGCCATCTCGCAATCTAGAAAGTAGCCAGTCCATTTGTTCCAGCGAATATAATCTTTTTTTTGAGGCAAACAGTCCCGAACAGAAAATACTAGATCGAATCTGTTCTACGGAAAATAGTTCTGTTAATTTCGGTGAAGACAAATCGTAAACATGACCGGGATCTTTGTATTGATAATCGTAAACAACAATATCGTGACGATCGAGTTTCTCGAAAATCGGTTCGACGCGATTCATCAATAACGTATCCGCATCTAAATAGAGAAAGCGATCGAAGGGTCCGTCAAAGGCGCAAAAATAGCGTTGATGACCGAATCGATAATAGGGAACAAACCCTTTTTCTAAGCGGCGTTGGTGTGCTGTGGGATGCGCGTCCCAAACCGCTTTAAAAAACTCATCCCAACGTTGCATCGATTCGAGATTGTCGTACAGTTGCACGTTTGATCGCCGCTCGATTTCTGCCGCGATTTTGTCTACGCGATCGTTATAAGGATAAACGCAAACAGGAATATCTCGACCTTGTACGGCTTCGATACTATTGAGCAATGCGACGAATTGATCGTAAACCGCATCATTCGCTAGCGTACAAATTCCATCCATATTTAGCAATTAGCTTTTAACAACAAATTCCGACAGCCAATTCAGTAAATTCAGTTTGTGTAAAATAACTTGTCGAGCTTCGGCGATCGCCTCTTTCGCATCGTGCCAAGCGTCCGGAGTTGCCGTGACTTCCTGTATGTAAGCTAACCCTTTTTCGTCCAAACTGGGCAATCGCAGAAAACTTCCCGGCGGCAATAACTTATCGGCTGCCGCTCCGCCGTAGTAAATTGGCAAACACCAACTTAATAGCGAATCCCATAACTTCTCGCTCACATACCAATCGTTCCCTGCATAATTTTCGATCGCCAAGTTATAGTAATACGGCATCATCGCGTGAGCTTTATTATCCACTTGTCCGCCAGATTTCGCCCAATTAGGTAAATCTCGACCGTACAAATCGACATCTAAATTCAGCGATTGTAACAAGCTCAAAAACGCTAACCGTTGGCGATGATTTGCCGTGCGATCAATGCCAGATGTAATCCAACTACAACATTTTTCTTTGGGAGGTGGCGGCATTTCATTTAACTCGCGAAAAGAGTTAGACACATACCAAATCGCTGGCATATAGTCGGGGGTGGGTGCAAAATCTTCTGGACCGGAAATATAACCGCAATACTCCGCCGCTGCTGCATAGGATGCCTGGTGTTTTTCCACAACTTCATCCAGGGGAGGTTCGCGCAACAAATAGATAATTCTTTCCTGGGGAACGCCCCGTAGCAGCGTGGAAAAATCGATGGGTGGAGTGGGTTTGCGTCCCCGCAAGCGATCTCGCCAAGATTGGCTCTGTGGCGGTTGCCGAAAGTTAAACTGATAGAGGAGCAAAAAATCGGGTTTGGGTGCTCGTGCGACCATTTTAATGTTGCCCCAAACGCCAAACGGACGTGGGGTTTGCTGCCACAACCAATCCCCAGGTGGAGGATTGAGACTGGGATAGCTGCTGAGCATCCCGATTGTTTTTCGATCCATATGGATAATGCCTTGCCTCGTTCCAATCCCATCCTAACTAGCGGCGATCGCATTCGACAAGTTTTTTTGGAGGAACTTGGAATTTACAGGAGTCCAGAAGTTGGGAATTCAATCCCAGACATTCTGCGATAATTGACCCAATTTGTAACAGTAAATTATTAACCAATCGTGACATTTTACTTATCTGCTGCCTTCGTAACTCTTGCTGCTGCTGACTCCGAAAAATTGGTGCAATTCTACGCGCAATTTCTGCAACTGGAACCCCATCCTTATATCCCCAATGTCTATGCCGAGTTTCAGGTATCGGGATTGCGATTGGGGATTTTTAAACCGAAAGCAAGTCACGCTGAAGAATTTTCTCAAAGCGATCGTGCTGGGATGAGTTTGTGTTTGGAAGTTACCGACTTGGAAGCGGCGATCGATCGGTTAAAAAAACTCGGCTATCCCCCACCTGGCGAAATTATAACGACTTCCCACGGTCGCGAAATATACGCCTACGATCCCGCCGAAAATCGCTTAATTTTGCATCAGAAATAAATTTAATTATAGAATTTCTGGGAAGTTGCTATCCACCTGGACGTATCATTTTCAGGATGTTTTTCGGGGATTGCACGAGCGTTTTAAGCCAATACTACGCCCCTACAGAACTTTGTTGTTGTTAATCGATCGACCGCTTCATACCATTCCCCATTTACACTTATTACTTATTACTGAATTAACTTCGCCCGATCGACCCAATCTTTAATCCCTTTCTGAGTGGGTTGTTTTCCTTCTGTAAACGTCCAGATCGATCGCTTGTGTTGGGAACCATAGCTAATATGAATGGGGCGATCGCTACCGTAAAAATAGAGAGAATCGAACGGTAATTGTCGGTCTAAAATCCATTCAACCAAGAGATCGCTCGTTTCCCCCAAAATGAGAAAATCGCACGCCGCACCCGGTCTTTTACAGAAATACTTTCCATTTTTATTTCGTTCGTATGCCATATGTTGATCGAGTGCGGGAGCCACTCGACCATTTTTTTCACCTGTCAGTGGATTCTTCTGCTCTAAATATTTCCGCAAATCTTTAGAACAAAATCCATAGGTAAGGTTAAACTTCTCTAACCCAAAATTATCGATAATTGGGTCTAAAATAAATCGATTTAAATCTTGAAGTGCGGGAATGGTTTCCGCCAGATTTTCGGGAAACGGTGCGATGAGATCGCGATATCGGTGGTAAGTTTGAGTACAGGTACAAAAGACATCAAGAGTTAGATATTTCCCCAGCTTGACGGACTCCATGATGTTTGCTCAAAATGCTGCGAAGATGGCTACAAAGCTCGTCGGGTTTTTCGACCATCGACATATGACCGCACTCGGGAATTTCCACCACGTTTTCCTCTCCCAATTGGAACGAGGCATGGAAACTTGCCAAATGGCGCACGTATTGCGGTTCCATAATGGTATCGTTGGCGCCGGCGATGAAGTACGCAGGCTGAGTGAGGCTAGCAACTAAGCGGGGAAGCTGATGGACTTCCTCTTCTGTCGTCGAGTCGAGTAAGGTTCTTAGAGCCGCTTGGGGATGCGCGACGACAAAATCGACCAAACGCTGACGTCCCCATCGACATTCGAGAGGATTCGCCACGCTGGCACGAGCGAACATTCGATCGAGGATGGGTAGGTGACACAACCAGCGAGGGCGCAACCGCACCATTTGCCGACCAATGGTGCGAAATCGCTCGAACTCTTCCTTCAGATAAATTCCGCCTCCGGCATTGACGCAGATGACGCCGCGCACGAGTTCGGGGAGTTTCGCCGCACTCCACAGGGCAATCGTCCCGCCAAGAGAGTGTCCCACCAACCAAGCGTGTTCGATGTCCAAACTTTGCAGCAAGACGGCGAGATCGCCTGCGTAGGCGGCAGGAGTGTAACGTGCGTGAGAGTGCGGTTCGGTTCCCGGTAGAGGTTGCGACTCCCCAAAACCGCGCATATCGTAGCAAAGACATTGATAGTCCTCGGACAAGCGATCAACGATCGGTTGCCAATACTGGCGACTGAGCAGCCAGCCGTGGAGAAAGACAAGAACGTGACCGGATGGGGTGGGAGGGCTGAGGTCGTAAGCATGCCGAACTCCCAAAATCTCGATAGTTGCCATAGAGTTTATCCTATCGCGAATTGGTATGGGTCGATCGGAATATTAGGGCGAGTTTTCAATCGTCAAAATTTACTGTAGGGGAAAAGCATTTGGGCGGTAAATCCCCAACTAAACCCAAGAGCTATAGCCCAAAGGCTTCGCTCTTCCCCCTGGTTAGAGATATTCTTAAGTAAAAGACCGTACCGCTTGGGAACCGACATTGATGTCCGAGAAAGTTGTTGAAATCCTTTCTGCTGAGGAACTCCGCCGTACCCTCACCCGCTTAGCCTCTCAAATTGTCGAAGCTTCGGGCAATCTTTCCGATCTCGTCCTATTGGGCATCTATACCCGAGGCGTCCCGCTCGCGCACCTGCTTGCCACTCAAATCCGCAACCTGGAAAACATCGAAGTTCCCGTGGGAGCAATCGATATTACCTTCTATCGAGATGACTTAGATCGCGTGGGAATGCGAACCCCCGCCAAGGATAAAATTCCCTTCGATTTAACCGGAAAAACGGTTGTTTTAGTCGATGATGTCATCTTCACTGGGCGGACGATTCGCGCTGCTCTCAACGCCGTTTTAGAATACGGCAGACCCGAAGCCATTTGGCTGGCAGTTCTGGTCGATCGCGGTCATCGGCAGCTACCCATTCACGCCAATTTTACAGGTAAAACTTTACCGACAGCCAAAGAAGAAGTCGTCAAAGTTTACCTACAAGAACTCGACGGACGAGATGGAGTCGAACTCATCGGTAAGAAGTAATATTTTAATATCTTATGAGTGGTGACGGGTGGGACGATGGGGGACTTTACATCCAACGTTTCACCCCTGACTTCTTGATTATTGCTGCCATCCCGTATTCGGAGGTGTTCCGTCTTCGTCAGTCAAATCGCGATTGGCACTGGGGGAAGCATTGTAGAGGGCATCGAGTTGTTGGCGCGCATCTTCAACGCTAATCGATCGCATGACCAACAACGGTTCGCCGATCGCTTGTCCATTTTCGTCAAAAAGTTCTGGATGGGGAATCCGCGCAGTGCGATTTGGCGTCGAAAAGTCGGGCGTCTGCTGGTTTGCAGGTCGGTAACGAGAGGACTCCTGACTGAAATGCAATAAATTGCGGATTAAATTGCCCACAGCAACGAATGCGAGGAACGTAAAAGCGAGGATGTAAAGTAGGTGTAGCATCAACAAAAACCTCCGTGCGGGATAGATCGTAAAATTGGGTTTGGGCAAACTGATTTAGTAAAGAGTTTGTATTTAATTGTAAATGAACTGGTTAAACCTCGATCTGTGCCAAGGTTTAGTTGGCGTCCGAAGTTGGGGACGAATTTGATCGTTCTGCTCGAAAGCGCATTCCCACGCGAGCGCACTCGGTCAGAAGCTGATGCCAAGGGGCTAAAACGGACATTTCCACCCCAGCTCGACCGTCGAGCACTCGGGTCATCATTTGAGTAGCACTGACTTCTTGTTGTGCTTGCACGACTCGCGCCAGCAGGTCAGCTTGTTCCTGCTCTCCTAAAAACGAGATGTTCTCATTTTCCAAGAGGTGTTGCGATCGGGAAAACCAGTACTGGAAATCTTCTAGCAATGGCTCCAGAATTTCCTTGATTAGTTTGGGGTCGGGAGTTTCGGGGTTTGCCATGACTCGCTGGGCGTCAATTTTACTGGGATGATTCACTATAGATATAATCTTAACTTGAGTTACGTTTCTTTACAATTAATTCCCAATTTGGACGCACGGATGGCAAAACAAACCCTCGGACTTGATCGCCCCATCTACGACTACCTCCTCTCTGTCTCCCTGCGAGAGCCGGAAATCCTAGCTAAACTGCGGCAAGAAACCGCTCGATTGCCGATGGCGCAAATGCAAATCGCCCCGGAACAGGGACAGTTTATGGCGTTGCTGGTACAGTTGATGGGGGCAAAGAAAACTTTAGAAGTAGGGGTGTTTACGGGGTACAGTTCGCTGGTGGTGGCGCTGGCGCTGCCGTCAGACGGTCGCGTGGTGGCGTGCGATCTCGATCGCGACTTTACGGCAATTGCCCGCCGCTATTGGCAAGAAGCTGGCGTTGCCGAGAAAATCGACCTCCACATCGCTCCGGCACTGGAAACCCTCGATCGCCTGTTGGCAAATGGGGAAGCGGAAACCTTCGATTTTGCGTTTATCGATGCTGACAAGGGGAATTACGAAAATTATTACGAGCGATCGCTGCAACTCATTCGTCCGGGGGGTTTAATTGCGATCGATAACGTGTTGTGGTCGGGACGAGTTGCCGACCCCCAAGATCTCGATAAACGCACTGTCGCCATTCGATCGTTTAATGAAAAACTCGTTCGAGACGATCGTGTGGATATTAGTTTAGTGCCGATCGCTGATGGGTTGACGCTCGCGCGGAGGCACGGCGAGACTCCATTAAGTAATAAGTAATAAGTAATAAGTAATAAGTAATTCAGTCACCTGATTGGTCGATCGACAACACCAAATTGGGCGATCGCGATCGCACCCAGAGTATTAACCCAGAGCCGACACTAAAAGAACGGGGAATTTGCAAATTCCCTGGGCGTCCAACCCGATGGGCGCTGTTCCCGAAAATTCTAGGATAAGGGTTTTTCCCTCGCAACCCAAAATATTTCCAAATTTTTCCAGCTTTGTTGTCTTGTGTAAGCTCAGTGGAGGTTAAAACCTTGAATTTCGATCGCCAAGCGACTCCCTCGGAGTCTCGCTCCCTGCAAACCGTTCCCGCAACCCCAGTTCGAGACAACTCGCAACCCAATCACCAAATTAACACCGTCTTGGGTTATGTTGCCGTCGCCCTGCCCATTATCTTCGTTCTCAGCGTCATCGGCTATCGGCAATATCGCACTCATCTATTACGACAACAAATTGCCAAACTCGAACGGATGTGGCGTCTGAGCTCCCAAAGTAAGAAGATCTAAGGAATTAGCTATCTCGATTTTTAGTTAACTGCTAATAGCTGTAGCAAGATGTGCTTCCCACTTACGCAGCGGACTGGCAAGACGAATATTCTGCCAGATTTGGATGGCTACCAACTTGCCATCAGCAACGGCGATCGATCCCTTTCATCAAAACGATTGGGTTTTAGATGGGGCACAAATTGCGCCCCATCTAAAACCTCAATCAGAAAACCTTTCGAGATCTGACTAGCCGACAAATTCTAAGCGAGGTTCGGACACTTTCCCAGCTTCTTCTCCTTTCAAGTAAGCCAGCATGGTGTCGGCATCGGACACTTCAAAGGGATCGGTGGGGCAATTATCAGCCATATCAGGTTCTGCGAAAACCTTTTCGATCTGACAATCGTTGACCAACATGGAATAGCGCCAAGAACGATAGCCAAAGCCCAGATTGGACTTGTCAACCAGCATTCCCATCCCGCGCGTGAATTCGCCATTTCCATCCGGCAGCAAGAGGACGTTCTTCGCCCCAATTTGCTTACCCCATTGGAACATTACAAAGGCATCGTTGACTGAGAGGCAGATGATTTCGTCAATACCTTGAGCCTTAAATTCATCGTACAGCTCTTCGTAACGGGGTAAGTGGTTGGACGAGCAAGTGGGCGTAAAAGCGCCAGGTAGCGAGAATAGAACGACTTTCTTACCGCCAAAAATTTCCTGAGTGGTTTTGTCTTGCCAGCGATAGGGATTGGGACCGGGTACGGACTCGTCGCGAACGCGAGTTTTGAACACGACATCGGGGACGCGAGTGATATTTGCCATATTGACTGACCTCTTGACGAGGGGTTAACAACGGGGAAAGCGGCTTCAGTCGATCAATCTGGAACGGCTCTCGTTATTTCTCAGAATAATTCTGATTTAGGAATAAATCAATCAGTATAAATACTTAAATTTAAGATAAATCATGGATAATGTGCGATTCCGAGTCAGGAATGGTATGCTGAAGATAGATCGCGATGCGATAGTTGGATGCGATCTTCAGGGCGTTGGGCAGTTCTGTGGAGAACGGGAATATGGACAAGCAAGCCGATCGAATCGTTCACATCTTAAAGTCTCGAAAACTCCGGGTAACACCTCAGCGGTTTGCCGTCTATGCCAATTTGCTGGCTCGAACCGATCACCCAACTGCCGAGCAAATTTTGCAAGATCTCAATCAAAATCGACCCACGTCTTCTCAGGCAACGGTCTACAGTTCGTTGCAAGCGTTGCGGGATGTGGGTTTAGTGCGCGAAGTGCTGTTAGAGGAAGGGGTATGTCGCTACGATGCTAATATTGCGCCGCACCATCATTTCCGCTGTCAGTCCTGCGGTCAAATTGAGGATATTCCCTGGGAACAGTTCCAAGGCATTAATTTGCAAGGTCTGCGTCCGGGGTTGAAAGTGGAGGATTACGAGTTAACGGTACGCGGTTTGTGCGATCGCTGTCAGGACGATCGATCGTCGTAGTGAGTAGAAAGACGTGCCTCCAGTTTTAGAAAATAGACCGTGTGGAACGGGAAAAGTACCGCATCTAAACGAAAAATGCTATCAAGAGCTTCTTGGATCGAGCTTCAAATGATTCCAATACTTTTTAGCTTGGGAATAACCCAAGATTTTTTAGACTCGATCGACTTGAGTATATGTTCTTTCGTATAGTTGTTTTCATAAAAATTCCACATTTTTTGAAGTAAAAAGGATAAAGAATGAGCTCCTTCTATTTTGAAGTTCTAAAATACTAGTCTCATAAAAACTGCAAGCTTCTTCTTGAGAAAATAAATTTTGATCGCTTACGATTGTTTGGGCTTGTTGGGGACTAACACCAAAAGCATACAAGCCCAACCATAAATAATCATCAATCTCACTGAGTTATGAAATTATAGCAAGGATTTATAGCCAAGGGAATCTATTCATGGAGAATTGTACATTATGTTACAGAATTTCGCTAATTTTGTCAGCAAACTTCTGCTAGCAAATGTTGAAGTCTCGATTAACGATCGCACCACTTGCAATGATTAGTGTAATCATACCATTTTTTAAAAATAGTGAGAGACTTTAAATTTTCTCTCATCCCCCAACCTCTTCTACCACCAACCTCATTCCCCCGCCATTGGCTTCACTTAGGGAAACCCCAATTTGAGCCAATGGCTTCCCTACAATCCCACTACCATCCCCCTTATAGAATTTTTTTTGAACGGAGAAGGGTGGATGCCCAGAAATACCTCTCTTAAAAATTAAAAAAAATGGCATTAGAGACCAACTTTCTAATCTTAGAGATTGAAACAAAACAGCGAAAGATTTATTTCAAAAATACAGTCGTTAAAAAACAATTGTACTTTTGACCGATCGTGTTTTTGGCAATGGTCATTGGTCATTTGGGGTTGGGCGTTCGGGTTTGGGGTTTGTTAGTGGTCGCGGGTTACTGTCCCCTCACCTCCTCACCCTCTTATCCCCCCCTACTTTCTTCCCTTTTTCCCTCTGTTATAGGAAGGCGATCGCATCGAATAAATAATGCGCCAATTGCAACTTAGAACAGGGGGGGAAATCCCGGCGATTGCCGCGACTGTCCAACCAAATGGCTTCGTTGGTATCGCTGCCGAATCCCGCATCGGGTCGATCGATCGGGTTGGCAACGATCGCATCGAGTTGCTTCTTCTCCAACTTTTCTAAGGCAGGCGTGACGATATCCCCAGTTTGGGCAGCAAATCCGATGAGTTTTTGGTGGGGTTGTTTCCGGCGTCCCAACTCGGCGACAATATCGGGAACGGAGGCGAGGGGAAGGGCAGAGGGAAGCAATCGCTTGGGCAGTTTCTCGGCGTGGTAGGTGGCGGGTCGCACGTCGGCAACGGCGGCGGACATCAGCGTCCAGTCTGCGGCGGGAAACTCCTCCAGCAGGGCGTTTTGCATTTGTTCGGCAGAGGTTACGGCGATCGTTTTGATAGGCGGTAGCATCTCTCGCAGTTCCCCTGCCATCGGTCCGCAAACCAGCGTCACCGATGCCCCGCGATGGGTGGCTGCTTGAGCGAGGGCAACTCCCATTTTCCCCGTAGAGGGGTTGCCGATGAAGCGAACGGGATCGAAGTATTCTCGGGTTCCTCCCGCACTAATTAACACCCGTTTGCCCTGCAAATCTCGCTGTCCTCGGGTATGCAGCAGGGATTCTAGGTGTGCCAAAATTTGCGGGGGTTCTGCCATGCGTCCGGCTCCCACGCGATCGCACGCGAGAATGCCCGCACCGGGTTCGAGGGGATGATAGCGAGGATCGTCCAAAACCTGCTGCCAATTGCGCCGTACGGAGGCTTGTTCCCACATATCGGTGTTCATTGCCGGAGCGAGGAGAATCGGGCAGGTAGAGGCTAAAACCGTGTTGGCGAGAAGGTTGTCGGCAATGCCCCACGCCAGCTTGGCTAAAGTGTTAGCCGTTAGCGGGGCGATCGCCAATACGTCCGCCCATTCCCCCAATTCGATGTGCAGCGGCTTACCGCGATCGGCTTGCCAGAAGCGATTGTCGGTATAGGCGGGGTGGCGGCTGAGGGTTGCCACCGTCAAAGGGGCGATAAAGGCTTGCGCCCCTTGGGTTAAAATGACCCGAACTTCAGTTCCCGATTTAGCAAGGCTGGAGATGACCTCGCACACCTTGTAGGCGGCGATGCCTCCAGTTACACCGATGAGAACTTTCCGAACGGGTGTTGCAAGTGTCGAAGCTGTCTCTGGGTTTTCCGAAACGGGCATTGCGGCAGCCGTCAGTCGTCGTCGCAAGCTTCAAATTCAAGGAGATCGAAGTAGGGTTCCACCAACTCCGGACGTTGGAAGGCAAGCGCTCGCAATACGTGCCAGTCTTTCAAACCGTCAAACGGGCTGGAATACTCGTCGCGTTCTAAGCGAGTGGCGAGATCTTTCACGTCTGCGGGAGTTAACGTTGAAAGATCTTGGGGGGAAATGCTTAAAGCTGCCATCGATCGCGCCTCCTCTGAGTAATCACTACTCATTCAAGCCAAGGGTCTGTCGCCATCCTTACTATACTGCAATCCACTCAGCGTCAAGCGATCGGTTAATGTTTCTCAACACGTTTGGGGTTGGTCACGGGTCACTGACTCCTTTGACATACTCATCGGGCTAAAGCCACGGTGATTCTAAGCTCAGACAGCAATTGCCGGCGTAGCCTGTCTTACATCGCCTAACTTAGCGGTTGATGCCCCAACCGCACAAATCTTCTTAGCGGCGTTCTCATCGCGTCTGGTCACTCCCGAACTTCTGACTAAGACGATTGCTCGGCGTACATGGCGCGCAAGACTAAGGCAGGATCGACCCATTCGCCGTTGTATTTAAGTCCCCAGTGGAGGTGGGGACCGGTGGTGCGTCCGGTCATGCCGACGCGACCGATGCGGGTGGCGGTGGGTAGGTCTTGTCCTTCGGCAATTTGAATGCCGCCGTAGCGATCGATCAAATATCGCTGTCCGCCGTGGCTTTCGGCATATCCTTCCATGTGACAGTAAACGTGTTCCCAGTTACCGGATTCGATGACAATTCCGGTTCCGCAGCGATCGTCGTCGATGACGGCAACGACTTTACCCGCCCACCAACTGCGAATGTAACTGCCTTCGGGGGCTGCCATATCCAATCCGGCGTGGAAGTCCGAACCGCGATAGCCAAAAGGAGAGGTATAGTCGATGAAGTCTTCGACGGGAAACGAGGCGTCCCGCCAACTGGTGTAACCCAAAGAACTCGTTTCGGCTGCCCCAACGATTCCCGTCCGATACCCCGCACTCAAGGCGGCAACCAGACCGAGAAAGGCAACGAGCAGACGACGAGTGCGCTGGCGAGGAAAGCGAAAATGGAGCGATTGCAGCATACCTCTCACTGATTTTAGATTCGATCGCGGTGGGAAATGATTAAACAAGATTCTAACTGGAAATATTGGTATTGGTAATTGGTAATGGGTTATTTGGGGTTTGGGGTTTGGGGTTTGTTAGTGGTTAGTGGTTAGTGGTTAGTGGTCACTGCTCCCCCCTGCTTTCTTTCCCCTCACCTCTTCACCTTCTTGTCCTGTGACGAACGGCTTGAGTTCGGGGTTCTTGGCATGGCACAATCGAACCGCCCTGCCAACTGTCAACCCCAAACCGTGAGTGCCAATCCCGTATCGTCGCCCCAGTCGCCCTTGCCTGCCAGTCTGTGGCTGGGAAAGTTAACGTTCTTTTTCTACGTCCTGTTGACGCTGTTTCCTCCCAGTGAGGGGATTTGGGGTGGGGGGTTGCGGGCGTTCTTGTGGCAGGTAGGACTGCTGTGTCCGGTGTTGTGGCTGTTGGGAATTTTGCTGCGACAGCGACAGATGCCCCGGTTGGGTGGGGGATGGGATGCGATCGCCCTGTTCGCGATTTTGATGGCAATCGTCTCTACCGTTTTTGCCGAGTCTCCCAACAAGGCGCTGGAGTGCGCGATCGCCGCTGCGGGATATTTGGCAGTGGTATACGCTCTCAAACATGACTTGCAAACCCCCCAGCAGCGCCACGGGCTGCTGATTTGCCAAGGTTATGTCAATTTGGGGTTTATTGCGTGCAGTCTGGGAGGATGGGCAATTTACGCGGGGATTCCGGCGTGGCGGCGCTGGCAGGAGGTGCGGGGGTTGGCAGGGGAGGTGGAGGTCTCGATCGCCCCGAATGAGATTCCATTGGGCACTCCGGGGGCGATCGCCGCGTACCTGGTGCTGGCGCTGCCGTTGTTGGCGGGGTTAGCGATCGCCGATCGCGGCTGGCGGCGCGGGTTGTGGCTGGCAGGGAGCGGGTTGGGTTTGCTAGATCTCTACACCACCAACTCGGCTTTAGGATGGCTGGGTTTGGGGGTGTTGGGGCAGGGCTGTTTCATTTTCATGAATTTTAGCTTATGTTTGCACCGCCAATAGGTCTAGAGCGGGTTAATAAATTGCCTCTAATTTTTTAGGCGATCG